>JAUQPW010000008.1:0-34126 GCA_030550175.1 bacterium
CTTATTGTTGCTGCAGCCTTTCTTTGCGATGCCTGGCTACAGAATATAGATGGTTTTTCTCGTGTTCAAGCCGATTTTTTCTATGCCAACATCCCAGGAGCTCAAAAGCTTCATTTTCGTACCTGGTATTACATCTTTCTGGGTATCTTCAGTGTAATAACGATGACCACTATGGTTATGGCACAACCTGGCGTCTTGATCACGATTCGAGGAGTTGCTTCGTTTCTGGCTATGGGTCTCTTCTGTCCTGGACTTGTCTATCTTAATTATGTGATGTTACCGAGAGTTTTCCCTCAATGGATTAAACCTCATCCTATTACACGAATTCTTATGATTCTGGCTACCTCAGCTTATATCGTCATGGGAATTATGTACCTTTATTTGAACCGGGAACAGTTGATAGGATTGTTCAAGTAAAAGCGGAAGCCATTATAGCTCTCTTAAACCGGAGAACAACCCCGTATCGAATACCCTATCCTTCCATCTAGAAGGGAGGGCACACCACAGCCTTAGATGGGGTTTATTAATAGCTGGAGCTATATTTCAAAAAGGGACCTGACCCCTGATTTTCTTCCCACGTCGGGGAAAGGTCCTGGTAGGTTATGCGTAATAACGCACGTGGAGATAAAACGTGCCTAAAAAGCAATAAACATGGTGAATAATATAAGATGTAGTCATGAATCCGCTGCTACCTATTTCAAGAGATGTTGCTTAAACCATTGAGCCGCCAGGCGAGCTACCTCCTCCAGGGCACCTGGTTCTTCAAACAAATGCGTAGCACCAGGTATGATGATTAATTGTTTTTCTGTTCTCAGGTACTCATAAGCTTTCTGATTGAGCTCAATGACAATGTCATCGCAACCTCCAACGATCAACAAGGTAGGCGCTTGAACCCGATCAAGTATGGGAATTACGAGATCAGGACGACCTCCCCGTGATACCACAGCCCCAATGATGGGGCCTAGAATAGCAGCTGCTTGGAGAGCCGCCGCAGCCCCTGTACTGGCTCCAAAGTAGCCTATGGCAAGATCTTTTATTTGTGATTGCTCTTTTAACCAGTGGGTAATAATTTCCAACCTCTTAGCCAGCAAGCTAATATCAAACCGTGTTTCATAGGTAACATCTTCTTTTTCAGTTAGTAGATCAATCAGCAAAGTACCCAGCCCTTCTGCTCGTAATACTTTGGCGACAAAATTGTTTCTGGGACTATGTCGGCTACTGCCACTACCATGGGCAAATACCACTATAGCTTGTGCCCCGGCAGGAATATCTAGCATACCTTCGAGTCCAACAGAATTTATAGGAATATAAATCAGATGTTCAAAATTGTTCCGAAACATAATTTACCTCTTGGTTATATAATACCAAATCTGATGGAGAATGTCGTATTCAAAATACGTAGGGGTGATCGATTAGTCACCCCTCAAGGGGGCTATGCGGCATATTCGATCAGAATTGATATTAAATATGTCTGAAAAGTTACTACCTCTTTCCATAGAGATTATTTAGTTTCAAGTATGAAAAGTTTATCTTATCCGGAGCGGATAAGATTTACATCGACTTATTAAATACTTTTCAGATATACTCCAATGTCATTGTTTTAGAAATACCTTCTGCAATTTTCTTTCCTTGATTAGAAGGTCCTTTGTTTCTTACTTAAGAAGTTATGTTCCTTTTAAAAGAAGAGTTTTTAAAAGTTAACTTTTCTGTAATTTGTCTTAATTTCTGACGACTATGAATAAGCCTATAAACAAAGATCTTTTATCATTACCGTAGGATTTTAAGACGATAAAGTATAATAAAGACCCAGATACACCAATCTACCTAACCTCTCCTCTGTTCACTTTGAGCTCTTCAATAAGCTCGGAACAGGCCTTTAGAGGACGAATATTCTTCTACTTACCGAGTCCTCTCTTGAATTTATCGAAGGGGTTTAGTACAAACAGGGAATGTTGAGCTTGTCGGGATTAACTTTACAGGGTGACTATCATGTGGGTCGTACAGAAACAGCCGGGATAAATTGTTTGTAGGCTTTAAAGCTTGGTATACTAATTGCGTTACCTCAGTAATGAGGAGTTAAGACGAAGTTGATAAATTCAGAGGGGAAATTACATGCCGGAAAAAATTTTAGAATCTTTTGAAATCCGACGCCTGGAGATCCTGGATCCAAAAGGTGAGGTTGATGAGTCTCTAATGCCTTCCTTATCTGCCGATGAGATAAAGAAGATGTATGAACTATTGATTCTTTCCAGGACCTTTGACCAGCGTGCCATAGATCTTCAGAGGGAAGGGAGATTGGGTACCTACGCATCTATTTTGGGGCAGGAAGCGACTCAAGTAGGGAGTGCTTTCACTATCAAGAAATCCGACTGGATATTTCCGTCCTTTCGGGAAATGGGGGTTTACATGACGTTAGGTTATCCTATTCATCAGCTCTATCAGTACTGGGCGGGGGATGAAAGAGGCCTTAAAGCGCCCAAGGATCTAAATATCTTTCCTATTTGTGTTCCCATAGGAACTCAGATGCTCCATGCCGCAGGAGCTGCTATGGCTGCAAAATATAAGCGAGATCCCATAGCTGTGATAACTTACTTTGGAGATGGAGCTACTTCCGAGGGTGATTTTCACGAGGCTTTTAATATGGCTGGGGTCTTCAAACTACCGGTTGTTTTTATTTGTCAGAATAACCACTGGGCGATATCCCTACCCAGGGAACGACAAACTGCCGCCAAAACCCTTGCTCAGAAAGCTTACGCCTACGGTTTTGAAGGCATCCAACTGGACGGAAATGATATCTTTGCAGTCTATAAAGGGACAAAAGACGCTATAGAGAAAGCCAGACGCGGTGAAGGTCCCGTCTTTATCGAATGTGTTACCTACCGAATGTCGAGTCATACCACAGCAGACGATGCTACGAGGTATCGATCTAAAGAAGAAGTTGAAATGTGGAAACTTAAAGACCCTATTTTGAGGTTGAAATTATTCATGGAGAGAAAAGGACTTTGGACGGAGCCTTACCAGAAAGAGATCGAAGAGAGATCCAGGCAGATCATCGATGAGGCTGTAAAGGTTGCAGAATCTGTAGAACCCCCCCATCCTGAGGATATGTTCACCTATACTTACGCAAAGCCTACGTTCCGACAACTCAAGCAAATGGAGGATTTCTGATATGCCTCAGTTAAATATGGTTCAAGCCATAAACCTGGCTTTAAAAGAAGAAATGATGCGAGATCCAGATGTGGTGATATTGGGCGAGGATGTTGGAAAAAATGGTGGAGTATTCCGTGTTACCGAAGGACTTTGGGAACAATTCGGCTCGGAACGGGTGATAGATACACCTCTTGCAGAATCCGGTATTCTGGGTATATCTATTGGTATGGCCGCTTATGGATTAAAACCTGTTGCAGAGATCCAGTTCGTAGGATTCACCTATCCGGCCTTAGATCAGATTTTCTCACATGCCTCACGTATCCGTTCTCGTTCGAGAGGGAGATATACCTGCCCATTGGTTATTCGAACCCCTTATGGGGGGGGTATCAAGGCCCCGGAACTCCATGAAGAGAGCCCGGAAGCCCTCTTTTGTCATATGCCGGGAATAAAGGTAGTAGTACCTTCAACACCTTACTATGCAAAGGGGTTATTGATTTCTTCGATACGAGATCCAGATCCTGTTCTGTTCCTGGAAGCCACCCGACTCTATCGTCTTATAAAAGAGGAGGTTCCGGAAGGAGACTATACCTTTCCCCTTGGAAAGGCAAGGATTGTTCGGGAAGGTAAAAATATAACCTTGGTTGCATGGGGAAGCATGCTCCATAAGGTTTTACAGGCTGTAGAAGGTTATGATGATGTTGAAGTGATCGATTTAATGACGCTTCATCCCTTTGATGAAGAAACTCTATTTAAATCAGCCAGAAAGACCGGAAGAGTCATCATCGTACATGAAGCTCCTAAAACTTGTGGGTTTGGTGCAGAACTATCGGCAACTTTGGCCGAGGAAGCTATGCTTTATCTAAAAGCTCCCATTCTACGGGTTACTGGTTATGATGTGGTCATGCCTTTACCTAAGTTAGAAGATTTCTACTTGCCCACCGTAGAACGGATTAGAAAGGCCATGGAAGACATCATAAAATATTAAAGGAGTGTGGAGAATGGCTTTTGAATTTGCGTTACCGGACTTAGGAGAAGGAATCACAGAAGGTGAGATCCGAGGGTGGCTGGTCAAAGAAGGGGATTTTGTTAAAGAGCACCAGCCTGTTTTGGAAATCGAAACAGATAAAGCAGTTGTGGAAGTTCCATCGCCTAAAGCAGGAAAGGTTTTGAAACTCAGTAAAAAAGAAGGTGAGGTTGTCCGGGTTGGGGAGGTTTTGATGATCCTTGGAAAAGAAGATGAGGTTATAGAAGCTATCGAAGAATCTGTTTCAGTGGTAGGTGTACTTCCAGAAGAAGAAAAGGAAGTCCTCGCCGTTCCAGCCGTCAGGGCCCTGGCTAAAGAATTAGGCGTCAACCTAGAAACCCTTCAGGGTTCTGGTCCTGGGGGAAGTATTACGAGAGAAGATGTGATCCAGGCCTCCGAAAAGGCTAAAAAAATGGTCACAGACCTCTATGGGCCTGTGGAAGTAAGGCCAATTAAAGGGATAAGAAAAACCTTGATCAAAAACCTTCTAAAATCTCAGGGAACAACTGCTTATGTAACCAGCATGGACGAAGCCGATGTGACCGATTTATGGAATCTTCGGGAAAAGGAAAAAGAGGTTCTTCTTAAAAAAGGTATTCATTTAACCTTTTTACCCTTTTTTATAAAAGCTGTACAGCATGCCTTGATAGAACATCCTCTTTTTAATGCCTCCATAGATGAGGAAGAAGGAAAGATTATTCTCAAGAAATATTATCATATAGGTATTGCCGTAGATACTCCGGACGGATTAATGGTTCCTGTGATCAAAGAGGTAGATAAAAAGACGATCTTGATGCTGGCTGAAGAGATCCATAATCTGGGTGAGAAAGCCAGACAGAGAAAGATCCGGCTGGAAGAAATGCGAGGAAGCACTTTTACCATAACGAACTATGGGAATTTAGGTGGAACCTTTGCAACCCCTATTATTAATTACCCCGATGTAGCTATTCTGGGTACCGGGAAGATCTCCGATAAACCATGGGTAAAAGGAGGAGAGATTGTAATTCGGAAAATTCTACCCCTTTCCTTGACGTTTGATCATCGAATAACCGATGGGGCTGAGGCAGCAAGGTTTTTGACAAAGATAATCCGCTATCTTGAAGACCCAACCTTATTATTTATAGCAAGCGCATGAATCCCCTGGAATCTCTTTTTAACCCAAAATCCATTTCCCTTATTGGAGCAGCCCATACAGAGGCAAAATTCGGTGGGATTATACTGAAAAATCTGCTTCGATTCAAAGGTAAAGTTTATCCGGTTAATCCAAACTATACCTATCTGATGGGCCTGAAAGCTTATCCATCTGTGGAAAAGTTGCCTGAATCGGTTGATCTTTCTATTATCATAAGGCCAGCACCCCAGGTACCTGAGATTTTGAAGGCCCATAAGGACAAGGCGAAATGTGTTATTATTATAAGCTCTGGCTTTGCAGAAATCGGGGAGAAAAATCGTCAGGATGAGATCTTGCATATAGCCAGAGAACTCAACATTCGAATCCTCGGCCCCAACTGTATTGGTATCTACAACCCCTACCAGAGGTTGGATACTTTATTCCTTTCCTATGAAAGATTAAAAAGGCCTAAAAAAGGGAATATAGCCGTAGTTTCTCAGAGTGGTGCGATTTTAAGTTGTCTCTTTGGAGCGATCCGGAAGACGAATATCGGTTTATCCAGGGCTATCCATTACGGTAATGCAGTGGATATTGATGAATCAGATATATATGAATACCTTGCCAATAATGACGAGACAAGGGTTGTGATCTCTTATATAGAATCGGTAAAAGAGGGAAGAAAATTTATAGATCGAGCCCGCCTATTATCCGAAAAGAAACCTTTGTTAATCCTCAAATCAGGAAAAAGTTCAAGAGGCCAGGTCGCAGCCTACTCCCATACGGGAAGGCTTGCAGGACGATACGAAGTATTCCATTCCATTTTGAGACAGTTCAACATAAAGGAAGTGGAAGATTTTGACGAACTGATGGACGCAGCCAAAGCCATTTCCTATCAAAAACCTTCTCCAGGTCAGCGCGTTCTCATTCTCACTAATGGAGGCGGTTCTGGGGTACTGGCAGCAGATGAGTGTATGCGGCAGAAGCTAGAGGTAGCTCCCTTACCAGAGAAGAGCTTAAAAATCCTTAAACCCTTATTTCCTTCTTTCTGCGTACTCAACAATCCACTAGATCTCACCGCCCATGCCCGAGATGAAGACTATCTAACCGCACTCCATGAACTCAAAGAGGATTATGATGGCTTTATCGTTATTTCCCTGACAGGGGTTACTGGAATTACAGAAAGGTTTATAGACCTGTTAAAAGACTTTAAAACAAATACACCTAAACCCATCGTTTCCCATATCGCCTACGATAGTATATCCAGAAAATTAACCCTTCTTCTGGAAAAAATCGGAATACCCGTCTATCCGTCACCGGAAAGAGCTGTACGGGGATTAAAAGCGCTTTTAAATCCATCACCATGCTAAAGGACTTTATCGAAAAAAATAAAGGTAAGACGGTCTTTTTGGAACATGAGGTGAAAGGACTCTTGAAAGAAGCAGGAATCTCTGTGCCAAAAGGTTTATTTGTAAGTAAAGAAATGGCAGAACAGCTTTCCACGAGGGTCGATCTTTCTTACCCCCTCGTAGCTAAGGTTTCCTCTACAAAGATCTCTTCAAAAAGTAATGTTCAGGGAGTGCGAATCGGACTAAAGAATGCGTGTGAGTTGAAAAAAGCTGTTACAGAACTTCTTCAAATAAAGGACGCAGAAGGTGTTCTTCTAGAGGAAATGGCTCCCCAGGGACTTGAGGTTATTGTAGGCGGTATAGAGGATGAGCTATTTGGTCCTGTTGTTATGTTCGGCCTGGGAGGTATTTTTGTTGAATTGTTTAAAGATGTAGCCTTTGCTCTCGCACCTCTTACTGAAGAAGAAGCACTCTGGCTGATTAAGCAGGTTAAAGGTTATCAGCTCTTGGAAGGCTATAGAGGAAGACCCTCTGTAGATAAAGAGACTCTCCTAAAGATTATAGTTACCATTTCTACGTTTATAGCAACAGGCCTGATCAAGGAAATAGATTTGAATCCCATAGCCCTCTATCCGGAAGGGGCGATGGTTCTGGATGCAAAGATGTTAGTCAACGCTCAAATTGGAAATCTGAGACCTAATAATGGTAACACCAACTCTCCCTGAGACCACCTGCAGGGGTAAGACCTGTCCCTGACGGAACAAATTAACGGGGCTCATGCGGATCTGTATCCCCCTCTTGGGAAACCTGAAAGCCTGACTGATGTTCCATTAACTTTAACTCTTAACTCTTCGGCTTATTTCCTTTATCTGCTCTTCGTTCAAACAGATTTGGGCCATAGGATAAAGTATCTGCTCTTCTCTGCGGATATGGGATCTAAGTGAGTTAATGAATTCAAATAGAGGATGTCGGAGCCCTGAAACCTTCTCTGGCTCCCATAAGTTATCCTTCCAATGGCCGAATATGCCAAGTAACTGAAAACCACGCTCAAGGATTTCTCTGTGCTCATCCCGCATAATGGTCGTACATCTCCTATCGAATAGGTTATCCTCCATGACCTGAAATAACGCCTGTTCCTCCTTATAAAAATGGGAGCGGATCTTGTTATACAGGCAACGAGCCAGCTCCATCATCTCATCCAGTTCTTGTTCGTTGGGAGTAAAGCCTAAAGCCCTATCTTGAGCCTGTCGAAGAACCATCTCAACTCTATCTTGTAAGATATCGATGTCCCTGGTTATCTCTTCATGTTCAATCAATAAAACCTTTATAGGATTTAGATTCTCCATTATACCCTCCCATCGCTTTTTTAACCCCACCTTTTTTCCTATTGGAAGACAAAATTACCAGTTCCCATCTTAGTTTTAGTAAGGAAGACGTGTCGTAAGTCCCCCCTTTGAAGGGATGAGGCTACACTTACTAAACGGATATAAATACTGTCTAAGTTGTATATTAGACTTTATTATAGTGCTTTGTAAAGTTAATTCTATTTATGATGTGAGGTTTTACTGGTCGATTTTAATACAGCATGGCCCGTGTTTACAAGGAATAGTAGCAAAGCAATTACATTAAGCAGCCCACCCCACTGACGCCCCGGTAACCAGCCGGACAGATCCCCAATTACTCGCAAGAGCAGTGAAAAGTGCAACAGGGCCAGGTGGACGTAAAAGGCCAACCGAAAAGGTACAGGTAATCTTATTATTGCGGGGAAGATGATGGGAGCATGACCGAAAATCATGGCAAAGACAAAACCTAGGAAGGTAGAGTGGAGTATGGCATCGTAATGCAGCCCGGCCACAACTCCGCCGAAGAGTAGGGCTAGCAGTCCGCTCACTCCCAGCCAGACGTAACCAGACAGCAGACATATGGCAGTAAATCGGGTTAATCCGCTGTGATGTACTGTGCGCCGGGCGATGTCGTAGAGCAGCAGCCATAACATCAGAGCAACCATACCTATTCCTGCCAGACGTACTCCGATATCATAGGTGATATTGGTCAGGATAAGCCCGATCAGGAAAAGGCTGCCAGCTAACAGAAAAGCTCCCTGAATCCTTCGAGAAAGGAGAAGGAGGCGACTTAATTCCAGTCGCTCTCCAGCAATGGTCAATACCAGAAAGCCGATCCACCAGAAGACAATATGGTAAATCGGCCAGCCGGTGAGCCACAGGATATTACCTATCAACCAAACCAACGTCCCAAGTCCTGTAATAACTGTGAAGAGGGTGGGTTGGTGACAGACGATTTTCACAGAAGCAACTACCAGTCCTAAACTGCCCAGGGTCATAAGTAAGGGGCCAGGTAAACCTGGTAACCCGATGATCAAGGCCAGGGCTCCCAAACCAGTCAGCAGGGGCGCTGCATAGACCCAACGATGCTTCAAGGCTATCGCCCGCTCTAAGCCAATAAGGGTTCCCAGGAATCCGGAAACCATCAAAGGACCATGGGCCGACAGTAAGGCAGGCTGTAGGAAAGGCAACTCCCAACCCAGACGTACGAATCCTGTCCCCAGTCCAACCAGCAGGGAGAATATCCCCAAGGCCATGAGGGGAAAACGGGTACGATGGTGGGGTTCTGGAGAGACATGGCTTGTGAGATCTCTACCCGTCAGAGGATTATATCTGTCCATGTCGGCCTTGCTTTTAATCAGAGAGGCAATCTGGTAGGTCGCCCCCTATCCTGTTGTACTACCAAATCTGGTAGAGACTGTCATATTCAAATTAATAGGGGCGACCGGCCGGTCGCCCCTACTAAAGGTTATACAACCCATTCCATCAGAATGGGCATAAGCAGTTAGGGTAATCCTTATAATACAAGCTCAAAATCTAGTGAAGGGAACTGGCCTGTTGAGTTTTTTCATCAATATTCTGAGCGCCTTCCGGTCCTAATCTCCTAATCTATGAAATACTTCAAGATTCTCCGGCCCCTCGGCCATCAGGAAACCTACCAGACCCCGTTCTAACCGCGAGAGGGCGTGATCCACTAAGATGTAACGTCCAGGAACTTCCAGTTTAAACTCTACCATGGCTGCCCCCCCGGGTGGTACCAGCGTTGTTTGCACATCGGTCAGGGGAGGAACCGTGAGGGATGCCTGGTTATAAACTCGATCAAAGATTTCGCCAATCACATGGAAGGACGAGGTAAAGTTGGGACCTCCGACGCCAAAGAAGATACGTACCGTCTCCCCTACCTTGGCTTGCATAGGATATTCCTTGGTGAGAGCTCCAACTGCTCCATTCAACACGAAGTATTCAGGCGCTTCCGCCAGGAGTTTCTCCACACTGAATTCTTGATACCCATGTTTTCCAAAGGGATTTTGAGTATAAATCTCACCCTGCATCACATAAAACTCACGGTTCACTTCAGGTAAACCACCTTCCGGTTCTACCAGGATAAGACCGTACATCCCATTGGCAATGTGATGGGCTACCATGGGGGTTGCGCAGTGATAGACGTAAAGGCCTGGGTTCATCGCTTTAAAAGTAAAGGCTTTCTCTGTGTTGGGAGGAGCCTGTGTTACAGCTGCACCTCCGCCGGGGCCGGTCACTGCATGGAAATCTACCGAGTGGATCATTCGGCTATCTCCATGGTTTTTCAAATGGACTTCCACTGTGTCGCCCACACGTACCCGTATAAAGGGGCCTGGAACCTTGCCATTGTAAGTCCAGTAAGTGTAGGTGGTACCCTCTGCCAACTGCCCCTTCAGCTCTATAGTTTCTAGATCTACCCGTACTGTCTGGGCAGGACGTGCTCCAATTGGAGGTGGTAAATCAGTGGGATTACGAACGACGCTTACACCCGCAGGAGAAATGATTTCTTCGGCTTCTCCAACAACGATTTTACCTTCCATCCCAGCTTGCCGATGCCCGGGTAATGAGCAAAAGTAAGGGAACTCTCCTTTCTTAGTCACCCGGAATGTAATCACACTACTGGCTCCTTTACGGGCAATCTCTTCAGACTTGGCATTAAAATCGGGAAAGGTAATATCATGTAAAACCCCATCCCCGTTAATCAATGTGACCTGTACCACATTATCCAACATAACCGGCAGGGTGGGATTCACAACTCCATCAATGGCTCCTCCTACGCCGATAAAGACAAGTTTTTCCTCGGCAAGGCTCGTCTTCAATGTGAAGGTAACATTGGGCGTGTAGGAGGTAGGACTTTTCTCTGTAGCAGAAATATTCTCTCCACTCCTGGAGGCAGAGTCTGCAGGCTGGGATACAGTTTTCACACCTGCATCCGGAGATCTCGGCGGTCCTAAGGCATGTTCGTGGATCCCAGTAGTTGCAGTACCCTTCGTGTCAAGGGTAGAACCCGCCGACTTAGATAAAGTCTTCACCTCTTTATCTGAAGATTGTGCAGAAATGGGAATATTCGTATTGCCAAGATTATAAAGAACAATAGCGGCCACCACGAGGGCAACAAGAATCCCCATGGCCAACAGTGAAAGAATCCGATCATAGTTATTAGCGTTGTTCATATCCATCTCCCTCCTCATTTCAAATTTATCCATTTGAAAGATTTCTGCAACATATCTTATAACGCTCTTCAGCTATATTCTTCATAGCGGCAAAAACTGCTTCCCTCTCCGGATCAGAGAGTGATTTATCAATCACGGGATAAAGAATATACTCCTCCTTTTGGTTATGCAAAGAGAGTACCGATAAAAGCATTTGCTCTTCTTCATCACTATCAGGATCCTGCTTTTGAACCTTTTCATGAATCGCTTCCAAATGTTTTCTTATTTGCTCATGTTCTATCCGCATGACCCGGGTGGGGCCACTGTAAGCCATACCGGTTTTTTGTTCAAACAGGGGGAAAAGGATCTCCTCTTCCCAAACAATATGTCTTTGCAGGCCAAACTTAAATTCCTTGAAGAATTCTTTAGCTTTTGGATAATCCACCCTTTTAAGCTCTTGAAAATTTCTAAAAAGCTCATCTAAACGGTTATGGTCTTTTTCAAAGTAGGTCTTAATGCTCTCTTCCATGATTATGGTTCTCCTTTGGCTTGTGTCCATAGCAAGACAGGCAAATAGGATCATCCTGCCTCTACTTCAACCAGCTTGTTGCTCGCCTGTTTGTTTATTTCCTGACTTACTTATATAGATAAAACTTATCCGATAGTCTCACCAGAGTGAAAGGTCAGAAAGGGATACGGTATCGCTTTATCTTCCTATAAAGCGAGTCCCGGGAGATACCCAATATCTCAGCCGCTTTGGATTTATTCCCCCCGGCCACCCTTAAAGCCTGTTCAATGGCAAACTTCTCCACCTGCTCCAGGGAAAGCGCGGAAGTACCATAAAGAGTAACCTCTCTTGCCTGTTCAAAGTCTCCTTCTGATTTATGTTTCTTAAATATCGTTTTAATATCCTGCACCGTGAGGCTCTCTTTTTTCTCCCCGGCCGTTGCAATAATTCCCTCTATCATGCTTTCCAACTCCCGGACATTGCCGTAAAACGGGTAGTCTTGAAGAAGGCTGAATACTTCCTTTTCTATCCTTAATCGGTGTCCATATTTCTCTCCATATTTCCTCACAAACCTTTCCGCCAACAAAGGTATATCTTCCCTTCTCTCCCGCAAGGGGGGAATAACAATAGTCAACGTCGATATCCGATAATAAAGATCTTTACGAAGGTACTGACCTTTAAGCTCCTCCACAGGTCGATTAGAAGCTGATAAAACCCGAACATCCACTTCTATTTCTCGGGTATCTCCAATGGCTCGCACTCTCCCATCCTGAAGTACTCGAAGCAACTTAACCTGAGCGTCTTTAGGCATCTCACTGATCTCATCCAGAAATAGAGTCCCTCCGGTAGCCGATACAAAAAGTCCTTTATGATCCCGGATGGCCCCTGTAAAAGAGCCCTTCTTGTATCCAAAAAGCTCGCTCTCGATCAACTCTTTAGGTAGTGCTCCACAATTGATTGGCACAAAGGGTTTATCCCTCCTCTGACTCCTGCGATGAATTGCCCTTGCCAAAATCTCTTTGCCGGTTCCGGTCTCACCGATTATCAGCACAGGGATGTCAGATTGGGAGGCTACCAAAGCCTTGTCAACAACCTCTCGCATCTTCCTAGAGATAGCAACGATTTCCTCAAACCCCGATATGCTATCCACCTGATCCTGAAGCTTGGCCACTTTCTCTCTCAATTCACACATCTCCACAGCCCGTCCTACCTTTTTCAGAATCATATTCTTATCAAATGGCTTTAAGATGAAATCGTCGGCTCCCCGCTTTATGGCCTCAACAGCTGTCTGGATGGTGCCATATCCGGTCATGAGAATGACGGCTATATCGGGGTCCACCTCCTTGAGCTTCTCCATGAGGGCAATGCCATCGATCAACGGCATCATGAGATCTACCAATGCCAGACTGATGTTACCCCCGGTCTTGAGGATCTCAAGGGCTTCCCCTCCAGATAGAGCCACAGAAACAACATATCCGTTCTTCTCGAAGAGGTTAGCAAGGGTCTCAGCCATCTCTCTATCGTCATCAACAATTAAAATTTTAGGCAATTCCATTGATTTTACCCTCTAAATTTTCATACTGGAAAAGTGGAAAACGGATACTAACCGTAGTCCCTTTTCCTTCTTTGCTAACCACTGTTATCGAACCATCATGTTCTCGGACAATGTTTTGAGCTATGGATAAACCCAGTCCGGTCCCCTTCCCAGACTCCTTAGTGGTATAAAATGGTTCAAAAATATGTGGAAGGTGTTTCTCGGATATACCTATGCCGTTATCGGTTATGCTAATCTCAATCTGAGGGTTACCCTGAGCCTGGTGAAACCTGGTCTGAGCTAAGTCGAAGGGCCTGTTCTGAGCAGGATCGAAGGGGGTTGAATTCACGAGCCTAGAGGCTACCCGGATTTCACCTCCATCAGGCATTGCGTCAATGGCGTTCATGAGAATCGCCGACAGCAGGGCTTCGATCTGGCTTCGATCTGCCAGGATCCTCTTACCTCGCAACTCTTTCTCATCCAAAATAACATTGACCTTTCTAACCTTTAAAGTGGGCTTGAAGAACGTGATCACAGAATCCACCAACTCTCTAAGTTCCGTGCTTTTCTTCTCCATGCTCGTTCTACGTGCAAACTGAAGGAGCTTTTGAACAAACTCCTGGCAAAATTTTATTCCCCCTTCCAGCCTATCAAGCTCCGATTGTAGTAGCGGATCTTGAAATCTTTCCTTTATCATCTGAACTCTAAGGAGCATTGAAGTTAAAGGAGTATTTAAGTGGTGGGCGGTTCCAGCAGCCATCTTACCCATTGAGGTGAGTTTTTCCATTTCAATCAACCACTGTCTTAGCTTGATCTTCTCGCGGATATCTTTGGTTACTTCTATGAAATAAGGTTTGTGAGTCTGGGGATCATGGAAATATGAGAGGTTGAGGCTTACATCTATTTCCTCCCCATTCCTTGCCAGTCTCTTAGTTTCAAGATCGTATACCTTTTCACCGTTTTTGACCCTATCCATGAGCATCTTAAACTCTTCTTCCCTGCCCCTGGGTACCGTCTTTAACAACCTCCCAAGAACTTCCTTACGTCCATAACCGTAAAGTTTCTCTGCGGTTGGGTTCCACTCTATGACCCTTCTGCCTGGATTGAATAAAACTACTGCCTCGGCAGAGAGTACCAATAACGAACACGCCCCGCATGTAGGAGCGAGTCTCGGCTCCTCAAACCTTCTTTTCATTCAGTCTTATCTTCAGGCTGTACCAGGTCAAAACTGATTTTTAATCGTTCCAGTCACCCGGCGAACCACTCTAATCCCTTTATCAGGACCCTAAACCCAGCCTGCCTTTCCTCCTTCTGAAAGAATAACCTTTTCCTGTTCGCCCTTGGAAAGGACTTTGCTCAATGACTTTGATAGGAAAATATCGCAATGAATATGCCAGACTTTACAAAATCTTGATATCTCCTTGCAAGAGGCTCATAATGCAAATGATTATCAATATCCAATCAGGTTTAGGAAGGATATATCGTGCGCTTTACCGAAAGGCAAAAATTTCAGGAGATTGTCTTAAAATCTTACAATACCGACCAAAACTTAATAATTATAAAGTTTATCTAATATCGTCAGAAGTTAAGACAAAAGACAGATTCTCTGAAGGAACTAGCGGGTCCTTCACTGCTTTCTACCGTTCAGGCTATTATCAACCTGAGCTGCTTTTTCTGGTCATTTACAATAAAATTACCCCAGCCACCTAAACGATTAAGAATTACAGGCGTGCCTTTTGCATATCACAAAAGGTTAGAGTGATTGTCAACGTAGATTGCGGAAAAGGAGTTATTCAGGAAAATATCACAAAAGTGAAGAGATAACTTTATGGATTTTAATGATCGTCCCTTTACAGTGGTTTGGGAAACGACAAGGGCCTGTGATCTGGCCTGTCTTCATTGTCGAGCCGATGCGGTTGTCCAACGTAACCCTTTCGAACTTACAACCGAAGAAGCCTATAAACTCATCGGCATGATTAAGGAATTTAATTGGCCTTACCCCTTGTTCATTTTAACAGGAGGCGACCCCCTCAAACGGCCTGATATTTATGAAATTGTTGCTTCGGCTAGTCATGAAGGTTTACGGGTTGCCATGACACCTTCGGCAACTCCCCTGGTTACAAAGGATGTCGTAAAACGCCTGGCTGAGGCCGGTCTAACTCGTCTTGCTTTAAGTCTGGATGGGAGTATTGCTGAAGTTCATGATGGATTCAGAGGTGTCTCCGGTTCTTTTGCCCATACCTTACGTATCGTGGAGTGGTGTCGAGAGTTTGGTATTGAAACTCAAATTCATACCACCGTTACCCGACATAGCCTGGAAGACCTACCTCGTATTGTGGATAAGATTACCCCATGGGGTATCAAGCTGTGGGCTTTGTTCTTCTTAATTGCGACCGGACGTGCCGCCCGTCCTGAAATTCGAAGGCTCAATATTCGTGCCAATGACTTTGAACGGGTCTTCAACTGGCTTTATGATTTGAGTAAATCCGCCTCTTATGATATCACCCCTCGGGAGGGATACCATTACCGGCGGGTCCTCTTACAAAGGCGGGCTCAGGAAATAGGTGTACCCGTAGAGATGCTCCTTGAACAAATCTCCCAAAAACCCACTACGCCCGGGGAATTAGTGTCTTTCCTAAACCGACCTCAGATCCCTCGTGCCCCATTAGGGGTAAACGATGGGAAAGGAATTGTCTTCATCTCTCATACCGGGACTGTACAACCCAGCGGTTTTTTACCCCATGTGGGGGGTAATGTACGAAAAAGCCCTCTGACTGAGATTTACCGTCACTCCCCACTATTTACCCAAATCCGAGATTACTCTCAACTCAAAGGTAAGTGCGGAGTGTGTGAGTTCAAACATATATGTGGTGGGAGTCGGGCCCGCGCCTATGCAGTGACAGGAGATTATATGCAAAGCGATCCTTATTGTATCTATCGCCCTCAAAAACCCAAAGAGAGTAATAATGGTTCCTTAACTAAGTCTGGTCAGCCTCTGTCGGGCTTTTAGAAAATGTTCTATTAACTTGGGTTGAAGAGGTCGCATAACCTCCTAGGAGGAGAACACCTTTCTGACCTCTCATCCTTTCCCTTCCTGCGGGTTGGGAGGGTCTTGGTCAGATTTAATGTTATCAATACCCGGCATTTGATGATTTTCTTACAAATTGTATGATTTTAAGACATATAATCCAAAATTGGTTGAAATAAACCATTGGTTTATTTCAACCAATTTATCTGCCCTTCTCCCCCCCCTCTCTTATCCCTTTATCTTCCCTTGTAGAGACCCCATGTAGAGCGTCTTTTAAACATTTCTCATCCCTTTCTGTTCTGCTGGTATGGTTGTTGCTTTTCAGAAGGGAGGGATTTGCCTGCTTCATCTATGAGTCGCATAGGGCTAAGAGCAAGTCTCCCTTCCAGACTATAGTCGTTTAGGGATCTTAGCGGATCTCCCTTCCAGACCATAGTAGATGAGAAGCACGTTTACATTTAAAAGTGCCGAAATTTTCTACCAAGCTACACATTATATAACCAGGTTATAACCTTACCATTAACCAAATTTGTAAGGGTGTTCTACGCGATTACCCTTAAACAGGGCAGTTCCATGTAACTGTACTCTGAAGGGCAAACAAGTGAGGTCTCAGAGATGAGGAAAAGTTTTTTTAATCCATGTATGCTATTTCTTCTGATTATGAGGATGGTTATGTTAGGGATTGAGCCCTTAAGGATTCAGGCGGTAGAAGCACCAAAAGAACCGACTAAACTGGAACCTGTTATCGTTACTTCGACACGAATCGAACAACCCTTGATTAAAGTTCCCGCAGCGATTGGAATTGTTGAAAAAGAGGATATTCAACTCGGTCAACAGACTGTGGGTTTAGAAGAATCTTTAGAAAAGATCCCAGGGCTCCTCTTTCAAAATCGATTTAACTTTGCTCAGGATTTACGAATTTCTATTCGAGGGTTTGGAGCCCGAGCCGGATTCGGAATCCGTGGAATCAAGATCCTGTTAGATGGAATTCCAGAAACTTTACCTGACGGTCAGGGTAACTTGGATAGCATTGACCTGGGTTCGGCTGAACGGATCGAGGTTATTCGAGGTCCCGTTTCTTCCCTCTATGGAAATGCATCTGGGGGTGTAATTAGTGTCTTTACAGAAAGTGGACCGGAGCAACCGTTTCTAGAAAGTCGGGTCTCATTGGGAGAATTTGGCTTTCAACAATATCGATTGAAATCTGGAGGTGAGTGGGGGGTCATGAATTATTTGGTTAATTTAACCCGTCTGGAACTGGATGGATGGAGAGAGCATAGTGGAACGGAGAATATATTATTTAACAGTAAATTTCAGTTTACCCTTAATGAGACTTCCAATTTAACGGCACTGGTTAATTTTGTTGATACGACTTCAGATAGCCCAGGTGGCCTGACCCAGGCTCAGGTTGACTCAGATCGCCGGCAGGCCAGTAGCCGTAATCTACAATTTGATGCTGGAGAAGAAGTAAACCAGGAACGGGTCGGTATGGTCTACCGAAACCAGTTTACTCAAAACCATGAACTTACGGCCACTACCTATTATACTTCCCGATCTTTGGATAGTAACCTTCCGTTTCAGAGCGGAGGGGCTGTAGATCTGGAACGATTTGTGGTGGGAGGGGGGGTCAAATACATCTACTCCCGTCAGATCTTCGGCAAACAAAATCGGCTGGTAGTTGGGATAGACCTGGAGCATCAAAATGACGATCGTCAGCGGTTTAACAATGACAACGGAAAGCGTGGCAGTTTAACCTTTGACCAAACTGAAAAGGTTAGCACTGTCGGACCGTTTATCCAAAATGAGTTTAGTTTCCTGGAAAATCTGACTTTGACCCTGGGAGGTCGATATGATCGAGTCCAATTTGAGGTGGAAGATCACTTCCTGTCCGACGGGGACAACTCCGGGGACCGAACTCTGGATAAATTCAGCCCTAGGATCGGTTTGCTTTACAGCCACTCCCCTTCCTTCAATTTGTATGGAAACATCTCAACCACCTTTGAAACTCCAACTACCACAGAATTTGCCAACCCTTCAGGAGCCGGAGGGTTTAACCCGGATCTGGAACCTATGACCGCGGTCAATTACGAAGTAGGGGTTAAAGGGGGCTTCAAAGGAAAGTTACATTACGAACTGGCCGTGTTTACCGTTCGAGCTAAGGATGAACTGATTCCCTTTCAATTACCGGACTTTCCAGGTCGTACCTTTTATCAGAATGCAGGAAAATCGACACGGAATGGAATGGAATTAGGTCTTAGGGCAGAACTCCTTAAAGGTCTCACCCTCACTGGAGCTTATACCTATTCAGACTTCTTTTTTGAAGAGTTTCGGACAGCAGATGGCGTGTTCGATGATAACCAAATCCCGGGAATTCCTAGAAATCAGATATACGGAGAAATTGCTTATTTTCATCCTTCAGGGTTATACGGGGTTTGGAACGTTTTATTTGTAGATGAAGTTTTTGTAGACAATGCTAACACCGTAAAGAGTGACGCCTATACGCTTTCCGATTTACGCCTGGGATACATGAAGCACTCCGGGAATTGGGAGTTCTCTCCTTTTATCGGATTGAACAATTTATTTGATGAGGAATATAACGCCAATGTGATCGTTAACGCCGGAGGGGGGAGGTTTTTCGAACCGGCACCGGGTTTCAACGTATATGGGGGAATCCATTTAGGCTATTCTTTCTTCTAATCGTTTCAAACTCTAGCTGACCAATTCCTGCTTATAAGGAGGAGAGAAATATGATGAGAAAGCTTGGTTATCTGGCAGTTATCTTGATTAGCTTGATTAGCTTACAATTATTCCAGAGCGCTCAAGGCGAAGAAGTGACCGATGACCGCTTATTAAATGCCTATCAGGATAAAAAAAATTGGCTCCTGTATGGGCGGGACTATGCGAATCAGCGATATAGTCCCCTCGATCAGATCCATGTCCATAATGTTAAGGACCTGACTCTCCGATGGATCTATCAGACAGGGAAGATAGGATCTTTCCAGACCAACCCCTTGGTGGTGGATGGGGTGATGTATATTACCACTCCTTATAATCATGTTATTGCCTTAGATGCCCGAACCGGCAAGCAAATCTGGCGGTATGAACATAAACTTCGCACGGAGAAGTTCTGTTGCGGGCCTGCTAATCGGGGAGCTGCTGTAGGTTATGGGAAGGTATACATGGCAACCATCGATGCCCGATTGGTCGCCCTGGATCAAAAGACTGGTAAGGTCATATGGGATGTGGAGATCACATACCCTGGAGAGAGAAAAAGTGAGGTGCCAGAGCCCCTGCTGAGAGACAAAGAGTTACAGGGAGGAACCATTATAGGAGCTACAGGATACAGTGCCAATATAGCCCCTTTGGTTTATAAGGGGAAAGTCATTATAGGGACCACAGGTGCCGGCTATGGATTACATCTAAAGCTCAAAGAAGGGGATCAAACCATCATTTCGGTGGGTGGGCTCTCAGGAGGAGATCACGGCTCTCGCGGTCTCATAGTTGCCTATGATGCCCAAAGTGGAAAGGAGATTTGGAGGTGGTATAGTGTTCCAGAAAAGGGCTGGGAGGGGGAGTGGCGAACTACAACACCGGATGGTTATGATCTCCACCGGGATATTGAAGCAGAAAAGGAAGCGTTTCCAAAATACCCGGATGCCTGGAAGGTGGGGGGAGGTTCCATCTGGTCGAGTCCTGTAGTAGATCCAGAACTGGGCCTGCTCTATGTGGGAACCGGAAACCCTTCTCCTCAGATGGATGACACAACCCGTCCCGGAGATAATCTTTATACCGTGAGCTTAGTAGCTCTGGATGTGGAAACGGGTTTACTCAAATGGTATTATCAGCAGGTCCCCCACGACCGTTGGGATTACGATGTAGCCAGTCCTCCTATATTGTTGGAGGTAACAATAAACGGACAAAAAATCAAGGCCGTTGGGCAGGCAAGTAAGCTAGGGTGGTTTTATATCCACGATCGACAGACGGGCAAGCTCTTGCTGAAATCAGAACCTTTTTTACCCCAAGAGAACTTGTTTGCTAAACCTACCCCCGAAGGGGTCCGCATTACACCCGCCGGTGCTGAAGGTGCCACCTGGTCCCCGGTGGCCTATAGTCCTCAAACGGAGGCGGTTTATATTTCTGCCGTCCGGATACCTTCCCGATTTATTTCCAAGACCCTAACACCTGAAGAAGGCAAACCCTGGAAAAGTTATACATTCTTTATACCCACTAAAGAAGAGCGGTCCGGAACCTTCACAGCTATTCATGCTTCTACGGGAAAGATCTTATGGCAGAAAAAAACCGAGCAACCTATGGTAGGTGGGGCTCTGGCAACGGCGGGTGGTTTAGTCTTTACGGGCGAAGGAAATGGATATTTTGACGCCTTTGATGCCAGGACCGGAGAACTCCTCTGGAGGTTTCAGTGTGGGGCCGGTGTAAACGCTCCACCTATTTCCTATGAGGTAGAGGGGGTTCAATATATTGCTGTTGCCGCCGGAGGAAATACCCTTATGGGATCTCCCCTGGGGGATGACATCCTGGTTTTTGCCCTCCCGGAAAGGAATGAAAAGTAGGAGATCAGGAACCAGACCGAGATCGAAAAGATTCTGGAGTTGAGCCAAATGAGTTGTACCTGAGAATTAATGACTTCTAGGGTTTTAGGAAGTAGGGTCTGGGATCCAGGGTCAAGTACCTTAGACCCTAAACCCTCAACCTTAGTAAGATGAGGGACTTTATAATACACGGAAATGGTTTAATTGAATTGATCATAAAAGGCGGGATCTTAATGATTCCTATCGGGTTATGTTCCATCCTGGTCGTTGCCATTGTTCTTGAACGGATGTATCGATTTCACCGGGCCAGAAGTTATTCTGAGGATTTGATCCCTAAACTGAGGGATTTAATCGCTGCGGATAAATTCGAAGAGGCTATAAGATTATGCCAAAAATCTCGAGGTATTGTAGCCCGGGTTCTTGAAGAGGTGATCCATAACCGTCACCGATCCGTTGAAGATATCGAAACAAGGATCTCGGTCCTTGGGTCTTGGTACCTAAGAGACCTGTCCCGATACCTTCGAGGGTTGGAAGTTATTGGGAATATAACCCCCTTAATGGGCCTATTGGGAACCGTATTTGGTATGATCAAAGCCTTTATGAAGGTAGCCGAGTTAAGCGAAAAGGTAAATCCCAGTGTTTTGGCGAGTGGTATCTGGGAAGCTCTGTTAACCACGGCTGCTGGCTTGATTGTAGCCATTCCAGCTTTACTGGCTTATCATTATTTTGAAGGAAGAGTCGATGAATATGCGTTTCGTATGCAGAACTATAGCATGGACTTACTACAAACCTTGAAAGGACAGGAGTATGATCAAGTTTACCAGGAGAAAGCGGGTCGAAAACAGCCTGAATATGGCTCCTTTGATTGACATGGTATTCCTCTTGCTGATCTTTTTTCTTCTGACTTCCACTTTTATGCGCCTTGACCCGGGTCTGGAAGTAAACCTACCAGAAGCTCAATCTTCCCATGTACAGGAAGCAGAAGAGCCTGTTGTGATATATTTGACCAAAGATAATCAGTTATTTCTGAACACTAAACCGATTTCCTGGGAGGATTTGAAGACGTATCTCCAGAAGAGCTTAGCCGATAAACCGAATAACGCCGTGGTCCTTAAAGCCGATGCAGGGGTACCTTTCGGTCTCTTCGTTAAAGTGATGGATATCTCGAGGCAAGCTGGTGTCTTGGATTTAACTGTTTCCACCCGTATTCCTCAGGGATTTCATTAATTCCTTTTTGGAGATTCGGTACAACTCCTATGAAAATTGCTCTGATTATCTCTATTCTAATTCACATAGGCGTTATCGTCTTTTTAAATAGCCAGTCGTGGATTCCCGATCAGCAAAAACCTCAAGCCATTCAAATACGAGTTTCTCTAAGAAACGAAGAGCAAAAAGGGGTCGGGGATAATAAAGAAGTACAGATCCTTCCAAGACCCCTAGAATCCGGGTCGAATCAACCCTCTTCTTTCCCCCGACCGCTCGATTTCGACTTCCAATCTGTTCCTCGACCTGAAGTAACCCATCCCTTTCAGGACAGGCAATTTGTTGGGGGTACCTTCCAACCTGTCAAACCTGAATCCAGAGGCCAGAAGATGGTTCCGGTTCTAGAAGAAGCCCTGTTACCTCCAAAACCCCCGGAATTATCCAAGGTCCTGGAAAAACCGGATAGGTCAAATCAGATGATCCCAGAACCTCTGGTGAAACCGGAGATCTGGAAACCCGAACAGGTTCCTATGCCCTCCAAACCGATTCCAACGGTAAAAGAAATCGCTCCAGAGGCAAAGAAGGCTGTAGTCAAGAACTTTAAACCGGCTCAAAAAGCGCAGAAACCCAGGCCAACAACAACTCCAAAACCGACTACGCCCGTTCAGCCTCCATATAAACCGATTGAGCAAACCTTGACTCAAAAGGTAGAACAAATCATTCCTTCTGACAAGGAAGTTTCCAAAGAGGTGTCAACTTCTATCATTCAAACACCCCCTGAGGACTCCGGGTCAAAGATTCTAGAAACAATTCCTGGAGAGGGGAAAGGTTATCTGCCCCCTGAACAGGTTGGTATAACCACCAGCCATGTAGGCACGGATTCTCCTGTGCCTGCAGGTCAATCGCTTGCTGAAACTAAACCAAAGGAACCCTCCTCTTCTGCAGGTATGAAATTTGACTCGCTGACCGATCCTGTTCCACGCTATAATCCACGCCCTGAGTATCCCCGTGAGGCCAGAAAATTTGGATGGGAAGGAACCGTACTCTTAATCATACAGGTTCTTCCTGATGGAAACACCGGGAAAATCGAGATTAAAGAAAGCTCCGGATATTCAGTTCTGGATCAGGCAGCAGTACAGGCTATTCGCGGGTGGCGGTTTACACCAGCCCAGCGACAAGGAATATCTGTTCCTGCTACCATAGAACTTCCTGTCATCTTCAAGTTGAACTAATAACCTGGGATTTCTGAATCGTAAGGGGCGTTTACCTCATTGTTGTTTTTCCGACTTAATAGCGTCACTGATCCACATTAAGGCACGTATGGTAGCGGGGAAACCTAGCGTTGTGACGGCCAGTACTGCAACGTGTTGAAGCTCTCTGGGCTCAATCCCAACGGCCAGAGCATTGCGCACAGCCGAATGTGTTGCACCCTCAAGCCCTGCACCAACGGTCAGGGCTAGTTTGACGAGACGTCGGGTCTTCTCATCCAGGGGCCCTGCTTCGTGGCAGCGATCACCTAGTTGCGTGAAAGCATTCCACACATCGGCATAGTTGTTCTTAAACTCTTCAACGGGTTGTGGTAGTTTATTTGACATAGCTTAGTTCCTCCTTAGTCAGATTCATGGCTACAGGAAAGGAAACGCTCCTTCTCCACATCCTGCAGCATGTCTACATAGTATATAGAAAGATTCATTATCCAGAAGGGAGCGTAGGAGTCCAGGAGTGTGGAAGACTCAACACCCTTACCCCTATCTCTATACTCTACTCTTTTCTATCTCTTCGCCATTTGTTCGTAAAAATGCCAGCGCTCTTTGACTACTTCCTGAGCTTCAGCCAGTAACTTGGCGGCGACTTTAGGATCACTTTGCAACAGCATGCGGTAACGGGCCTCGTTGTAAATATAATCTTTCAGGGGAATCTTCGGCTCTTTGCAATCCAGTTGAAGTGGGTTCTTGCCTTCCCCTTTCAAGGCCGGATTGTAGCGATAGAGGAGCCAGTAACCGGACTCGACCGCCAGTTTTTGCTGACTCATGCCTTTGCCCATATCAATGCCGTGAGCAATGCAGTGACTGTAGGCGATAATCAATGAAGGCCCTTCGTAGGCCTCAGCTTCCAGGAAAGCCTTGACGGTCTGGGCATCGTTGGCACCCATGGCTACCTGAGCGACGTAGATGTTACCGTAGCTTATGGCCATCAAGCCCAGGTCCTTCTTAGAAGAGGTCTTGCCTCCCGAAGCAAATTTGGCTACCGCGCCCCGTGGGGTAGCTTTGGAGGCCTGGCCGCCGGTGTTGGAATACACCTCGGTGTCCAGCACCAACACGTTAACGTTATAGCCGCTGGCCAGTACGTGATCCAGGCCGCCGTAGCCGATATCATAAGCCCAACCATCGCCACCTACAATCCATACGCTCTTCTTGACCAAAACGTCAGCGAGGCTCAACAGATCCCGTGCTGCTGGCAGATTCACACCGGCTAGTTTAGCTTTCAGCTCTGCCACGCGCCGGCGTTGGGCTTCGATTCCAGACTCGTCAGATTGATCAGCCTCCAGCAGGGCTATGGCCAGATCTGCACCGATGAGATCTTGAAAATGACTCACCAGCTGACGTGCGTATTCAATCTGCCGGTCCAAGGCCAGGCGCATGCCTAAGCCAAACTCGGCGTTGTCTTCGAAGAGTGAATTACTCCAGGCCGGACCTCGACCTTCTTTGTTCTGAGACCAGGGCGTGGTGGGGAGGTTGCCGCCATAAATGCTGGAACAACCCGTAGCGTTGGCAACAAGGGCCCGATCTCCGAAAAGCTGCGTGAGCAGTTTCAAATATGGGGTTTCGCCACATCCAGCACAGGCTCCCGAGAACTCAAAGAGCGGCTGCAAGAGTTGTACATCCTTGACGCTGTTGAATTTTAAGATCCCATGCCGGGAAACTTCCGGCAAGCTCAAGAAGAAGTCCCAGTTTTTTCTCTCTTGCTCCCGCAGTGGTCGTTGGGGTTGCATATTGATGGCCTTGCGCCATGCCTGCATTTTATCTTTCACCGGACAAACTTCCACACACAAGTTGCACCCTGTACAGTCTTCTACCGCTACCTGCAGCGTATATTTTTTGTTCGATAGTTCCCGCCAACGGGCATTAGCAGACTTAAAAGTCTCTGGTGCATGGGCCAGCATGCTCTCGTCGTACACTTTGGCACGGATGGAAGCGTGGGGGCAGACCAATACACATTTGCCGCATTGGATGCAGAGGTCTGGCTCCCAGACAGGGATTTCTAAGGCGATATTGCGCTTTTCCCATTGAGCGGTTCCAGTAGGATAGGTCCCATCGGCTGGCAAGGCACTGACCGGCAACTTGTCACCCCGACCGACGATCATCTCGGCAATTACCTTTTGTACAAATTCCGGAGCAACAGCCGGCACCACCGGCGGTAATGGGATAACACTGGTGACCTGATCAGGTACCTTTACTGGATAAAGATGGGCCAAGGCCTCGTCCACAGCAGCATAATTTTGCCGTACGATGGTTTCCCCCTGCTTGCCGTAAGTCTTTTGGATGGCCTGTTTGATCTTGGCAATGGCCTCATCCTGTGGTAACACACCACTGATGGCGAAGAAGCAGGTCTGCATAATCGTATTGATGCGTACACCTAAACCGAGGGCCTTGGCCACTTTGTAGCCATCAATAACGTACATCTTGAGCTTTTTAGCGAGGATCTGCTCCTGGACTGGCCTGGGTAGATGATCCCAGATCTCGTCTGGGCCGTAAGGACTGTTGAGCAGGAAGATGGCGCCCTCTTCGACGTTTTCCAGCACAGGATAGCGCTCCAGGAAGCTGAATTGGTGGACAGCTACAAAGTTGGCCTGCTGGATCAGATAGGTACTATGGATAGGTCGGGGGCCGAAGCGCAGGTGAGACACGGTAATGGCGCCAGCCTTTTTGGAGTCGTAGACGAAGTAACCTTGGGCGTAGTTAGGTGTTTCTTCACCAATGATTTTAATGGTGTTCTTGTTGGCACTCACTGTACCATCGGAGCCCAGGCCCCAAAACACAGCTCGTACCTCATCTTTCGGTTCGGTTATGAAGTTGGGATCGTAATCCAAGCTGGTGAAGGTCACATCATCTGAGATGCCAATGGTGAAATGGCTTTTAGGCGTGGGTTTGGTCATTTCATCGAAGATACCTTTGATCATGGCCGGTGTAAACTCCTTAGACGATAGGCCATAGCGACCTCCAATCACCCGAGGCATATCAGGGAAAGGGGCTGTGCCGTTGGTCATGGCCTCAAAGATGGCTGTGACTACGTCCTGGTAGAGGGGCTCCCCAGCACTACCTGGCTCCTTGGTGCGGTCCAGAGCAGCAATAACTTTAACCGTGGCGGGTAGAGCAGCCACCAGATGTTCAGCCGAGAAGGGGCGATAGAGGCGCACCTTCAGTAAACCTACCCTTTCCCCTTGGGCTACCAGAGCGTTAACGGTTTCTTCAGCGGCTTCGCAGCCAGAACCCATCAGCACCATCACCCGTTCTGCGTCTGGCGCACCCACATAATCGAACAGGTGATATGAGCGGCCTACCCTCGCGGCAAATTTGTCCATGATCCTCTGCACAATAAGGGGCGTGGTCAGATAGTAGGGATTAACGGCCTCCCGGGCCTGGAAGTAAACATCCGGATTCTGCGCAGTACCACGTAACACCGGTCGATCCGGGGATAGGCTGCACAAGCGGTGAGCCCGTACCAAATCATCATCGATCATGGCCAGGATGTCTTCTTCCGACAGCTTTTCGATCTTCATCACCTCATGGGAGGTGCGAAAGCCATCGAAAATGTGCAAAAAGGGCACCCGAGCCTCCAAGGTGCTGGCCTGGGCAATGAGAGCAAAATCCATCACTTCCTGTACTGAATTGGCGAAGAGCATTCCCCAGCCAGTGGCCCGGGTCGCCATTACGTCGCTGTGATCACAGAAAATGGACAAGGCTTGAGTGGCTAGAGAGCGGGCTGCAATGTGGAAGACCGTGCTGGTCAGTTCACCAGCAATCTTATCCATATTGGGGATCATCAACAATAAGCCCTGGCTGGCTGTGAAAGTGGTGGCTAAGGAACCTGCTTGCAGTGCCCCATGGACAGCACCGGCTGCGCCCCCTTCAGACTGCATCTCCTGTACTACAGGTACAACCCCCCAAATGTTCTTCTCCCCCGCAGCTGCCCAGGCGTCAGCAAGCTCACCCATAGGCGTGGAGGGTGTGATGGGGTAAATGGCAATCACCTCATTGGTCTTATAGGCTACGTAGGCAGCCGCTTCGTTGCCATCTATCGTTACTTGATTACGTCTCATAGTGCTATAATCCATCTCCCCTATCAGCCACAGCCCCTGGTCAGCATGGGAGTTGGATAGGCCGTATCAGCGATGAGTTGGACGACACTATTGGAAGCCCGGCTCAAATCCTAAATTCAAAAAAGCATCTCGAAGAATACCTGGTTGAGTGCCATCTTTATTGGGAGCTCCATCCAGTTCAAAACGTCCCGTAATCCAGTCGTTAAAATTAGCTATAGCTCCTATGCGGGCCCGACGTATTTCAAAGGAATTACTTACGGTATCGTCCACGGTACTGGTTGTGTATTGGAGTTGAACGAAGCCGGTGATAGTTATTTTATCTGCAAATCCAGGAATAACCTGAATTTTTGGGGTCTCTTCCTTCTTTTCCTCTGCCGCAGAGATGGTCAAGGATAAAATTAAACTAACCAGGAAAGCTAAAATAGAGCTGTAAGGGGTTTGCATAACTTGCTCCTTTCTAGTTAAAGCTTTATTAAACGGTTTAAGCTTTTCTTCAAGCGACAAGTCGAACAGAGGGCCAGCACATGTTGTTGGGAATTCTTCTCTGAAAGTTTATTTTGTACCTTCGCAAGCATTCTTGCTGGAGCGATCTCTTCTTTGCACTCTCGACAATAGATTATTTCGTCTTTAGTTAGAGAGAAGGGGCCTTTTTGCAGAAGCTCAAAATCGAGCCCTCTTTCAAGACTCAATACCTGTTCCGGGCACTGACGAACACACTCCCCGCAAGCTACACAGGAGGCATGAGCAAAATTCAGGTTATATTCTCTTCCTTCCTCTTCTATGGTTAGAGCCTGAGTGGGACAGACACTTGGACAAATCCCACAGAACGTACAGAAGGAAGGTCCTTGAAGGGCAAGAAGACCCAAGGGAGCCTCCTTCTCAACGAGTCGCTCATGCTTTGGGGAAACTGAACCTAGAAGGACTTTGAGGAGGGAGGAGAGATCAAAGGTGGCAAGGAGGGCCTTTCGTAAAGGCTCTCCTTGAGGAAAGGGAAGAGAGGATTGTTCTAACGTTTCGAGGAATATTTGAAGCTTTCGGGAAAGTGCCTCTTCAGATCCTTCTCCGATATTTAAAGAACAAAGCCTTGATCCTTCAACACCCAACGCTGCAAAGAGAGCCTCAGAGAAGTGGAGCATATCCTGGAAACGAGGATTATGACAGGCACAGGTTTGAGTAGTGCAGCACAAAAGAGTAATTCCAGCCGCTCCCAAAGAGAGTGCCTTAAGGAGTAGAAAAGGGCTTAGAAGAGCCAGGGAGGGAAGATGAAGATCGAGGATCTGTAAAGAAGAAGTGGTAAGGGGAGCTATCATTCGCTCTAAACCTTTTCCAAGGTGCGGGGTAATCTGCTGACAGGTAAAAAGGAGCATCTTTTTGGTTGTTTCCTTCTCTCCACCCCTCAGCAGCAGAGCCAGTTGAGCATCAAGTTCTTTAGGACTGAAGGGAGGGAAAAGAATAGCTTGTTGAGGGCAGATGGAGAGACAGAGACCACACCCTGTACAATCTTCCTTTTTAATTAACACATACCCTTCCTGGAAGAGAATGACCCCTTCAGGACAACTGGGGAGACAGAGCCGACAACCGGTTGATGCCACACAGGAAGAAGCCTCTACAGCAGGGATCACTTCATAATGTCGATGTAAAAGAGAGAAGAGGAGGTCCCGGCGACTGAGAGTTTGCCTACCTGGCAGTGGGGTGGACTTGAGATGATCTGGTGTAAGACCGGCCCGTGCTTTGGCCCGCAGGGTGGCTGCTAGGGTGAGAGATACAAATGTCTCTGTTCGCTCCTGGCTTTGCGAAAATTGGTCTGCTTTTTTCAATGGTGGGGTAAGGAGTTCTACAGAGAACGATTGGAAACCCACCTGCTCCAGGAGGGAGGCGAAGGAAGAGGGATTTTTCTCCTGACAACATTGGGACAATACGATGGCCTGGAATTCCCAGATCGCTAATCGTTTCACCTGTTCGGGGAATGTCGTACACAGATCCTGGATGGAAATAACTTGTAGGGCAGAATCATACTTCTGGAGTGCGTTGACAACCTCCTCCAGAAGGATTCCTTCTCTCCTGATACAGTCACACAGAATCACACCTACTTTCATTTGTTCCAATCCTTTGTTTGTTGCCTGTTTTCCCTAATACGGTGAGGGAAGGATGGAAAGACAGTGTAGGGATAGGATTTAGGATACCATCTCCACTACCTCCCCATAAACAACGGATCCCTTTCGATCAACTATGGCCTGCTATTTGCCGCCTTTCGTTTATGTACTTGCTCCTAACAGAGCAATAAGAGTGTTTAGATAGTCATTCTCACACAGGAGATACCCTACCATCACCTGGGCCAGGCCCCGATAGAAAAAAGAAGAGCTTGTTTCTGATACCTTTTTGGTAAACGTGGGAACCCACTGCAGTAAATGCCTTGCTAAGAAGCTCTGTTCAACCCGTATCACTCCGGCTATAAGGGTCTCTTCCCTCTGCCATAATGCGGCTTCTTCTTCACACAGGAGGGTGAGGAACTCTAACTCTACAGCAACATGATCGGGAAGATCCTTTAGATCAGAAGAGAGGACTCTTCCGGCTTCTTCATAGGCTTTAAGAACCGAGAGGGTTGTCTCTCCCATCACGATATACCCGGCTTCTCGATAAATCGACTCATAAGGGGGTACAAGCGGAGGGCCAGGCCCAACAAACAAACGCGTGTACTCGGCCTGTAATTCCATGTAAATTGCTGAACGTGTTTTTTCTCTTGCTTCCAAAGCGAAACTTTCTAAAGCGAGCATCCCGGGAGAATATCTCAAGGGAGGAAACAGGTTCTCCTTTAGAGAGGACATAAAATACCCCTCCTGGATTCCTTCTACCAACTCATAAGTTGGCGGGTAAAATCCAGAGGTGAGCAGGTTATATACCAGGCTCCGCCGGGCGGCGAGCCATCCTAACTCTTTGCTTGCTTCCGCTTCCATACCCTTTATTAATCCTGCAGGGCGTGAGGTTAACAGGGGAGATGGGGAAAGGGCTTGCTTCATGATTTCTTCACCTCCGCAAGAGAAGGAACCCTCTCTTCAGGGGGAGTACCTTCTTCTATTTCAACCAAAGGGAAAAGCTTGGCACAGATGGCGAAGAAGAGAACTCCCAAAGCATAAACTCCTGCGACCAGGGAGTACTCTACCCAGGTGAGGTTATAAACACCGTGGGGATAAGGGAGGAAGTGATCGGCATGCAACTGGGAAGGAATTGTGATGTTCCAGCGCTCGGCCAGCACTCCCAGCACCACGAGAAGAGAGGCAATCCCCACACCAAAATCGGTACGAGCTCGTGGAAAAGCCAGAATAACAAACGGTACCAGTAATCCCAGGATCAGGTTGAACCAGAAGACGAAGGCAAAATGTCCATAAACCATCTCCTGGAAAATGCCAAGTGCTGCTGGTTCTCCGGCAAAAGTGACGGTCAACAGTTCAGCAAAGAGAAAATAGCCCAGGATAGGAATCGTAAAGAAAAGGAGACTTCCAAGTGCCTTCACTATCTCATCCTTGATCGCTAACTTCAAGAGCTTTCTTCCCAGCACTACCACTAAACTTACAAGGGCCAGGCCCGAAACGGTAGCCGAGACCACAAACAGAGGCCCAAGAAGAGCGCTGTGCCAGCCGGGACGGGCTTTAAGAAGCCCCATAATCCAGGCAGTAACAGAGTGAAGTGCTACCGCCAGAGGAAGAGCGATAATGGCCAGACCTCTTAAAATCTTACGATCTCCCCGTAGTGCTTTCTCAGAAGTATTGGTATATCCCAGGGCAAGGAACCAATAGAGCCTCCGCTTCTGAGGGATCGCTCCCATACATTTCACCAGATCTGCACGGGTTCCAAAATAGCCATAAGCCAGACTTACCAGTAGATAGGTTGTGATGACAATAACATCCCAGATCAAGGGGGAGCCCAGTCGTCCATAGACCAGGAGATGCCAGATCCTATCCGGTCGACCCAGGTCAAGGGTAATAAAAATGGTGGCCAAGACCAGGCAGCTAATGGCTAAAAGCTCTGCAATCCGGGCCACTGATTTGAATTTCTGAATATTAAAGGCGTGTACCAGAGAGGCTACAATGACACCACCGGCACTCAAGCCGATAAAGAAGATAAAGTTGACGATGTAAAACCCCCAGTAGGTTGGTGTATTCATCCCTGTGACGCCTAACCCATAGATAAGCTGATAGAAATAGGCATATAGGGCCCAGGTAATAATAAGTCCAAGGACGACCACAGTGAGATAATACTTTGACCCCGTATGCATCAACGGTTGGAGATATTTTTCTTCTAAATGATTCATAATTATCCCTCCCCCAGATAGATCACCCTTGGTTTTGTCCCTAACTCTTCCAAGAGTCTAAAAGCCCTTTGTTCTTTAGCCAGTTTGGCTACCTGGCTGTTTGGATCCTCTAGATCGCCAAAGTAGATGGCCCCACCGGTACAAGTTTGTTGACAGGCCGTTTTCACATCTCCATCCCGCAGTTCTCTCCCCTCCGCCTGGGCTTTAACTTTAGCAGCCTCTATACGGTGGACACAGAAGGTACATTTCTCCACCACTCCTTTAGGCCGGAGGGGCACATCTGGATTAAGATTTTCTATAGTGGGATACTCCGGTTGCTTCCAATTGAAGTAGCGTACTCCATAAGGACAGGCTACCATGCAATAGCGGCAGCCAATACAAAGGTCGTTATTCTGTGCTACAAGCCCATCGTCCCGTTTATAGGTAGCTCCCACTGGACAGACCTGCACACAGGGGGGCTCATCACAATGCATGCAGGGACGTGGGAGGAAACGGGCTTTTACAAGGGGATATTCCCCCTCCACAATGGCCAATACCTGGTTCCAGAAGATATTTCTTCCCTTCTGGCTTTCTTGCGGGCCGGCCACCGGTTGATTATTTTCTGCCACACAAGCTACAGTACAGGCCTGACAAGCAGTACACCTATCCAAATCGATCACCATTCCCCATCTAGCCATATAACTCACCTCCCTCCACCTTGTAGATTTTCACACGGGTAGAGAAAAATGCTGCAAGGCCTCCCAACAAGTCATTTTCGTGAACCAGAATTTCATTGGGATTAACACCCCGTCCCTTTGCCCAACGACCATATGCTTTATGTCCCAACTCATAGGGGATATTGACTACGTAAGGCATCGCTCCAGGATAGAGCTTGGCACGCGTTTTGATCCTACCAACCTGAGATTCCACCCAGACCCAATCCCCGTCTGAAATTCCCAGCTTCTCTGCCGTCTTCGGATTAATCTCTACCCAACTATCCCAACGCATCCCTACATGCAAGCCAAGGATCTGTTGCAACCAGGGAGCATTAGCTCCTCGCCCTTCCGCGTGAGTCATGAGCTTGTAAGTATTTAGGAGGAATGGATATTCCTTCTCATCCCCAACATGGCGAATCGGTTCATAGTGAGGGAGATAAACTTCATCACCACGTGCCTGGAGTTTTAAACCCTGAAGCATTTCCTCCATTGCTTGCTCTTGACTAATCTTCCGAGCTTCAGCGTCTTTCTTGGCCAGATCTTCTAGTTTATGCTCCAGATTTTGGGAGAAAAACTCAAACTTTTTGGAAGGGGTCTGGAACCCATGGGTCCAATCCCGGAACTTATAAGGGGGATCCGCCCAGAACCCTTCTTGTTTGAAGCGCTCCCAGAACTCTTCGAACGTTGCAGCTATAATGGTTCCTCTTTGGGCCTCAAAGAGTCCTTTTACCTTATCTTTGATCAACTCTTCGTAATTCTTCCAAGGGAAAGACTCTGCCATTGTTCCCCCAATGGCATGGGCAATCTGGATAAGGACATCGCCGGTACTCCGGGTATTGTAAAGGGGTTTGACCACGGGCTGACGCAGGCTGATTACCGGATAACCCAGACTCGGATAAATCACATCGTCATGCCAACGTTCCAGATAAGTATGATCCGGAAGGATGAGGTCTGCAAATTGGGCCGACTCACTCATGAAGGGAGTGAAATCCACAATGAAGGGAACTTCTTTAAAGGCCTTGTAGAAGCGATTGACGTCAGGTGTAGAAAAGAGAGGATTTGTATAGTAAAGCAGAAGGGTATCAGCAGGATACGGCCCCTCACCCAGGAGGAACTCAGGGAGATCCTGATAAACCTTGCCAGCCAGGGGAAAACGTTTAGTACCCGCATAATCGATACGAGGTTGCTTGTTTCCGCTCTTCGCTATATCGTCTTGTACAATATCCGGCCATTTGCTGAGGGGAGGATTGTTCTGAACGATAACCCCCCCTGGTACCTCTAAACTCCCCACAAGGGCGTTAAGAGCATGGATGGCCATTCGGTTGTAGACCCCGTTGGACTGCATGCTGGCTCCCCGTTCCCCGGCCGCAATAGCAGGCTGGGTTGTTGCAAATTCTCGAGCCAGGCGTACAATCGTCTCTTCAGAAACGCCCGTAATGGAGGCAACTTTCTCGGGTGGATAGTCCCTAAGAACGAGGGTTTTGAAACCTATATGCTCTTTGCCTGTATTTTCATCGGTCCAATCTTCAAAGCCAAAAGTATGCTCTGTAACGAACTCTTGGTTATAGAGTCCTTCCTTGATGATCACATGGGCGATACCCAAGGCTAGAGCACCATCGGTACCTGGATTGATGGGCACCCATTCATCCGCCTTAGCAGCAGTGATGGAAAGACGGGGTTCGATTTGAACAATCTTGGCCCGGATGGGACGTCCTCGACGCATATGGCCATAAGCCCGAAGGAGCCGCGTTGTAGGTCGCCAGGCCTCAATAAACCCCCCTCCAAAGCAAAGGAGATAGTTGGTATGATCCCAATCATCTCCTAAATATGCT
>JAUQPW010000008.1:34136-84978 GCA_030550175.1 bacterium
TAATGGGCTTGAGCACTCCCATCAGCACAAATACTGCTGTGCCCCACATGATTGGGAGATCCATAGGCAGCCATAAAGCGATCAATGAGACCTCCCATCTGTCCCCGATTGCGACCGCTCATGAAAATGAGTCTATGGGGTTCCCCCTTCTCTCTCAGAGCTTTGAGTCTATTAACTACTGTGGTAATAGCTTCCTCCCAACTGATCTGTTCCCAATTTCCTGAACCCCGTTCACCTATTCGACGTAAGGGTCCTTTGATACGATCAGGATCGTAAAGGATCTGGAGACCGATATGCCCTTTAGGACAGAGCCGCCCTTGATTAATTGGATGGCGGGGATTCCCTTCAATCTTAACCGCTCGTCCATCAACAACCCGAACTAGAATCCCACAACCGGCAGGACATTGAAGGCAAACACTGGGAACTTGATGCTCCTCTCGAATCCGTTGGGGTGGCGCAACTCCTCCTTGTACAAAGTTCTTGGAAAGGTAGCCTGTTGCTGCCATAGTCACGCCTCCAGCGAGAGATGTTTTAATAAAGGCTCGTCGTGAGAATTGCATAACCTTTTCCTCCTTCTTTCTCTGTTTTATGACTTCCGCCCATACTGCCTAAACTAATTAAAACTAATTAAGAAAGACCGCAATTAGTGTGCCAGGTTCAAAATATAGAAACTCTCTCATAAGAGGTAGCCCCACGCTGGAGGGCTCCAAACTCTGGATGAGGTGTAGGCATTGTACCATATCCTGAAAAGCAAGAACTTATGTCGCCTGTCTTAAAGTCCGATAATGCTAATGGAAACCCAATGTTTATAAAGCATATCAAGGAATGTCAGAAATCAGGACAGGAACAGACAGGAACAGATTAAACGGATTCGCCTTTTTAAGGAAGGTCCTCTTATCCCCTGTTCCTTCCAACTGATGGGCAGATGGGTTTTTCTAAATTCGTTAATTAACTTGGCAATGTTAAATTACTGAAAAAACCCCAGTGGGATGGTCTGTCTGTAGCCAATGCGGTCTTGCTTCCGGATCTTTTAGCCCTGTAGGAACCTGTTTATAAAAAGACAATGTCAGATTTTACAGGCTATGGTTTCAGATATATAGAATTGTTACCCGAGCAAATAAGATAAATTCCTGAAAAAGAAGACCGTGTTAGATTTGTCTTTTGTCTTAATTCTTGACATAATTTGATAACTTTTATAAATCTTAAATTTCCACGAATGTTGTAGGTTTTTAAGACACATAGCTTACATCTTACTTTTTAACTCAGAGGTCAGCCCGGACCTATAACTCTTTTTATGATAATATCTTAAACCTGATCCCAATATCTTGTGAAGTCTGGCATTTGAATTGCTAATTTAGATCTAATCGGTGCCTGTTCAGAGGACTTTTATATAAGTATATAAGCGAGATCTTAGAAGTCGAGGTTGTGCCAGCAAATAATTTACAGTTTGCCACAATCGAATATTTCAGCTTTTGCATGTGGCGGCTCATGGATAGGTACCAGGACTCCGGATCTAAAACAAGCATCAATCATTGAGAAAATGGACCTTATACTGGCCCTTCTAAGGCTGCTTGCGAAGAAGGAGATGTGGAGATATTGCATCTGACAGACCATTGCAGCAATAGAGCCAGGGAGAGGTAAAGCTTAAAGCAGAGGGAAGTTGTATCCTTCTTCCCCCTCATCTTAGGAGGCCGAGATAAGCGTCTGGCTTGAACAGGGAGGTACGTATGTGGCTTAATAAGAAAGACTTACGTAAAGTGGTAAAAGCAGAGACCCATGCTTTCCGCTCGCCCGCGCCCACCCAAATGATATCAAGTGGGGAGTTTATACCCCTTGCCCAGACTCCGGCGCAGTGCCATGTAGAGCAAAGAATCAAGGAGATAGCCGATATCCATGGCAAAAAGCTTGGGCTGAACCGGCGGCAGTTCCTCCGGACGAGTTGCGGTATGGCCGCGATGTTCCTGGCGATGAACGAAGTGTTCGGCCCCCTTTTCCATATTGATCCAGTAGAAGCTGCAGATCCGGAAGCTGCTGAGGAGCGCCGGGCATCCTTGGCCGGTGAGTTCATCTTCGATGCACAAACCCACCATGTTCATAATGCCTACTCCTGGGGAGGTATCCTATTCCTGACGCAATACGCTCAAGGGAAGAATCCGCAGAAGAAGGCCTGGAACCCCAAGTTAGGGACTATGCCGCCGACCTTGGATTGGCTGAAGTTTGACCAGTATGTCAAGGAGATTTTCCTGGACAGTGACACTAAAGTGGCACTCCTCAGTGGGTTTACATCTGAAACACCGGAAAATATGGCTCTGACGTCGGACCAAATTGTAGAGAGCCGCAACCGTTTCAACGAGTTCACTGGAACCCGACGGATGCTGGCCCATGGCCTTTTCTGGCCAGGTAAAGAAGGTAATCTCGAGGAGATGGACCGACTGGTGAAAGAACTTAAAATTGATTCCTGGAAGGGATACACGGTGGGTGACCCGTTGTACGGGGAGTCCAAGTATCCCTGGATGATGAATGATGAGAAGATTGCCTTCCCTTGCTGGGAGCTAGCTGAAAAGTCAGGGGTCCGGAATGTATGTGTCCACAAAGGGCTGATGCCTCCCGATTACGAGCAGAGCTTCAAGAACTGGCGTTATGCTGGCGTAGAGGATGTCGGTGAGGCAGCCAAGGCCTTCCCCAACCTGAACTTCATCATCTACCACTCGGCCCTCAAACCACTCCTGGATGTTGAGGAGACAGCCGCAGAATTTGAAAAGACCGGTTATATCCCCTGGATTACCGACCTGGCCCAGATTCCAAAAAAATACGGTGTGGATAACGTTTATGCCGAGTTGGGAACAGTTTTTGGCTCAACGGTAGTTACCCATCCTCGACTGGCAGCAGCTATCCTAGGACAACTTATCCAGGGTTTTGGGGCAGACCATGTTATCTGGGGGACAGACTCAATCTGGTATGGAACACCCCAGTGGCAGATCGAGGCGTTTCGACGGCTTGAAATCCCTGAAGATCTGCAAGAAAAATACGGCTTTACTCCTTTGGGACCCGCCACAGGCTATGTTAAGCGTGCCATCTTTGGCCTTAATGGAGCCCGAGTGTTCAAAATAGACCACACGGCCAAGCTCGATCCGGTACCGCCAGATTTCAAGGATAAGATTACCACCATGAAGGCCGAGTATCAAGAATTGGGCCCAGAACCCAGTAATACTTACTACGGATGGATCCGGAAACGAGTTTAGGAAAAGAGGAACATGAGGAAATGGTGCAGAATCTCCATGAATTACAAGACGATCATTTGAATAACACCGACTCCACATGATTACTTCACCCAGGAGGTCCGGTTTCCCCTTTCCCCTGTCGATGGGAGGAACCGGCCCCCCTAAATCTGAAGTATTTAAGCGGTGGTATAAGGTCTGAGGAGAAGTTATGAGAGTATACCCCACGAGATGGTTAGCTGGATGGATGATGGTCACAGGATTAACTCTTATGATCTGGAGAGTAGGGTTTGCCCAGGGGGTTTCCTGTTCCAAGCCCATAGCACCTTGTAAAGCCTGTCACACCTCGGCTGCTGTGATGAGGGAGTTGGTGGGATGTATGGCTCAACCCTGGATAATCCCACCCGAAGCGAAAGAAGCGAAAAATCCGATTCCAAGTTCTCCTAAAGTCCTCGAAGAGGGCAAAGGGCTTTATAAGGTCAATTGTGAAGGTTGCCATGGAACCCAGGAAGGTGAATTAGGCCCCATCGCAATGAAATTTACCATACCTGTTCCTAACCTCAGTGCTCCAACCGTCCAGGCCCAGACGGATGGAGAGTTATTTTGGAAGATTTCCAATGGGAAAGGTATCATGCCTGCCTGGAACACCATTCTGACCGATGAAGACTGCTGGAAGCTGGTGATCTTTATTCGGACCTTCCGGAACCCCTAACAGGGTCGTAGGGACGAAGAGATAGCAACAGCCATCCTTAGTTGATCAAAAAATTCCGATGTCAGATGATATTCTTTGGACAGAAGAAGCTTTGAAGCGAGTTCAGAACGCACCAGATTTCGTACGGTCGGGTATCTACAAACTCATGGTCAAGCGAGCTCGAGAGCGTGGATATAAAGTCATCACTTCTGAGTTTTTAACCGAGATCCGAAATGAATCCATGGTGCGAGTCTCCAAAGTTATTAAGAAGTTTGGGTTTGAAGAACTCAGCATGGGTGCGTTTGAAGTAGCTAAAGAAAAAATGCAAAAAAATCCTCGAAAGGTAAAGGTGATTGAAGAGATTAAGAACTTTCTAAAACAACGTACGGGGAAAAATGAAAGGATTCTGGAGAAATTCAGAAGCTATATAGTGACAGTTCCAGAACGGGGCCTCCCTTGGACAGAAGAAGCCTTAAAGCGCATGGAGAGAGTACCTCCTTTTGTCAAATCTATGGCCGAAAAAACCATTGAAACAGAAGCCAAAAGGCGGGGGGAGAAGGTTGTAACCCCGGAGGTTGTGGAAGCCGTTTTTCACCAACTTATTCCGGATACCGTTAAACAGGCTTTAGGGATTAGAAGAACAGAACTTTCTTCCTAGGAAGGAAAGGGCAGATGTTGTACAAACAGATCGTTGAAGCGGGGATCAGAGGAAAGCTCTAAATACTCCACAGAACGGGCGATAGAAGCAACGGTTTTCCTGAAATCTCTATGGCAGAGGACCATTCGAGCACCGACACCGGCAGCATTTCCAAGGCATACGATCCTCTCAAGGTCGATATTTGCTAAAAGTCCTATACGGACGGCTGCGCAAGGATCCAGGGAAGTGCCAAAGGCGCCACACAGGTAAATCTGATCCAGTTGATGGGGGAATAAACCGGCATATTCCAGCAGTCGTTCCACACCTGCGGCGATGGTAGCCTTGGCTGCTTGTAGTTCCTGCACATCCCTTTGAGAGAGAAGAATCTCCCTTCCTTCGTTAGATGCCACCACCAGTTCAGGTCCATCCCTTGTGTCCCTGAGCCGGGAAGCTAAGAGGGAACTGATATCTTTACGGAAGCGGCCTGAGGGGAACAATATCCCCACGTCTACTAACAAAGCAAGTAAAGAAATCAGTCCTGAACCGGAGATGCCCCGGGGTTTGTTCTCACCCAGCACCTGATACTCCAACGAACTTCTCTCAGGATTGTAGAGGAATCGACTTATAGCGCCGGGCTGGGCTCGTATACCACAGCGAACGCGACCTCCCTCAAAGGCAGGCCCGGCGGCTACCGAGCAGGCTAAGAGCCTTCCTTGATGGCACAGAAGTACCTTGGCATCAGTTCCTATATCTACTACAAGACAGGTGTCTTTCCGCCGCTCCATACCCAAGAAGAGAGCTGTAGCTACAACATCAGCCCCCAGATAACCTGATATCAGTGGAAGGGTCTCCAGTCTGGCCTCATCCAAAAGCCCCTTCAAGGGTAAATCTTTGAGGGGAAATATCTTTCCTTCGATGAAAGAAGGCTTGAAGGGAGAGACCTCTATAGGATCTATTCCTAGTAGAAAATGTAACATAACAGGATTACCCACTACCACCAGGTGAAAGATATCTTCAAGAGCGCAGCTCCCTAAACGGGTCAACTGAAGGATAAGCCGCCACACTGCAGAGAGACAAAGGAGCTGGAGTCGGCATAGACCCTTGCTGCTGGAGCGGGTGTAACAAATGCGGGAGAAACCATCGGGTCCATACGCAACCTGGGGATTTCGGGTACTGAGGGCCGCCTTTTGAACTCCCGTCTTCAGATCTACTAGATAGGCTGCCAGGGTAGTAGTACCTATATCTAACACGATCCCCATAAGGGGATCATCCCGAGCCTGGCGTACCTGTAAAAGTTCGTCATCAAAAAAAATTAGCTCTTGATCCCCTTCTCGCCGTGAATATACCGAGGGTTGCAACTCCACCGCAACCTCCTGGAATACATCTAAACATTTGTAAGTAGGTCCTACATCCAAAAAAGCCACTTCCACCTGAGTATCTTCTTTCACATGAAAGAAACAGGCCAGACGGTACCCTTCTTCCAGATCTGAGGAGGTTAGAAGCCGCAAGTCTCCAGAACTGGGGGGAAAAGTATGATGGATAAGACGAACTCGGCATCTACCACAGGTTCCCCATTCAGCACATTCTAGGAAAAGAGGAAGTGAGGTGCTCCGATAGGCATCCAGAAGAGTGCTTCCCTTCGGTACCTGAACTGTTACCCTCTGTGGAAGAAAAGTTACATTGACCATAGGAAGTATCTCAGGCCGGTACCAAACCCAGGTCAGGGCTTTATATCACTACCCATGTTAAAGCACACCTGATGAACCTTGTAAACTGAACCCCCAGCAGCAAATTCTGGAGCGTATCCGGCAAGCTCCTTCAGACCCAAGTCATAAACTTCCAAACCAGCTTCTTCCAGTATCTGTGAAAGGTGAATTGATATTAATAACCAATTCTGATGGAATAGGTTGCATTCTGGGGAGGGGCAATTCTATATGGCTCTTATTGCAGGCTATCCCTCCTTGCAGGCAGGGAGGGTTAGGGTGGGTCCACGCCTGCTTTACATTCCATTTCAATACTGACCTGGTATTAACTCCCTCTCCCGAACATTCCCTCTCAAACGTTAAGGAAAGCTGCAATTTATATTCCAAGCTTCATAAAACGCCGGGGTTTTCCCCAGGACGTTGGGATATCCATAATTATCGATATTAAGCCGGCTGCAGGTGTAACACGATATATTCTCATTGGAAGGTAGGGATTAAATAGATTGTCCTAAAGTTCTACAATTCCAGTAAAAACCCAATATCCATGGGAGATATCAGGTGATGTCGGAAGTTAGGGCAAAAGACAAGTCCGGTACCATTTTAAAGATTACAGTATCTTATCTATCCTTATCAGGAGCGATGGGAGCTGAAGTCCTCAGCGAAGTAAAGCCGTCTTTGCTCGCATGGGCCTAGATGAGCCAATATATGGCCATACCAACAGATCTTAAATATCTTGCTTTCGCAATACCCGATCTGAAATAAGGAGGGGGGTAGCCACCCAGACCCCGAGGGCTGAGATCAGAAGCAGGCTGCTCGCCATCTGACCACCCAGGAATTTTACCAAAGCCGCTCCGGCAGCACCAAAAATGGTCGTACCATTCAGCAGAATGAGGCTGGAGACCCTGACCATATCAACTGGGTTGCCGAAAAGTGAAAGGAAGATAAAGATATTAGCGGTTCTTTCTTTGAAAACAAAGGTAAGTCCGATAACAAGCAGGTCATACAAGAGTACAAAGAAAAACCAGAGAAAAAGCGAAAAGCCAAAGGCTTTTGCTTTCTTCCCGGATAAAATGGCAACCATAGCCGAAAGGGATAGGAATACCAGTGCAAGGAGAAGCCCAAGCCCAACAAAGGCGAGGAAACGGGTCAAACCCTCCGTTCCTACCTGGACAGCAATGACGAACCCCGCCAATCCAAAGCCGATGAAGGTCGCCGTTGTAATAGAAAGGAAAAGACCAAGGATTTTTCCCAGCAAGATTTCGCTGCGAGTTACCGGCTGAGAGAATAAAAGTTCATTTGCGCTTTTCTCACCGGTGAAGCTGAGGGTTCCCATCATGAGTGAAACAACGGGAATGAGATAAAGCACAAGATTAAGCAGGCTGGCGGAAGTCCTTGTGAATCCTTGAAAACCTACAAATCCTGCGGTTACAAGCCCGAAATATGAAATCGCCAGGGCAATAATCCCAAACCCTCCAGCAAAAACGAGTGTCCATTTAGCCCGGATGTTGATCTTAAGTTCCTGATGTGCAATGGTGGTAACCGTATTGAAATCCATAAGCTTGATGTTTTCACCTCCTCCAAAGATCATCAAAGGTGAGAATCTGACCTCGATATTTCCTTGAGAATTCCTCGGCCTTCAATCTATCTTTAAAGGCAACCAAGCCACTGGCCATGGGGCTTGGTATCGCTTCTGATTTTACATAACTGGAGTGTTCGGCGTTGAGCCACTTTAGGTTGTCATAATCTGTGACGAAGTAAACCGCTATTTTATCTTTCAAACCACGTTCATGGATGAATCGGATCATACATCCGATATCATCAAATTTGAATACTGTACCATCTTGATCAATGAATTCTGCAGCGTATCGCTTCTCAGAAATGGCCATTTTACAAAACGAGCACATATCTCCAGCCTCAATATCAACCGGCTGGAGTTGCTGGCTTTGACAGGCTATCAGGATTATGAGTAAGAGTAAGATCAGGAGAATTTTCTTCATAATTAAACGGAAAATCTGGGAAACCCTCTTTCCTATAGAAATCATAACATACTAGAACCTTTTCTATTATGGCTACGGCAGGGAACAATTGGCATGACCTAGGGTTCCCTGGGTGATAACTGCCTTTCTTTCTGCAGCAGCTTTACAAATTCTTCAGCCGATAGAGGGGGACTGAACAGGTAACCCTGGGCCTTATCACACCCCTGTGCACGTAAGAAGCCCAACTGTTCCTCTGTTTCTACGCCCTCTGCAATTACTTCCAGTTCCAAACTGTGGACCAAGGTAATTACGGCAGAGACTATTACTGCATCATCTGGATCAATAAAAATATCCCTTACAAAAGATCGATCGATCTTTAAAGTATCTATAGGAAAATGTTTCAGGTGATTTAAAAAAGAATAGCCCATTCCAAAATCATCTATGGAAATTTTTACCCCTAACGCTCGATAGCCCGTCTCAAATCTGCTTCCAGTTGGAGTTGGGTCATGACTTGAACGTGCATACTTCTCTCGAAAATCTCATAGCGCGCCTTTCCCCGTGTCTTGGCTTGATACATCGCTATATCTGCATTACGCAGGAGATCTTCTGGACAATCATAGCCTGATGTGTTCAAGGCAATCCCTATACTCACAGTAGTAAATACCTCCTGTCCGTTCAAATTCACTGGTAAGGCTAACTCCTTCTGGATCCGGTCAGCAACCTCCGTTGCATCACTCACCTTTTTGATATCGTTGAGCAGAATGACGAACTCATCTCCTCCAAAACGTGCTATGGTATCAACCGCGCGGAGCAATCCTTTTAATCTTTGGGCCATAGTAATAAGCAATTGATCTCCGGCCATGTGTCCGAGGCTATCATTGATTACCTTAAAGCGATCAAGATCAAGGAAAAGTACGGCAAACAGATATTCTTTGTGCCGTTTTTCGTATTCAACTGTCTGTTTCAATCGATCCATGAATAAAGCCCGATTTGGTAGATCTGTTAGAGAATCATAAAAGGCATTATATACCAGTTTTTCTTCTATCTGTTTACGCTCAGTAATGTCTCGGGCCACACCGAAAATGCCAATTACTTTACCCGAATCGTTATACTGTGGCAAGACCATGTCTTCTATCCAACGGTATTCCCCTGTCCTTTTGTGCCGTAACCGATATTCCCGAATACCGCCTCTTTTACTCATGAACACCTTCCTGGTTGATTCCGCTAAACCGGGAATATCATCTGGATGAACCAGACTGAACCAAAGACTAGAATTCTTCAAAAATTCTTCTGGTTTATAGCCAATGATGTCCTCAACCCGACCGCTGACTAACTGAACGGATCCTTCATAGGGGTTATCTTCAGTTATGTCAACTTTGTAAACCACTTCATTAATGTTTTCCAAAACCATACGATACTTTCTTTCACTTTCCCGCAAAGCCTCCTCAGCCCGTTTACGCTCAATGAAGTGAACAATTTGATTGCCAATGTCAATCATCATGTTGAGGAGGTTATTATCGGGTTGGCGGATATGATGGCTAAAGAACACCATGACGCCACTTACTTTACCTTCACTTTGGATGGGGAAAGCAATAGCTCCGTGTAGTCCTGCTCTGGCAGCGAAGGGTGCTCGAAGAAAATCGGTATCTACAACAACATCGGTTAGCCATATAGGTTGACCGCTAGACCAAACACGCCCTGGTAAACCCTTCTCAGGCGAAAAGGTTATCTGCCGACTGATTGCTTCAAACTCCCGGAGTTCTAATGACGGTATGTGCCACATCCCTTCCAGATATAACGCATTGGAGTTGGAATCTATACACCACAGCTCACCGAGTTCCCACTCTAGACCTTCACAGATAACCTGAAGAAGCTTTGGGACGGCCTCATCGATTGTGGCCGACTCTGCCAGAATACGACTGACAGTGAATGGTATGGCTTGACGTTGCTCGGTACGCTTACACTCGGTAATATCTCTGCCGCAAGAAACAAAATGAGTTATGTTTCCTTGGGCATTTGTAACAGGTGTGATAGTCTTTTCCTCATAATACAACTCACCATCTTTTTTCTTGTTTATGAACACAGCGCGGAAAATTCGGCCAGAGAAAATCGTACTCCAAAGTTCTTTGTAGAACCCATTGTCATGTTTACCTGACTTAAGTATTCTTGGGGTTTTGCCAATCACTTCTTCTTTAGCGTATCCTGTTATTTTCTCAAAGGCAGGATTGACATATTCGATAACCCCATCCCTGTTAGTAATAATTATGCTATCAGTGGTGGATTCAACGGCACTTAAGAGTTGTTCTAAAATCCCTGCTGTACGTTCTTTGGTTTTTGTCAACATCGGATTGTGCGTACGCCTGAGGTCACCAATCTCACCATCAGGAATAATCTCCTTCGGGAGCAACACCTTTGTCTCTCCCTAGGTAACACGGCAATCAGCTACAGACGTGACATCCACACCTCCTTTTTGCTGAGAGACGAAGCATAAAACTGTTAACCCTATCATCCTGACTGATCACCTTTTCGCCAGAATTTTTCAATCATAACGAATTATCAACAAAAAAATGTGAAAGTACAGTTCATAATGTGTACTTTAAATAAATTTCCTCGAAGGATGGTTCTTCTGTCGAAAACCACTTAATGATCGCACCGGCCTTTGAAAGGGCTTGCAGGATAGAAAGGCGATCTTCGGGCTTTGAGGATACGACCAGATGAGCATCAAGGAGTTTCGCTTCTGTAGCTCCGGCATCGAGGGCTGTCTTGATAAAATTTTCGTTTGGATTGTTCAGTAATAAGCGCATACGTGAATTGACCCTTATGGCATTTTTTAAGATTTCCACCGACTCAACGGCTGCCAACTTACCACCGACAAGTATCGCCACCCTATCGGCCAACTGCTCGATATCAGAAAGAACGTGGGAAGAAAACAGGATCGTCTTACCCTCTTGCTTAAGCATGGCGATCAATTTTCTGAATTTTATTGCTCCTTCAGGATCAAGACTGGCAGTGGGCTCATCCAGGAGGAGTAGAGGTGCATTGGGCAGAAAGGCCACAGCTATGCCCAGACGCTGAATCATTCCGCCGGAAAATTCGCTGACTGACCTGTCAGCAAATCCATTAAAGCTGAAGTGGAGTTTTTCAAGCACCTGATCAATCCGATCCAGCGGCAGTTTCCTTAAGCGACAATAGAACTCAAGAACTTCTCGAGCTGTGAGGTTTTCATAAAAAGCGACCCGCTGGGGAAGATAACTAAGTAAACTTTTCGCTTCCCACGAGTTTTTCCAGACATCTATACCATTAATCCATATATGGCCAGAAGTTGGTGACATGAGACCGGTGATACATTTCAGAATGGTTGTCTTGCCGCTTCCATTCGGACCTAGTAAGGCAAAAGTCTCTCCGGCCTTTACCTGAAAGGATATATCCTTCACAGCAGTAAAATTACCGAATTTTTTGGTTAACCCTTTTACCTCGATCATCGCTTTTTTCCCTTCGCAATCAGGGTAATAGATATCCCCAGCATGACAAAGGGTAAGATCAAGGAAAAGTAGGGGCAGGTTTCAAACCTGCCCCTACTTAATCCTCCATCCAACTCTGGCATCTGGATAGACCATACTACCGGTTTCATGAGAGGGTAAAAATCGAATTCCCTGGATCCCTCGATCACCGGGAAAGTCTTTTCAGCCAAAGCGAGGGCTTGAGACGCCGGGCTAAAGAGGTAGAGTCGGAGTCGAGGATGATTTCCTTCCAGATACTGGAAAATGTTTTGAATCTTGAAAGGTATGTCACCTATGCCGTCAGCATCTAAATCGTAGCCATCATAATCGCTCCAGTAATTTCCAACTCCTCCATGGCTCCATTGTGTTGTGGTATTTTTGCCGATCACCTGTATGGGGCTCAGGTTATCCACAAAGTTATTCCTCTGAAATACATTTCCCGAAGCGCTGGTAAAGATCTGAATAGCGGTATCGTTTGCTGCAATGAGATTATGTCTAAATAGACTATTTCTCAGTGCCTCCATAAATATGCCAACGGCATTATCCATGATCAGATTCTCCTCGGCCAGACAGTCATCACTGTCCTGGAACAGGAGGCCAAAAGAACTGAAACCTCGATTATGGATAAAAATGTTTCGTCTAAATTCAATCCGCCGAGAATACATAATAGCAGCACCGGCAACATTGTTATAAAATAGATTTTCTTCAAACTTATTGTCATCGGAAAACATATAATGTAAGCCGTAGCGGAGGTCCGATACACGGTTTCCACGAAGGATACTTTTATATGCATTTTGCAGATACATTCCATCGCGAGCCTGTTTGATGGTGTTTCCAACAATGATGTTGTTGGTGGCGTTCCAGATGTGAATGCCGCTACCTCTTTCACCGGGTTCAAGAAAATCCCTGCCCTGGATTACATTCCCTCTGACTATATTATCATTGGAACTAAAGAAGTAGATTCCGAAAAGCACATCGCGTAGTTTATTTTCTTCAATTCTATTACCGTTTGACTTGAGTAGAATACCTGAATCTTCATCAACCAGCATGTTCCCACTATGTTCAATAATGAAACCTCGAACCACACAGCCATCGGCATTTACTGTTATGACACTTCCCCGACCATCTCCTTGAAGGATGGGGTTATCTATGCCCTCGAGAACAACTTGTTTATCGAGGATAAGATTACCTTTATAAATTCCACTTTTGACTCGAATGGTATCCCCTGCAGTTGCATAGGTAAGAGCTTCCTGGACCGAGGTAAAAGGTTCGCCCGGGCCAACGATGAGAGTTCTGGCCTTCACTTCCAGAGGTAAAGTAGAGCCAGCCAATCCCAGCAAGACCACCAGAAAAATTCGCTTGGACCACCTCATGAAGGTGCTTATGGGAGCGGGGGATACGGAGGTGGGGGGAGGAAATGAGCATTTATACTCTCCCACTTCCACATCCCCACACTCCTACTTTAGTTCACTTTAGGGTACTTAAACGCTTATAACTTTTTACGTGCCTTCCCGATAATAGAATAGAAACAAGCAACAACAGGAGAAAACCAACCAGAAAATAGGAAGCCGGGCCAGGATAGCTGTAAACGGTAAAGTTTGCAAGTTGTTTTGATCCAATAATGGGGGGCATGAATGGGGGAACTTTTACCGGAGCTTTTGGGTCCAGGTTGTGACCATACTGATAAAGTCGATTATAAAAACTCCAAAACGAGAAGAGGCTGAAGTATATAAAAAGAACCGTCGTATCCACCAGGTTCGACATCTTGCCCAATACGATTGTGCGCAGAGTAAGGATGAAGAAAATACCGATCATCAGAGGAATCCATCCAAACTCACTGAAATCACTTTCAAGCAACGGACGCATACCGATATAGTGATTAAGGGTATTGATCTCTTGCAAGTCATTTCTCCCCTCAGGATGACCGCCGTCAAGGGTGTATGAATAGATATAGAGATTCAAGCCATCAGGAAATTGATTTGCATAAAGTGTCATATTCCAAAGGGGGAAGATAAACGTTGGAATAAGCAGCACTGCGGCGATCAGGATAATGAGGCGGCTCCGTAGCCTTAAGGGGAGATCAAAAAAAGCGTTCGCCTTCTCCAACCACTTTTCCATGTCGAATTTTCCCTCCAGGGGTTGAATAGCCGATTCCTGCCTTGAAATGAAATCTTGTATGTTTGACATAAGTTATTCCGTCTGTAGGGGTAGGTTTAAAACCTACCCCTACTTAAAAACCTTAAAAACCCGCTAACGGTCGATTAGCCCAGTATCTCTAGAGATAGCGTTTTCACATCTTTTCTTATACCAAATCCGGTTGTAAGGACGACCAACCGGTCGCCCTTACTAGCGAATCATACCTGTCGATACGCTTTGTTTCGGTTTTACCAGAAGATATCCTTGCATTTCTTGATGCAGCGCTGAACAGAAGTTTGTACAGTAAAACGGATGAACACCGGGTTTGTTCGCCACAAATTCGATGGTTTTAGTCTCTCCTGGGTCGACCACTACATTGATGTTGTACTCATTCAAACCAAAACCATGGAGCATATCCGTCGTCTGTTCGATGTTTGTGAGGTGAATTGTCACATGATCACCCTCATTGACCTCGATCTTCCAGGGTTCAAAACTACTGCGTACCGCTATCATCTTCACCGTTACGTGGTTCTCATTTCGTTCGACCTTTGCGTCCTTTACATCCCAGATTGCCTCTGGATGCTTATTGTCTTCCTTCTTATAAACCTCAATGGGTTTGAGTTTATCGGCTTTGATGATTTGTGCATAGTGCGGTTCAGGTTCGGTGAATGCATCATAAAGGAGTTTCATCTTCTCGCCGGATATATCAATTAACTGAGAACTCTCTGGCTGCGATGGACCCACACTGATGTGTCGTCCATGTGAAAGCTTGTTCAATGCCACCAGGTATTTTCCCTTGGGGTTTATGGTATCTCCCTCAACAGCCGCAAGATGACCGATATTGTAAGAAACAGGAATTTTGTCCACGACTTCCCACGTACCGAGTTTCCACTTAGCAATAGCGCTCTCAACGTAGAGGCTTGTATAAGCATAGCCTTTATCATCGAACTGGGTGTGTAGGGGTCCCAGGCCTACATTAACTTCTGCATCCTTAACGGCATCATAGTTAAGAACAGGGATGCCGTCTTCGTTACCGGTGAAGTCCTTGTTTTGAATTGCCGTTAAGATCTTTTCCATATTGAAAGCTGTAGTAATAGATTGAAGTTTACCACTCCCAATGATATACTTGCCATCCGGACTTACATCCACTCCATGTGGGCTTTTCGAGCAGGGAATCAAATAGACAATGTCTGGAACTTCCTTTGGATCAATTACCTTCACACCCGCGATCATCTTGAATTTACCATTTTGGATTGCCTGCTCTGCCGCTTTCCAATTTACCGCGGCAATATAATCGCGGTCCTTTTGCGTTGAAGTAACCTCCAGTTTACCAGTGGCCCGTTCGGAGTTATAAGAGGTCCAGAATGCCCAACCGTAGCTCGGTCCTTTCCCTGCATCGCCAAGGTCGTAATCGAACGGTGGCATAAGGATTTGCCAGCCAACGCTCATTTCACCGGTTTTGGGATCCACGGCAATTCCCGCCACGACCCCCTTATAATCCGTTGCATATTGCTCAATGGGTGCATAGGCTCCTTTAGGCAGCGGAATGGAGAAACGAGATGCCGCCAGGATATACTCTGTATTCGGGGTGACAAATGCTCCACCATGATAACCAGAAACATTCGGAATCGGTCCCAGAATCTGTTTGGTTTTGAAATCTCTCAGATCAATTCGTGCCATGCGATTGTTTGCATTGTCATTGACGAAGAGCCAGCGTCCATCGTAGTTCCCATTGGTCTCGCTGAGGGAGGGATGATGTACGTCTCCCCAGGTGAATTCACCAAGCATTTTCTTGGTCTCTTGGTCGAATCCATAGCCTGTCGAGGGATAAGGTGAGAAAACCGGAATGGTGGCAATGTGTCGCATCGAAGGAATCCCTGCAACAAACACATTACCTGAATGCCCTCCGGAGTAAAAAAGATAATACTCGTCCATATCACCGGGAGCGATATAACTTGCAACTGCAGCTCCAATTGTACTACTTTTCTCAGTTCCCTTTTCAACCTCAGGTTTCCTGGAACAACCTGAAAACAGAGTCAGGCTTAAAATTCCTATTAAACTAAAGGTACTGATCATTCCTTTGAATATAATTTTTTTCCTTACGTTCTTCATAGGCGTATTCTCCTGTATCGGATCAAGACTCGCTACAAATAGCAGCGAGTATTTCCGATCTTACTTTTCTAGGAAATACTCTACAACACAGGTCTATCTTTCCTTTTAGGCTGGTTTTGACTTTTCTTGCCAAATTCCCTTTAATCCTTCCCATCGTCATGAGCTCCGACCTGATTTTCTTCTTTAAGCTTTTTTTGATAGGCTAACTTAAGCTTTTCAATTACTTCCTGTTTCTCAGCCTCGGTAAGCTTAATCTGCTCTGAGAGAATGATGGCCATGGTCCCTGTTGGACTCGCAAAGAACTCTTCTAGAGTTTTACCGAAGCGACTTTGGACATCCACATAGGCATTCGCCAAATCAGGTCCGGCTTTAGTTAGCGATTTGACACCCAACGAACTTACCTCATGGCAGGTAAAACATCCCTTCTCGACAAAAAAGGCGCCTTCACCGACAGGCTTTCCATGTTTTTCCTCGGCTTCTTTGGATGCAGGCAGATCAACTGCTTTTTTAGAGTCATGCTCAACAGGAAGATCCCTCTGCCTCCAGCTTAAAAATAAGCTTATACCTAAAACCATTATCACCAAACCCAGACCACCGATTAACCATTTGAGCTTGATTTTTTTCTCCATATGAATTTCTCCCTTATTCTGTATGATCAAAATTACCAAAGCACGCCACAAATAGCAGCAAAACGTGCCTGTTTAGTCTTCTGATAACCTTCCATCGTTCGTTGCTAAAGAAATATCGCAATCACTATGCCAGGTTGCACAAGGTCTTGACGAAGATGTTACAAAACTTAGGGTTTCAGATAACCAACCGATATAAAGGTCTGGTAAGATGCGAACTTCAGGGAAAGAGAGGATTTATAGGATCCGTCTTAAAATCTTACATCATTGACAAAAACCAGGGAATTAAAGCTATAATTGATAACGTCGGAAATTAAGACAAAAGACAAAATAACGGATATTTATAAAAGGAATGATCTTTGAAATCTTGAAAATTCTGGGTTTTTATAGAGGTTACCCGGGCCAGCCTCGTACCAGCATAATTCCCAAAGCGATTACCAACAAGGCCAGCAGCAAATTCAACCGTCCAAGCCATCCGGCCTGGCGACGTAACCGTATTGCTTCAAGCGAGGTGGGATTTGTCTGCCACAGAGCCATGGCCCGTGGCCCAATGATAAAATCGTGCAGAGCACTGGACAGAAGAATCAAGGCCACAAGTAATAATTTGATGCCTAAAGTATGACCAAAGGAACTTCGCCAGAATAGATCATTCTGGAAATCCTCCCAACTAAAACCCCGATAGATCAGGTTAGAGAGGCCACTCAGGAGGAGCAAGATCAGACAGATCCAACCTATCCAGCGGAAACGCACTCCGATCCAATGGATGAAAGAAGCTCTGATATCCTGGTACTCCGATCGGCGGATCACTGGAACCAGAACCAGAACTAGAAAAATCATGCCACCAATCCAGGTTACTGCAGCCAGCATATGAAGCCAGACCGAGAACAGGTAGAAAACATTCATAAGATTAAAGGCTGAAGGGCCAAGGATAAAAGCCATTATTCGCTTTCCACCTTTGACCCTTTAGAACAACTCTAAAAATTATCATTTATCAAATCCGATTCTACGATGTCCGATACCATCAGTTGAAGCCATCGGTGGTCCTACCGTTACCGGAGATGTGAAGGATACCCGGATCTTTATAGGTAACTCCTACCACGCCCATAATCCCCAACATAGGGAGTACCGATTCTTCTTGTTTTTCGCTATCCAGTCTTATATAAATAGTTGCTTATCCCCAGAGCTGAAAATACCTTACTCCCAGGATTCCTTGCTGAAAATCTGTTCCTTAGTAAGGAATAGTCATCACTTGAGCTGGTTGTTTTGAGGAAGGTGCCTGGAAAGGACTTGGGGATAGAAATTCTCCTCATTTAGTTGATATAAGACTTAACTGGTTTAGCTTCGACTATTAAAGAACGGGCTTCGTACAAATCTTTACACTGCCAACAGATGGGTTCCTGAGGGTTCCATGTCGGATGCTCTTGTTGGATTTGGACTAACAAATCGGCAGAAAGATCGACGGGATTTATTAACTGAAACGAAGGAAATTGACATAAAACACACCACCCTTTGGAAGAAGGAGTAGATTTGAAGCCCCTCCCTATATCTGTTGTTCCGGCAAGCCACTTTTCAGGATTTTGAGCAAACGATAATAACTCCTGATGGGTGTGGGGACCCTGGTCAAAAAAATAAGAAAACAAGTTCTCCAGTTCCCCTTGCAGGGACGGGAAGGTGCGACTAAAAAGCATCTTGTGGGTTTCTCGCACTGAGGATGGAAGCCACCCTTTTTTATATAACCGCCCATCAACGGTGATATCCCAAAGAATTTTATATCGTTCTTGAAGAACGCGATGATAGGGGCCCAGGGATCTTTTGGGAAAACCGGACTCATATCCAAAGTAAGGATCCAGCATATCCACAATATGCAGCATTTCACGTTGAAGAAAAACAAGGAATTGGGAGGACTGGCATAAAAGTTCGGGGGTTAACTGAACGACTATGGTGCGTTCTGTTCGACTAAGTTCAGGCTGGTCACGTTTTACACGAGCAAGGTACAAATCTGCTCCAATCTCCCTGGTAGATCGAGCTTTTATAAAGAGGCAGCGATGGGTTGAGGCTGTAAGTATTGGCCATAGTTTAAAAACTTGTTGTACCGGCTCTCCAAGATTTAAATGGTTGAACCAGCGTTCATGAAGTTGCTGAAAAGCTTCCTCCCGCTCCTCTGGATCGGTGAACTCGTAAATACGATCCCTTTCTTTTCTAAACAGGCCTTCCTTCGGATGCCCTCTGATAATCCGGAGAACAGCTTCTTCAACGAGTTGAAGATGATATTCTACACAATAGGATTTACCGTGAGTTCTGAAGTCAACGGATGTCAGGTTTTTCATACAAAATAACCCCTTTACTTACCGAAGCAAATGGTTACAAGAATTCTTCCTTCAAGGGAAGGGATACTCAGTTAATTTAAGAAGACTTTTGCTTTAAAGACAAAGACTGAAATCCCTGGTTTCAAGGATATAGCAATTGACAAACTCCCCCCTTCCCCATACGGGCCGGGATAAGGCTTAACTGGGGGTATAACCATCTACCCCACCTTCCTTCCCCCTCTCCTGAAGCTTCAGGAAAGGGGGAACGAGGGTATAGGTGCCAGGTTAAGGCGCCCTACCCGGTTCCTTCCCCTGCAAGGCGGGGGAAGGCCAGGAAGGGGATGCCTCTCAGGTATCTCACTCTTATCCTGGCGCTGTGGAGAACGAGGGGGTGAGGTACCCTCGCTCCCAGGTCACAGGGTAAGCTTTTTTACCTTACTTTGGCCCGTATGGAGTAGGGAATATCTCCCATAAAATGCAGATTGATATTACCCCATGGAAATGGTATTCTCCGGTCCTCTCTTATTCAACCTGTTCGTGTCGTAGACGAGATCTCATGAGAATCGCTCTTTCCGATATTCTAACAGGGTCGTACCTTCACGTCGTCGTTCTTCCATTTGGTTCAGGAGCTCCTCTTGGAGAGTATGGGGTAGTCTTTCGATATAGAGAGCCAATCCATCACAAGTGATAGGATGCTCCCAAATCAGTTCCAGATTCGCAGCTGCGGTTTCGGCATCGGACTTACTCCAGGTATCTTTTGCAGCCAAACTCATTAAAGCCATCACACCCCGGAATACCCCATCGTGTTCCGTGAGCAGTCGTTGCAATCCAGCTTCTCCGATGAATTCCCTTAACTTTGGGTAAAGATGGAGTTCTTCAAACTTAAAGTGTGGACCAACCAACTTGTTTGCTTCGTTCAACGTCGCCCTGATCCGCGCAATATCTTGAGCCTGGATGGCACTTCGTAAATCCATCAGGGCCTGTACCACCTTCGTATGGTCTGAGTGAAATTCTCCAATAAGAGTTTTTCCAGCCATCTTTGTTACCTCCCCAAATAATCTAAAGACAGGTTTGTTTTTTAGTTAACATTTCCTGACAGGAGTATCTTAATGACCTCCTTAAACATGAATCATCGTTCTTCCTTTCCCCATACGTGCCGGCATAAGGCTTAACTGGGGGTGTAACCATCTATCTCACCTTCCTTCCCCCTCTCCTGAAGCTTCAGGGATTATCTGGATCTCAACTCTCCTCTTCCCTCACAGAGAAGAGGTTGGAGTAACCGTTCCTACAAACTATTCATTCAGGGTATCTGCACAGGAGATTTCTCGAATGAGATCATCGCTGGGACCACAGGTAAAACACTCGTCGGTGATCAGGGTGGGTCGAAGGCGTAATTGTTTTGGACCAAAGGGTATGTCGTACTGATGGCATTCCCGCTGTATAAATTCATGACATATTTTACCCAGGGTCCCATAAAAGCCATCCGGGTCTTCCCGGCTCAGCAAGTTGGAAAAGGAGGGCACAAAGCGCCCCAGATGATCCTTTAGAAACAGCTTTTGAGCTTTGCGAGTTTCTATCACTGTAAAGACGTCTTGCAGTTCCAGGGCATAAGCTTCTTTCCGTGTCAGAAAAGAGAGAAACTCGCATTCCCCACTGATATGATCGACCCGCTCGTGTTGATCAGAGTTCCACTCTAATCCAAAGGCTTTATAAAATCCGGCAATATCCGCCAACTCTTGAGGTTGTTGAAATAAGGTTTCCTCTCCGTATTCTGTTTCGTAGGGGGGTACCTTAGGTTGGGCAGTATGTCCAAAGAGGAAATTGTACGAGTTTTTCAATGTTTCCAGACTTTGAGCGTCTGTACAGGATCTTAACTTGAGGATGTAGGTATAGAGGGGCAGCGTTATCTCGCCCCTTCTTTTGAAGGCAGCATTTAATAGCCAGGTAATTTCAGCCAGATCCGTATTCTGTTCCTTTGCTACCAAACGTTCCAAGGTTTCAGTATTCGGTGAACGAAACCCTAAAGCCAGTGCTTCATAGAGGGCGCTGCGGCACAAAGCGAGATCAACCTCATCTGACAATTGAAAAGGGTGAAAGTCGGTTTCGGTTTTCATGAGTCCTCCCTATGTAGTTCCAAAAACACCGGGATACCACAGTTTAGTAAGAAAAAAAGCTTGGTGGAGCTTTGTAGCCCGACGTCTTTGTGACTAAAAATTCCGGAATTAAAATTAAATAGAATTAGCATGTTGGGCAGGTCGTTCATATACAGGCTCTTCGACGGTTGTACGAAAGAGTTCTTCTCCTTCTTTGCCATACGCTATAACCGTGTCATTGTAAATGGTGACCGGTTTTCCACGTAGAGTTCCTTCAAAGATTTTAGGACCTTCCTCAAACTTGTAGCTGAAAATGATTAAGTTAGATCGTCTAAATAACTGTAATACAGCCAGGAGCTCACGATCAGGATTCATATACCGCTCGATAGCCTCATCCACACCGGGCCCAAACATCTGGTACAAATAAGGTCGGGGGACCCATCGGGGTGGAATATAGTAGCCGTTAGGGGCGGTTCCGAATTGGGGATATAAAGGCAAGGCCACCTTAGCCACATGGACCAGATAGTAAATCGGGTTATAGCGATCTTCTGCCCAGGTCCCATCGGGATTCATTTTCACCAGGCCTTGTAAGCGGATCTGACCGATGCAGGCAGCCATACATCGGGTTTCCATGGGCTTACCGTTTGATTCTGGATCATTTCCTTCGACCCTTGGGTAGCAAGCAATGCACTTCTCGGAAATTCGGGTGTTACCCCTGTACATGACTTTTTTGTACGGACATGCTTCTATACACTTACGGTAGCCACGGCATTCACTCTGATCCACCAATACGATTCCGTCCTCGGGTCGTTTGTAAATGGCATTGCGGGGACAGGCGGCCAGGCATCCCGGGTATGTACAGTGATTACAGATTCGGGCAAGATAAAAAAACCAGGTTTTATGAACAGGTAATTGTACGCCCTCTTTATCCCATTGAAAGGGTTGACCTTTGGGTCCTTTGGGATTGTCCTCATAAATATTAGGGGAATTCCACTCATGGTCTTCCGGTAAGTAACCTAAAACCCTGGAGCTTTCTGGGGTGAGTTTCTTTTTGGCAGCTTCAAAGATGGTTTGGCCTTCAAATTGAAAGGTCCCATCTTTTTTCGACCACACTTGACCACCTGGATTGGCTTCCTCCAAAAGTTTGAGAATCTTCATATCCCAAAATTGAGGATATCCTCCGTAAGGTTTGGTCTCCACGTTAGCCCACCACATGTGTTCTTGGCCCTTGCTGAAAGTCCAGGTAGACTTACAAGCCATGGTACAGCTCTGACAGGCAATGCAACGATTGATATTGAAAACAAAGGCAAACTGCCTTTTGGGAAAAGCCGCTTCATGGGGATATTCCATGTTACGACCTAATTGCCAATTATATACTTTAGGCATAATTATAAGTGAGTATGGAAGGATGGGGGTAGGGGAGTGTTTAGATACCCCCACACTCCCCTACCCCCATCCTTCCACCCTCCTTATTCTTTTTCTTTATTCGTAGCATCCAGATCCCTCCATTTGAGTCGCCCCCAAATCGCAAGGCATTCATCCACGATTTTTTCTATTGTTTCCTCACCTAACTCCAGGTAAGCCCGATGGGCACCTGCATAAAAGGGTCGTTTGAAAATGCGCATCAGATTCTTCTTATCAAAACCTAATCGGGCAAATTCCTCAGCAAACACATAAGCCATATCCCATGTAGCTTTGGGATTGGCTGGTAACTCTACACCTACCAGCATGTTGGGATCGGTCGGATCCGGGTCGTTGTAAGGCATAGATGGAGGAGTATGGGAGTGAGGGAGTATGGAAGGCACCCACACTCCCATACCCGTTATTTTTTAATGTTTATTAATTCTCCAGCCAGGTACCTCTGCATAAATTCATTTTCATTGTCCGGTGTAAAACCGGTGGTTGCAGGAAACCAGATTCCAACTCCACCCATCCCACCATCCTCTGCCTTGGTGATGCGTACCAGGGTCTCTTTGGGAACGGTGTTTAAAGCGTGGTTATCCGCTTCGCCGCCGAAGATAAAACCCATGAAAACCTTTGCTTTATGAAAGAGGTTATCTGTCTGGTGCATGGGCATGTGCCAGTTTCGGGTGATGGATTGCTGAGAGCCGTAGCGCAGATTAGCCTGATAGCCTGTGTTTTCAGAAAGGGCTCGACCATCTGGTCTTGTCTCATGGGCTTTAACGCTCTTTTCCGTGGCGATGAAAGGAGCATGTTTCATCATCACCACATTATAGGGATAGGCATGGTTGTACTTGACCCTCAACATGCATCGTGAGACGCGATAGAAGAACTCGTTGGGTTTGGCGCCTATATAAGGTCGATCAGCCGGGTTAGCATCCACATATACATAGTCTCCATCGTTGATACCCAAATCTCGAGCTGCCTGTGGATTGATGTGGAGTTGATGTTCTCCCACGGATGGAGCGCGTTTATCCAGCCGATAGGGATCCCCAAAATTGGAATCATAAAGCATGTGCCAATCTACATTAGACCAACTGCTGTGAACCCGGTGACGGGTCTTGGGGGTCAGGCAGTAAAACTGGAACCCCTTTTCCCAGAGGAAGTTTTTGGTCCCTTTAACCCGGCTCCAGGGCATTTTGATGTTACGGATAGTACGGTCATCCCAGTGCTCAGCATCTATAGGAATGCCATAATCATCCGGCCGTATAAACGGATTGGAACTGACAATCACATTGGGCAGATAAGGCGTTGCTTCAGGCCCTTCACGGTGTACAATGAAGTTCTCCCCATATTCAATGGCTTCTGGAATATCGGAATAAGCATGGAGACGGCCTGTATCCGTGTAAAATGGTTCATTATGGTGGATCTGTTCGTAAAATGGGATACGTGGATAAGTGCGGAATAACATCAATGCACCTCCTGGAGGGCCATATTTGCCGGCCATAATATCTTCCAGATTATATCCTACCGTGGTAGTCGACGAATCCAATAACCGCTGAATGTAAATCTTACGTTTACCTTCGTATTCAAATTTGAAATAATCGGTAAACCGAGTATCCCCTGTTACTTTCGCCAGACTTTTGGCAATCCCTGCAATGATGGTCAGATCGTCTTTGCTATCGAATACCGGTGGGATGCCTCCTTTCCAGATTTGCAAAAACGGGTTAGAGCAACTGGCCGTTATTTCCAGGTCTTCAAACTCCAACCAGGAGTTAGCCGGTAAAGCCAGATCCGAATACTCGATGGAAGCGGTCATCTGGATGTCAATGGAGACGATCATCTCTACGTTGGGATTGACGTTTTTGAGCATTTCGTAAACCCACTTGGCATTATTAATCAGATTGACGTTGTTGAACAAGATGGCTTTAGTAGGCGTGGGCATATGGGTTTGGCCTGTGAAATTTTTTCTTCCATACTTGGGAGTTTCCACAATTAGGGCCTTGTCCCCATGATTCCAGTAAGCCGGCTCTTCATCCTTGGTATAGGCGTGGGTTTTAATGTCTTTCCCATGGGCATTGGGATCTAAGTTAGGTTCAAAGGGATCTTCAGCCACCCAGCCTTTAAAACCGGGTCCGGTCCAGGGAGAGCCTTGGAACAGAGCGGCTTTATAATTCCCCGCCCAGGTATGGCAACCCGCTCCGGGTTTTCCTATGTTCCCTGTCAACATAAGGGGCAGATAGGCTGCCCGGTTCATTTCGGTAGCATGGAACCAGTGATTAATCCCTTCACCTTGATGAATGGCTACCGGTTTGAGGGTTGCAATGTCTTCGGCCAACTGCTCTACCAGGTTCTTGGGTGCGTGGGTAATCTCGCAAACGGTATCGATATCGTAGTCTTTAAGATGGATTTGATATAACGTCCAGAGCGTGGCCACTTCCACCTCTTGGCCATCCACCAGTTTGATTTTGAATTCCCCTTCCAGGGCCGGATTGATGCCTTTCTTCTCAAGAGTCTCTCCTACATCGTCCCGGGTGACCGCCCGGGGTTTGTTATGGATAAGGTCCCACACCACAAAGTCACCCAGCTTTTCATGCTGCTCCTTCGTAAACCCTTGGATCTTCATGGAAGGTCCTTCCGGGGAAAGATCGCTTTGATAATTGGGAAAGACTTCGTGGGCCCGCAACCGTTTGAGCGTATCCTTACGAACCAACAGGGGGAAATCGGTAAACTGTTTAACAAACTTCTCGTCATACTGCTTACGGTCTATCATCAGTTTCGTAACTCCCAACCAGAGGGCTGCATCGGTGGCAGGACGAATGGGAATCCAATAGTCTGCTTTGGTGGATGGAGGGCTATACTCCGGAGTGATCACCACAATTTTAGCCCCTCGTTCCATACATTCAATGAACCAGTGGGCGTCGGTCAGCTTGTTCTCTACGAGGTTTTTACCGTCCATGATGATCAACTTGGAGAACCGCAGGTCGTTAAAATCGCAATCGGAGGTCTGAAGGCCGTGTACCCAGGGCTGACCCGGAGCCTGATCTCCATGCCAGGTGTAATTGGACCAGTTGCGCCCTGCAAGGGCTTTATCTCTATCCACCCCACGAATCTTTGCATCCAGCAGAGCAAGGGAATTACAGAGACGATACATCCCATATTTGCCTATGACCCCCAACAAACCCATACCACCTCGCATTTTGATACAGCGGGTACCGGCTCCTTGGGTAGCCTCCACCATCTCAGGCTGATAACCCTGAGCAAGAAGTCGCTTTTTTCCCTCCTCACCACTGTAACGTGTTGCAATGGCTACCAACGCCTTCGCGATACTGTCAAAGGCGTCTTCCCAAGAAATCTCTATAAATTCATCCTCACCCCGGCTGTCGAATTTGTATTTGGTTTTTAGTTCAGGTGTAAGGGTTGGAAATCCGGCATCTGCCCAGGCTTTCCAGCCTTTACGAACAATGGGGTGTTTAAGTCGATAAGGACCGTAAATAACACGATGGAATGTATATCCCTTGGCACACTGACGAGGGTTCCAGTTATGGGTGGCACGATTTCCATAAAGATCCCTGTAATTCTGATAATCGTAGGTAGCCCCCAGACGAGTTACAATACCATTTCGGACATAGGCACGAACCCGACATGCATGGGTATCGTTGGGGGAGCAGACCCAATCAAACCAGGAGTCGTATTCATACTGGTTCCGATAAATTTTTTCCCAATCTCGATTTATGGAACCGGCCAGCGGGTTTTCATTTGGATTAGCCGCCGCAAGAAGTTTAAGGGGCATATTGAGATTAAGGACGGTTGCCCCGGCACCGGCTCCTAACCAGCGCAAAAATTGGCGTCGGTTTATGGGGTTAAAACCTTTCAGGCTGTACTCAAAATTTTCCATTTTATGCTCAGGCAATTAAGGAAGAGTATGGAGGTATGGAAGTATGGGAGTATGGAAGTGTGGGAGTGTGGGAGTGTGGGTGTAAATCCTTCCATCCCTCCATACTCCCATACCCTCATACCCCCTATACTTTCCTCTCTCCCTACTTTCCCTTACTACCTCAGGGGACTATAATAAGATCCTGCCAGATGGTCACAGATTTTTTTCCATCCCGATCTCCCGCATGTCCGTCCCATACAGCAAAAGCCACACGTATCGTTCGACCTGAGATGAAATCAAAACTATTCGGACCGGTTCCTTTGAAGGAGCGACGAAACACCACACGATAGGTACCTAAATTGTAAACTCCCTTAGCACGAACACTCTGATCCACAGCAGGACGTGCTTTCAGGGTCCCAAATCCTTGTGCCGTGAGCTCTTCTGCGGCAGTTTGGCGAAGCGGGTCTGAGACGATATTACCGGCTCCCCAACCCGTTACAAAGGTTGGATCGGACTCCAAAGTTAAAGCATGCCGAGTAGGCTGCTCAACGGGAGATTTCATTAGATTTGGATAAGAATCAATCCCTATATTAGGATAGACCTTCTCAATATCCTGGAATGCTGGCTCCAAATCGGCTTGTCGTTCTGATTTCCACATCCAGATGTTCACAACCTGCCCCGTTTGACCCATGCCAAAAAAGGGAGGGTCATCTTCTAATGAAAACTCTACGGCTGCGGCATCTCGAAAATCTTGAGTACGAATGGCAGTGTGGTCGTAGGTTTCGTCTACCCACATCAACCGTAAAGCCAATTCACTCCCATTATGCAGTGCTTTTACGTTCAAAATCTCTGGACGGTTTTCCCGCCACCAAAGGGGCATCATGTGTAAATTCACCCCCGGTACGTCTCGCCAGATACCTGCATCGGGATGGTCTGGAATTTCCTGGGCCCAGGGTACTACGATTCTGAATTTTTTCATTTCTACCCGTTCCCTTTGTTCTGGACTGGACATGGAAAGGACTAAATGAGTCAGATGCCAGGCATCCTGCCCATAGGCCCAATCACTCATGGGCATAGGAGATCCGGGCATGCCAGCCACGATTCTGCGATAAATATCTTTCGGGTCCGGATTTCCTTTAAAGATCCCCTGGGTCAGATCCCTGGGACGAATAGGGTAACCCTTTTCATCAAACTGCTCCTGAACCCCATCTCCTCGACCTGTTTCTCCATGACAGGAGGCACAGGCATCACGAAATATCTCCTTAGCCCGCGTCTGGGCTTCCATATCATAGGGAGGCTCTGGAGGTACCTTGATAATTCCAGGGTGTGTTTCCCCTTCGCTTTTTTCTGTACTTCCCTGCTGTTCGAGCTCTTCCTCAGTTTCTACAAGACTCGGCTGGATCGGTTTTTCTGCAAAAGTTTTAATGTAATGGACCAGGGCCCACCGGGTTTCTTCGGGTAAATGAGCCCAGGACGGCATAGCCGATCCTGGAATACCACGGGAAATAGTTACAAACAAATCTCTATCCGTTGGAACCCTTTCCCACGTGGAGACCATGCGATATTGGGCGGTAACAAAATCGCGAGGTTTTGGATACAGGAGGTAAGCCGCCGGTCCCTCACCACGACCATCCAGGCCATGACAGGGGGAACACTCTTTATTGTAGACCGTTTTCCCCAAAGCCAAAAGCTCCTCAGAAGGGGCTATAGCCCGTGTGGGTACAATCGAAACAGGAATAGGACCCGTCTGTAATGCTTCTCCTTCGATCCCCTTGGAGTAGTTCAGAAACCAAAGTACCAAAATTAAATTGGACAACCCAAAACCTGCTATTATAAATAAGGGAGGTTTTTTCATTTCCAGATCCTTTCTTTGAATCCGTTAAATTCAGGCGAGGCAAAAAGATAGGTAGACTGGCTTATCTTTTTGCCTACTGATTTCTGGTTCCCATACCAATTCACCATGAAAAGGTTACCTGAGGACCTGTGGAACTTCCCCTACGGCTTATGTAAGGTTTCAATGAGGAAATGGTATAAGCCTATCATTCTTGCCGTATCGGCCGTAAGCTCCACAATAGATATCCTGAAAGGCCTTCTGTAACATCTTTTGAATTTAAATTACCTTCTCTCCTTCGACAGATAGGTATATATCGGATCTACTTGGTTGTTAAGGAGGTATCGCAAGGGATATGCCGGGTTTTAAAATACAAAAACCTCGTTGGAAGATACCGCTATGCTAAGGATTGCAGGTATGGGATTGGCTCCAAGTTAGGAGGTTTGACAGTATATTTCTGTCTTAAAGTCGTACAACATCGATGAAAACCCAACATCTCCAGAGAATATGAGGTGGTGTCCTGGATCAGGACAAAAGACAGATCAGGAAGGATTCTAAATACTTTGCTTTCAGAGTAGGCGGTTAGACCATTTCCCCATTAAAATACTGCCTAAACCATTTCTGTTTTGAAATGTCGGCTTTCGTCTTGGGTCTTTGGATAAACTTGTTCTGAGTTTATGGAAGGGTTCAGGGCGGACTTGTCACGGGAGGAGAGAGTAAAAAGTGATAAGGTTTTACCTTTTGACAGGCTCAGGGCGAACGGCGTACAGTCAATACAATATTTCAAGTAATACCAGATTCGTTTTGAAATTATCCCTGGATGGTAAAGGCACGTTGCAACGTGCCCTTACGCTCAGGTTGAATTTCAATATGAAGTCAGTATAAGAAACGGTATAAACGGTAGAGACAATTCCCAGCAATTGCCTTATTCAAGGAACCGACCCGGTATTGCGGTCGAGGGAGGTAGGAACTACAACCCTGAAAGCTCAAGGCTTTATGAGCCAGACCGGCAAAGACCGGGAAAAGGTCCTCAGGAGGAAGTAAGCTTTTGTCTTCTACGCCTTCACCGTTTGCCCATTTTTTATTCGGCCAGGTGGATTTCCACCGTTCGGGCCAGTATTTCAGTTGCTTTTTGGATCTGGTCGATCTCTACGTACTCATCGGGTGCATGGGCCTGTTCGATGTTACCGGGTCCGAAGACAAGGCATTTTTGATTTCCGGTTTTAACGGAGATCATTCCTACATCGGTATAGTAGGGAACCCCAATTTCTTTAATCTCGCCGCCCATTGTCTCCCGGTAAGCTTTTCGCATATCGGCAAGGATTCTGGCATTGGGATCTATTCTTAAAGACGGCCGGGCGGATGTCATGGATTGAACTTCTCCGCGAGTACCTGCTACTTCTTGACCGGCGGTTTGTACAATCTCCTGGACCAGAGTCGTGACGGACTCTGGAGTAAGGGGAGGAGGATAGCGAATATCGATTTCGGCACGGCAGGTACCGCAGACCACGTTGGTTTTTTGCCCACCTTCTATTCTTCCAATAGAGACATAGGTCCGCCCTACCAGGGGATCTTCGATCCCGAGTTCGGCAATTTTTTGTTTAATTTTAACCAGAATAAGGGCCATGGCATGGGCCGCATCGGCTCCTTTATAGGGAGTCCCGGCATGGGCATTTTTTCCATACGTTTTGATTTCAAACCAGGCTACCCCTTTATGGGCTACCACCATATGGAGATTGCTGGGTTCGGTAGCTATAAGGGTCATGTCATTATCCACAATTCCAGCATCGGCCAAGTCTACGGCCCCACGCATTTGGGACTCTTCGTCAATGGTTGCACAAAGGAGGAAATCCCCCTTTAAAGTCTTCCGATTCTGCGCCAGGTATTTGAGGGTGACCAAACTGGCCGCCAGACCACTTTTCATATCGGCGGCTCCCCGTCCATACATTTTACCGTTTTCTATCACCGCCTCATAGGGAGGTTTTGTCCAACCCTCTCCAAGGGGTACTGTATCCATATGGGCTACAACTGCAAGGGCCGGCCTCTGTCCACTTCCCCGAATACGACCGATGATATTATCCCGATCCGGAAGCACGTTCTTTCTTATCACTTCAACTCCGGCTTCTTTCATATAACGCTCTACATAATAGCTGATCTCCTTTTCTCCAACGGTTGGATTTAAACTGGGAATTTTAATTAAATCCTGGGTGACCTGGACGGCCTCGTCAAGGTAGGTTTTATCCATGAAAAGTCCAAAGCCCAAAGTCTAAAGCCCAAAGTCCAAGGCTCATTCGGCCTGGAACAGGAGGCTCTAAACTCTGCACTATTAAATTCGGTTCAGTTTGATTCGAAAGGTAGTTCCTTTTCCGACTTCGGATTCCACTTCAATCTCGCCTTTATGTTCATCGATGATCTTCTTAACCATCGCAAGTCCTAATCCGGTCCCTTGCTCCTTCCCCTGGGTTACAAAGGAATCAAAAAGTCGATCCCGGATCTCCTCCGGAATTCCACATCCGGTATCAGATAATTCAACCACCACATGGGAGTCCGTTAAGTAAGATTTAACATTAAAGATGCCTCCTTGCGGCATCGCTTCGATAGCATTTCGAATGATGTTATAAAATACCCGCTTCATCTTGGATTCATCCACATAAACATGGGCCCTGTATTTTAGATCTACTTTCACCTGGATGTTTCTACTTTCAAAATCCGGCCGCATCAAATCCAAGACGTCATTTACGATAGCAGATAAATAATATCTTCGCAGTAAGAGGTTCGTTTCTCCTTTGGCAAAATTGAGAATCTCCCGGGTCATGTTGGTCAGAGATTCAATTTCCCGGAGGATAATTTTACAAAATTTTTTTCGATTTTCTTCGGTAGTTTTATCTAAGCTGATAAGCTCGACAAAGCCGATGATACTGGAGATAGGATTCTTTAGGTCATGGATAATGCCGCTCACCATCTGCCCCACCATGGCCAACCTTTCCTCTTTGGCTTCTTTTTCCCTAAGTCTATGGGTCTCAATGGCCCTGGCCACCTGACTGCCTATAACCTCCAGGAGCTTCAGATCATCTTCGGTAAACACACGGTCTTCACCTTTTTTATTAATGAGTTCCAAAGCCCCTAATACGCGATTATTCTCGACCAGTGGCACACAAATAATAGATTGCGTGGGAAATTGAATTTTAGCCGAAATATGACCGGCAAATCGGGGATCCTCGGCCACATTGTTTACAATCACAGGGGTTTTGGTAGAAGCCACCCATCCGACAATCCCTTCTCCCATTTTAATCTTAAATTTTCGGAGTTCCTCGGCTTTTTCCCCGGTAATACTCTTGAAATAGAGGAGATTGGTTTTCTCTTCCAGCAGAAGAATAGACCCGGCTTCAGCCTCCAGGGTCTGGGTAGTTTTGAAAAGGATTTTATCCAGAAGCTTATCTAAATCCCACGAACTGCTGATTTCTTTTTCAATCTCATACAAAATATCTAATTCACGAATTTTCTGCTCCAGTTGTCTTTTTGCCTCAACCAAGGCTCTGTTTTTGGCCCGGATATGTTGGTACAGTTGGGCATTTTCTATGGCTATGGCGGCTTGGGAGCAAAGAGCATCCAGGAGTTTCTCATCCCGTTCGGTAAAGGCTCCCCCTTTTTTATTTAAAACCTCGATGACCCCTATTCTCTGGCCATAGGTATTAACCAGTGGCTTACAGAAAATGGTCTGGGTAAGGTATCCCGTCTGCTCATCGAAAGCACGATTAAACCTGGGATCCTTATAGGCATCTGTAATATTCAAGGTCTCACCAGTCGCCATTACAAAGCCTGCAATCCCTTCCCCTAATTTAAGTCGTATTTCTTTAATCTCAGAATCCTGTGCGATCTTCGACCACAACTCTTGCCTTTCCTCATCATAGAGAAATAGGGTACTTCGCTGAGCCTCTATCGATTTAGTGATTTTATTCATGATGAGGATGAGCAGTCTGTTTAAGTCCACCGTTTCAATCACGGGTTCGGAATCCATAAACTTCCAGTTATCTACCATATTTCCAATAATTTTCGAAGGTTTGGTAATTTTAGGTAATTATTTCTCAGGTAATTATAGGGTACTTCCAGAAGGGATTTCAGAGTATTTCGACTTTGGAACAATGACCCCCGGATGGATCAAGCAATTTCTGCCTATCTGAATGTGGTCTTCGATTTCAGCACTCTTACCCAGGACGGTAATTCCAGTATGAAAGTAGGAGGGGTAAGCTAAATTCGCAACCTGGGGATCTCCCGTTCCCACAACGGCATGGGCTCCAATTAAAACATCTTTATCGGCAACTACCCGATCAACAAGGGCACCGGTACCAATCTGGGTATCATGCATGATAACCGAGTCACGAACTACGGCATCCTTTTCTACCACAACTCCCGGGGAAAGAACACTTCTCTCTACTCTACCCCTAATTAGACAACCCGGTGAAATGAGGGAATTGATTACCTCTGCAGAAGGATCACATCTGGCCGGAGAACGGTCACCGATATTTCTATCTTCTAAATTGGTCCGGATGGACCAGTTCCAGAGATCGATCTCTGGTTGGTCTTTAAGGAGATCCATATGAAGCTTCCAGTACTCGTCAATGGTGCCACAATACTCCCAGGTTCCGGTAAATGGGTAAGCATAGAGTCGATACTTCCCTACAAGGTTTGGGATAATGTTATAAGCAAAACTATGGGCGGAGTCTTCCTGCTCGGCATCTTCTTGCAATCTTTCTAAAAGAAACGGGGTATTAAATACATAAATGCCTAAGGAATAGTGATTCCCCTTAGGAACCCGGGGTTTTTCTTCGTAATGTAGAACTTTTCCATCCTCGTCAATGTCTAAGATTCCAAATCGGGATGGATTTAGAACGGGCAGCTTCTTACAAACAATGGTACAATCGGCCTTTTTACTGATGTGAAAATCTATAACGAAGGAATAATTCATTGTATAGATATGCTCCGCCGATAGAACCAACACATAGTCTGGATGGTGATCTTCAATAAAATTTATATTCTGATAAACGGCATCAGCGGTTCCCCTATACCAGTCCGAGTCCGCCTCTCCTTTATAAGGAGGTAAAATCCGGACGTAGCGGGTTCTCCCTATAAAGTCCCATGGAGCCCCAATACCTACGTGATCCATTAAAGAGCTAGGTTTATACTGGGTTAAAATGCCGATGATATTGATACGAGAGTTCATCAAATTGCTCAATGCAAAATCAATGATTCGATAAATCCCTCCAAAAGGGATAGCCGCCTTAGCCCGCCTCTGGGATAAGATATTCAACGCAGGTACCATACCTCCCGCTAAAACCATGGCTATAACTTTTCGCGTCATATATTCTCAGGACTACCTTGGGTTCCGCGTCCATATAACGTGGAGCGCGACTTGCACAAACAGGGTTATTTACTTTATACTATAAGTGTCTTCCTAAAATTTGTCTTCCTGAAAACTAACTTTTTATTTTCAAAGGATAAAGTGATACTGTGGAAATTATGTTCCGTTTTCCATAGGCCTGTCAAGATAATTTTCCTCAGTATGAGGTTTAGTTGGAAGTATAGCCTTTTCGTCCCTATGTCTTTGCCAGCCCTTCAATATCCAGAGGTAAATTCCATGGAACAGGCTCTTGGAGTCGGAACATAGCTTCATCCCCTTCGCTTCACCTTAATCTTCGGCTTACACGGCGAGTTGTAAAGGTGGGGGGATGAAAATCCAGGTTTTGAACTTTTGGAAAAAAAGCTTCAATCCCACGAAGTTCTCTTGACTTTTATGATAAGACGCTCATAGTATAACTTAGGATGAAATACTTACTTTAATTAATTGAATTAAAATCCTTTATAAAAGGCCTTCTTATCTGTATCCTATCTATCGTGTTAAACTATCGTGTTAAAAACCTTTTTAGCACTTCTAGGAATTGCTTTAGGATTATTGATAGGGCTCGCTATCGTTGCCGTAACCATAAAAACGAAACGGGTCATGCGGGGAAGAAGATGATGAAAGATTACTTTTTTCCGTCTACTTAAAGGAGTCGTGATTTTTTTTATGAGTTTATTTAGAGATGAGTCTATGTCGCATGAAGAAATGATGGAAATCGAGAGCCGATTAACCAAATTAGAGAGTAGTCTTACGGCTAGCCGGGAAATGTTGGAGAAGTGGAGGGTCCAGGTAAATTTAATCAAAAAGCTACTGGGAGATCTGGAATTAAGTATTCGTGAGAGTCGCAAAGAAAGCTTCATGATGGACTTTGGAAGTCTCAATCGTGATGTGAATTTGAGCGAGTCGTTGGGGAAAGAAGATATAGAAGACGAATCTTAAGCCGCACTAGAATTCAGAGGCCAGGACTCAGACTCAAAATTGGGTTGTTTTCTGACTTCTGATTTCTGACTCTGGAGTATGCTCGCAGAATCCAATGAAGAGGCCTTAGAAGCGAAGGTTCAAATGAAGAAGGAAACGGAATATAAATCCAGGATTGTTCGTAATCATACTCCACTTATAACAGAGTTTTTAGATAGTTATAAGGATATCTTGAAAGACAAAAAGCTCTGCGAAGAAGGGGCCAGGGGTAAGCTGGTTGAAATACCCATGCAACCTTTTCTCCTTCAACTCCTTCTCGACTATGAAGATTTTAAAATAGAAAAGAAAAAGTTACTTTTTTGAAAGGGGAATTCTGATATGTTTCAGATGAGGCGCGCTCAATTTATGGAAAAAATGGGGAAAGGTGTGGCCATCTTCAAGAGTGCACCCATTGCCAACCGCAACCAGGATGTAGATCATGAATATCGTCAGGACAGTGACTTTTACTATTTGACCGGGTTTGAAGAACCTGAATCTCTGTGCCTGCTGGCTCCTCAGCATCCAGAACACCAGTTCATCCTGTTCGTGCGACCCCGGGATAAAGAAAAAGAAACCTGGACCGGTAGACGAGCGGGTCCGGAAGGTGCCATCAGAGATTATGGCGCTCAACAAGCCTATACCATCGACAAGCTGGATGAAATGCTTCCTAAATATTTGGATCAGGTAGATAGAATTTACTATCGGATTGGAAAAGATCCGGAACTGGATCGCAAGATTATGGGTTTAGTCTATTCTTATCGCACGAAGTCCCGAGTGGGTATTTCAGGTCCCTATATGTTGATCGACGCAGCCGAGATTCTCCATGAAATGCGCCTGATCAAAAAGGAAGAAGAATTATCTTTGCTACGCCAGGCCGTGGATATTTCCTGCGAAGGTCACCTAGAGGCTATGAAGGCAGCCCGGGGGGGGATGTACGAGTATGAAATCGAAGCCCTCATAGAATATACCTTTCGCAAAAGGGGTTCTCCTCGAAACGGCTACCCCAGCATTGTGGGTTCCGGTCCTAATACCACCATCCTTCACTATGATACCAATAATCGCCAAATGCAGGAAGGAGAACTGTTATTGATCGATGCAGGGGCAGAATATGGATACTATACCGGTGATATTACCCGGACTTTCCCGGTTAGCCGAAAATTTTCTCCTGAACAGAAGCAGATCTACCAGATTGTCCTGCAAGCCCAACTGGAAGCCATCGACCTGGTGAAACCAGGGACAAGTATCATGGATGTGCATAACCGCGCTGTAGAAGTCATTACAGAGGGACTTGTAGACCTTGGCTTTCTACAGGGAAATGTAAAAGATTTGATCGAAAAGGAAGAGTATCGTAAGTTTTACATGCATAAAACCAGTCACTGGTTGGGGATGGATGTCCATGATGTGGGAAAATACAACCTCAATGGGAAGTGGCGGGTGTTAGAGCCGGGGATGGTTTTAACTGTAGAGCCTGGGATTTATATTTCTGAAGGAACCGAAAATGTGGATCCTAAATACTGGAATATAGGAATTCGAATCGAAGATGATGTGTTGGTCACACCCCAGGGTCATGAAGTCCTGACGGCTAAAGTACCTAAACAGATAGAGGATATTGAAGCAATAAGAGGTTCCTAATCGTTGTTTTTGTCAATAACCGGATGAAACCTATGTCGGCCCCCCAAAGATCCTGGAAAAGCTACTGGAAAAATATGCACCAATAGCTATCTACCAGCCAATGGGTAATGGCAGCGGCCGTAACTTTTCCGGTTCTTATATAAGTAAGCCCATAAAACCACCCGGCCAGGGTGGCCAGAATCACATAGACCCAGTTCGGAGAATCGGGCCGATGAATGTGAGAGAGACCGAAGATGACCGAAGAGATCATTAAAGCCACATAAGGTTTTTCCTTCAACCGCTGAGAAATCAGGTTGTGAATCACTCCACGAAAGACTAATTCTTCGGGTAAAGCAATGGAAAATGCAATAAGAACCAGAGAAGCAAAGATCTGGGTACCTGATTTCATAGTTGGAGGTATGGTAATGAAATGGGTAGGTACAGCAATGGGAATGGCAAAGAAAGCGACAAATACGGCGAAGTAGAGGCCTGCCTGCCGGATATCGTTCCTGTGCAACTGAAAAGTGTAACCTACCCCTTCCAAAGGACGTACAACCAGAAAAAGAAAAATTCCCCAGATCAGGCCCAGGACTCTATCCAGAGATTCTCCGTGTTCTATCGGAATGCTAATTAGCCGGATCCACCCTCCCAGGAGGGGAATCCAGAGGGCTATAATTACTAGGATATCTTGAATGGTTAATCCATCCGTCTTTGGCCTTGCAACCAGGAGGATGAAAGCAGGAATGAAAAGATATAACGCGTATATCCCTACATCTTCCCAACGAAACCCGGCAACGGAAAGGGCATAACAAGCATACATGGTAAGCAGAATCAACGCCATACCGAAAACCTTCGCGCAATTAAACCGGATTTTTTCCTTTAGTTTTTCGATTAACTCGGGAATCCCGAGCAGAAAATAAAGGGATATAAGGAATATAAACAGCATAACGGCCGCGAGCTGGCTTTGAAGATCTAATTTAAGAGTTAATACGTATACGGAAAAAATTATCGTTAAAAAAATGATAAGGGGAAGGATAATCCAGTTCTTATGTTTCATGTCGATTTTCCTTTTAGCATTAAAAAGACTCTGTTAAACGAGCGGTTTTCTAAGGCCATCTTTCCATTGTCTTTAACATGTTATGGTAGGCTTAAAAAAGCAATATAACCCGATAAAAATAAGGAAAAAATTAACTTAAACCTTGCAGAGTAAAGGGGATTTTTGATTCATTTTGCGTGGTTTAAGTAATCGAGATAAACGACTTATGAAAATTACCCAAATCGCTTCGGCACTTTATCGGATTCCCCCTCTTCGTCCCAGGAAGGATGCTATTCAGGAGTTCAGTGCCATGGAACTCCTTCTGGCAGAGATCTTTACAGATGACGGATTAACCGGCGTGGGTTATTCGTATACCATCGGACAGGGAGGCAAAGCAGCCAAGGTCCTGTTAGATGAAGATCTCGTTCCCTGTATTCTGGGTGAAGATCCCTCCAATGTGGAGCGGATCTGGCAGAAGATGTGGTGGCGAATTCATGCAGTAGTCGGTGGGATTTCTCCGGTTGCCATGGCTGCGATAGATATAGCTTTATGGGATCTCAAAGCCAAGATGGCAGAGTTACCACTTTATAAACTCTTGGGAGGTTATCGAGATCAAATATCCGTCTACACCACAGAGGGAGGTTGGCTTAATATGAGTTTGGAGGAGATAAAAGAAGAGGCTATAAAAGCCGTTGAGGAAGGATTTACAGGGGTAAAACTGAAGGTAGGTAAAGAAGACCCTCTGGAGGACGTTAAAAGGGTTCGTGAAGTTCGTAAGGTCATTGGAGACTCGATAAAGCTGATGGTCGATGTTAACCAAAAATGGACCTCTACGGAAGCCATTACCCGTGGGAAGCAACTGGAAGAGTTTAACATCTTTTGGTTGGAGGAACCCCTCCCCCACGATGATGTGAGTGGACACGCCACCTTAAAAGCACATCTGACCGTCCCTATCGCCCTGGGAGAGAGCCTTTACACAAAGCAGGCGTTTAAAGCTTATTTGGAACAGAATGCTGTAAGCATTCTACAACCTGATGTGGGCCGGGTCGGAGGGATTACCGAATGGATGAAGATTGCAGCCCTGGCCGAAGCCTGGAACCTTCCCATAGCACCTCATTTTCTGATGGAAATTCACTTTCACCTCGCCGCCGCAGTTCCCCATGCCTTGTTCGTAGAATACATTCCGCAACTAGATCCCGTTTTGGAAGAGCCTTTTAAAATTAAGAAGGGAATCTTCCAGCTTCCTCAAACACCGGGCCATGGAATCCGATTCGATAAGAGCAAATTAAAAATTTATCAGGTCCTGTGAAATTACTTTAACAAGGGTCAGGGGACATGCTATTTCGCCAAAAAACAAGGCAAAAGTATCTCTGGCCCTCCCTTACCGTGATCATCCTTTTTTTATCCCTGCTGTTTCTTTCCACGGAGCTCTATAAGGAACAGGATTTCAGCTGGATTTTCTTGGATCGGAAAGGAAGTCTTGCCGAGATTGAAGAACGATCCCTGGATTCTAGAAAATATGAAGTTCGACTTCGTAGCTCAAAAGGTCTTATCGTAGAGGGATTTATTAAAATTCCGGATTCTTCTATCCTATCTGCACCGGCGGTGATTGTTTTTAACGGACTGGAGACCGGAGCCTGGGTAGTGGATATGATAAGTGGGGTTCAGGAAGTTCAGGAGACAGTGATCATGGCGATGAATTATCCTTACAAAGGAGAGGTTTCCTTGGAGGGAGCTCAGCTCTTATCTACGCTCTTTCAGTTTCGCCAGGCTATTTTTGATACCGTCGTTAGTGGTTTACTTATGGTGGATTACCTGACCCAACGTAAGGAAGTAGATCCCGAACGGATTACCATGGTCGGGATCAGTTTTGGGAGTCCTTTTGCTGTGGTGGTGAGTGCTCTGGATTCTAGAATCAAGGGGGTTGCCATTCATTATGGAGGGGGTGATCTGGAAAAGCTTCTTTTCCATAATATTCAATCAGGAAGTTGGGTTTCCAGAAAGTTGCTGAGCACACTGGGTGCCCTGATCTTGGCCCCCATAGAACCCCTTAAATATATCGACCGAATAGCTCCCCGACCTCTTTTTATGATTAATGGAGAACAGGATGAAAGAATTCCCCAGGAGAGTGCCCGGGCCTTGTTCCAAAAAGCCCATTTCCCCAAAGAGATGGTTTGGCTGGAGTCCGATCATGTCTATCCTTCCAAAACAGAGTTGATCCAGGAATTAACCCGCAGAACCGCCCAATGGATGAAAAAGAACCACCTTTTTAAGGTCTCTCCAGAGTAAAAGTAAATAAGATAAAATCCAAGACTTTGAAAAGTCAAATAGTTACAAATTTTCTAGTTGACAATTCAAGAATTTTCCGGTTAAGTAAGTTAAATAGTTTTAATTAAGTTCCTGATTATTTCCGGGTATAAGCCGACAGAACCCTTGGGAACTAACGCCGGGTGTGAAATAGACCGTTTCATATGCCTTATATAAATATTAAAGATAATAAGATTCGATATATGGTGGTAGAAAATACCCATAAAGTGGGGCATGGTGAGAAGATTTTTTTCCTTCATGGGCTGGGAGGAAATATTTATAACTGGGCGTATCAAATTAAATATTTCTCAGAATCTTATCAGGTGATTGCTTTGGAGTTACCCGGTCATGGGAGATCTCCGGGAAAAGGAGCCACCGCCATTTCGGATTATACCAACCTGCTAAGAGAATTCTTTGAAGCCATGCACCTGGATGAAGTGATTTTAGTGGGTCATTCCATGGGTGGAGCTATTGCTCTAGACTATGCGATTAAATATCAGGATTCTTTAAAAGCCCTTGGGCTTGTGGCTACAGGAGCAAAATTTGAGATTTCTACCCAAACCCTCATAAAACTGAAGGACAACATTGAGTCTATTTTTGGGGCTTTGGATAAAGCCAAGGAAAAAATGAAGGATATCGATGAGCGTTTGGTGACCAACGATATTAACGTGATGATGGGAGATGTCGTGGCCGCCAGAAAGTTTAACGTAACTTCCCAATTATCTACCATTCAAATTCCGACTTTAGTCGTTTGTGGTACCGAAGATCCCTTAATTCAAATCTCAATGGCCGAATATCTCCGGGATCACATTCCGGGTGCTCAACTTGCCCTCATTAAAGGGGCCGGTCATATGGTCATGGTGGAATATCCCAAAGAGTTTAATACCATTTTGGAGCAGTTTGTTATTAATTTAATGGTAAACTCTTTATGGGACTAAAAGTTGAATGGATAGTAAGTTATCTGTAATAAGGAGTAAAGGGGTTTATCTTCTATTTTATTCTTACTACAGATAACTTACAGAATTATGGAATCCCCCATAGATAAAATCCGCAACCTGGGTATTATGGCCCATATCGATGCCGGTAAAACGACCGTCACGGAGCGAATCCTGTACTATACCGGGCGCTCTCATAAAATGGGGGAGGTTGATGAGGGATCTGCCACGATGGATTGGATGCCCCAGGAACAGGAACGGGGCATCACGATTACCGCGGCAGTTACAACCTGTACCTGGAAAGGTTGCCAGATTAATATTATCGATACGCCGGGTCATGTAGACTTCACCATTGAAGTCGAGCGGGCTTTAAGGGTTCTAGATGGAGCCATAGCCGTTTTCTGTGGGGTAGAGGGTGTAGAACCTCAATCTGAAAAGGTGTGGCGGCAGGCAGATCGTTACCGTCTTCCCCGGATAGCTTTTGTAAATAAAATGGATCGGGTTGGAGCCGATTTCTTTCGGGCCATTCGGAGCATGGAAGAGAAACTGAAAGCCCGGGTCGTTCCTATTCAACTTCCATGGGGAGGAGAAAGTGATTTCCAGGGAGTTATTGATCTTATTGAAATGAAAGGCCTTCTCTGGCAGGATGAACTGGGGACTCAAATTGCAGAGGTTGAGATTCCGGCGGATAAGATCCAGGAGGCGAAAAAATATCGAGATAGGCTCATAGAAACCCTGGCCGAGACAGATGATGTACTGCTCGATAAGTACCTCAACGAGGTACCTTTGACGGTGGAAGAAATAAAAGCCTCCTTACGGAAAGAAACACTACAAGGCCGGCTCTTTCCCGTACTTTGTGGTTCAGCTTTAAGGAATAAAGGCATACAACCTCTGCTCGATGCCATCATCGATTATCTACCCTCTCCTGTGGAAGTTCCTGTGACCCGAGGAATAAATCCCATCACCCAGGCGGAAGAAATTCGTAAGCCAGATCCTACAGAACCTTTGTCGGCTCTTGTATTTAAAGTCATGACCCATCTGGAAGGTCCCACCATCTTTTATACCCGAATTTATTCCGGTACACTGTCGGTGGGGGATACGGTCTATAATCCACGTTCGTGTAAGAGGGAAAAAGTTCTGAGGGTCCTTCAACTCCATGCCAATAAAATTACTCAAATCGATAAGGCTTATCCAGGGGCTATCATCGGGATTATAGGCTTGAAGTTCACCACGACCGGGGATACACTCTGTGACGAAGCCCATCCCATTCTCCTGCAATCCATTGAGTTTCCAGAACCGGTCATCTCCGTTGCTATTGAGCCGAGAACCCAGGCCGATCAGGAAAACCTGGACGAAGCTCTTCGAAAATTGGCTAACGAGGATCCCACTTTTCAAGTTAAGAAAAACGAGGAGACCGGTCAGACGATTATTTCAGGAATGGGAGAACTCCACCTGGAAATCCTCGTAGATCGACTCCTGCGGGAACATAAAGTTAAAGCTCGGGTTGGAAAGCCCCAGGTAGCCTTTAAAGAAACGATTCGGAAGAAAGTAGAAGTGGAAGGAAAGTTCATCAAACAAACCGGGGGGAGGGATCATTATGGGCATGTATGGTTACGAGTAGAACCCAATGAAAGGGGAAAGGGCTTTAAGTTCGAAACCGATCTAAAAGAAGGAACCTTACCGCCGATCTATATTGCCGCAGTGGAAGCAGGAATTCGAGACACGCTGGGAAGCGGAGTATTGGCCGGATACCCCATCGTAGACGTCAAAGTTACCCTCTTTGGAGGTTCGTACCATGAAGAACATTCTTCGGAACTGGCTTTTAGGATTGCCGCCGCAACGGCCTTCAATGATGCCTGCCGAAAAGCAGATCCGGTGCTTCTAGAACCGATGATGCGGGTCGAGGTTAACACCCCTAAAGCTTACACCGGTGAGGTCATAGAAGATCTAAATACCCGTAAAGGAAAAATTCAAGGATTGGAAACCCGAGAAACTACGGAAATTATTAAGGCTCTGGTTCCTTTGTCGCAAATGTTCGGCTATACCACCAGTCTCAGATCGCTGACTCAAGGCCGGGCAACCTTCTCTATGGAACTGTCTCACTATGATGAGGTCTAATCAGGAGTAAGGAAGAAGAGAAATGAGGAACAAAAACCACCAAATAGAGAAGTGCGGACCAAGTGCCGCTTTCTGCATGTTTGTCTGCGGCCTTCTCCTGGGTCTTGTGGGGGTTTTATCCTCTCATCTGGCCATCAGTTTCTATAGATATCATTTTGTCCTCTTATTTCCTGTTTGGATGGGAATACTCCTGGGAATGGGAGTTTCCATCGGAGCGCGGATAGGAAGATGTACCCGACAGTTATCCGGATTCTTGATGGTTGCACTCCTGAGTATCGGTTGCTACGCCCTGCTTTTAACCCTCAATAACTTTACCTACCTGACAGAGCCGGGCACGGCGGTAAAAGAGTATTATTACTTGAGAAGAGATTTTGTGGATCCCATTCAAAAAGCCGTCTCTCAATACGGACTGGATCTCAGGACCTGGGATACCCTCAAAGAAGTTTGGCTCCAATGGGCTTCTTTATTACCGGCTTATGATGAAAAAGCCATGGTTTCTAACCATGAATTTTCAATTTTTTTAGAGTATCCTCCTATTACCCGATGGCAGGCACAAAAAAAGATTTTAGAATTCGAGAAGGTCCAAAACTGGATGGTAGGGGGTGTGGAACTTCTCATTTTGTTCCTGGTTGCCTGGGAAAAAACTTATAAAACTATCCAATACAACTATGCCAGGACTTATTCCAGAAAAATGCTTCAATCTGAGGTAAAGGGCCCTCCGACCGAAACAAAAAACCTGGAAAGTCGGTTGGCTAACTTGAATCTGGAGCCGGGCCAGGTTTCCGAAGCATCCCAACGGGCTAAAAAGCCCGAGACCCCTGTTAAAACGCCGGATACAGAAACTCCCACGGTTGCTATTCCCCCTAGGCAGGTAGATCACACCAAAATCCCTGCAACCCTGATCCTGGATAGACAGGTTGACATTACCAAACCCCTCACACCAACCCAGCCAGATATAGAGGGTATCGGCCCAACAGCTTCGACTTCTGCAACGCTCAACCGGCAAGCTGACACTCCAAAAACCCAAGAGCCCCTACAGGTAAAGACACAACAGCCAACACCGGGCCCTGGGTATGCACTTTTACTTCGAGGCTATGATCCGGCACGGACAGAAGCGCTGGTGGATTTCATGACCAAATCTCTGAAGATGTCCATGGATAAGGCTAAAATCTTACTTAAAACGCCTTCTCTGTTAAAGGCTCCGGTAACGGACCTAGAAGCTCAGACTCTGGTAAGAGCGTTTAATCAACTGGGTGCTCGCGTTCAAGTTATTACCCTGGAGCAACTCCGGGCTATAGTCGAAAAACAAAGGAGGCAGAAGAGTAAAGAACCCTCGATGACTCCATCGGAATCTGTTACTCAGCGTTTGGAAGTTCCGGCCACTATGACTTCTCAATTTTCCGGGGATAATCCGAGATACGCGGTTTTATTACAAAAATTCGATAAGACCTATGAAGAAGAAGTTCTTCACCTCCTTGCTTCGCTAACCAGATTAACCGTAGAACGATTGAAATCGGCTCTGAGAACTCCTGCCCTTGTAGTAAAAAATGTGACTCAAGAAGAAGCCGACCGAATCAGTCAACAATTTAAGAGTATCGGTGCAGAAGTAGATGTTTTAACCATGCAGGAGGTAGAAAATTTGCTTACCTCCAAACGATCAGCGTGAAACGTAGTTTTAGAGAACAGACCCTACGTTTTTACGTCTTATGTTTTATAAACAGGTATGACTGAAAAAACCACTATTTTTATTGAAGGGATGAGCTGCGATCATTGTAAGATGACCCTGGAAAAAGGTATTGGCGGACTGAAAGGAGTCTTCTCGGTCAAAGTGAATCTCGATCAGAATCAAGCAGAAGTTCAGTTTGATCCCGACGAGATATCCTTGACAGATATTAAAAAGAAAATCGTTGATTTAGGATATAAGGTTTAGAACAGGAGGAATAATTATGCCTTGGAAAGACAGAAATCCCAGACGAGGTCCTGGAGGGGATTTTGATGAGGAACCCGAGTTTAAATTGCCCGGTTTAGATTTACCCAGGATGTTCTGGCCGAAAACTTTTAATCTAGTGATTGTTTTGGTGGTGGCTCTGGGACTTTTTATAGCCGCCGGAGTCTATAAGGTGAACTTGGGTGAGGTAGGAGTGGTTAAGCGTTTCGGTAAACTTAACCGAATCGTCAGTCCGGGTTTACATTATCGAATTCCCTTCATCGAAGAAGTAGCAACCCCCAAAGTAGAAGAAGCTAAACGCGAGGAAATCGGCTTTAGGACCATAGATCCGGGTCCTCCAGCCAAGTATCAGGATGTGCCTAAAGAATCCCTTATGCTCACCGGGGATGAAAACATTATCGATATCGATGTCATTGTACAATATCGAATTAAGGATGCAGCCGCCTATTTATTCAACGTGAGAGATCAACAAAAAACCGTGCGAGATGCCGCCGAAGCGGCTATCCGAGAGATTATAGGGAATCGAACCATTGATGAAGCTTTAACAACCGGGAAAACAGATATTCAGAACAGCACCCGGGAACTCCTTCAACAGATTTTAGATAAGTACAATAGTGGAATCGTCATTGAGATGGTTCAACTACAAGATGTTCATCCCCCCCAGCAGGTTTTTGCTGCGTTTCGAGATGTAGCCAGTGCAAGGGAAGATCGAAATCGACTCATCAACGAAGCCCAAGGGTATCGAAACGACATTATTCCTAAAGCAGAAGGGACGGCAGCTGAGATTATTCAACAGGCGGAAGCTTACAAGCAAGAGAGGATCAACCGTGCCCTCGGGGATGTTACCCGATTCCGTCAAATCCTGGCGGAATACCAAAAGGCTAAAGAGATCACCAAGCAGCGACTATATCTCGAAACCATGGATGAGATCTTACCGGGTATTAATAAATACATCATCGATGAAACGTCCCAGAAAGGATTGTTACCCATACTCCAACTCAATAAAGAAGAATACCGTAAAGATGAAAATCATCCGGTTGGAAATGCATCCGAGGAAAGGAAAGGAGGAAATCCATGAAGAGTTCATTGAGTACTATTGTTCTCCTGATTGTCGTCTTGATTCTGATAAACTCCCTTTTTTATACCGTGGATGAAACCGAGCAAGCGGTGGTGACCCAATTCGGTAAATTTGTAAAAACGGTGACAGAGCCCGGTTTGCATATCAAAGTTCCTTTTCTTCAACAGGTTACTATCTTTGAAGATAGGGTTCTGGGATATGATGCCGCTCCTAAAGAAGTGATCAGTCGGGATAAAAAGGCGATTGTCATGGACAATTATGCCAAATGGCGCATTGATGACGCTCAAAAGTTCTATGAAAGTGTCCGGGATGAGGCCCGCGCCCAATTCCGAATCGATGATATTATCTACTCCGAGTTGAGGGCAGAACTCGGTGTTCGTGATTTTGCCTCTATCATTGGAAAAGAGCGGAGCCAGATTATGGATAAAGTAACTGAGAACAGTAATCGACAGGCATCCAAATACGGAATTGAAATCGTGGATGTTCGGATTAAGCGAGCCGACTTACCCCCCGAAAATGAAAAATCTATCTTCGGGCGCATGGAAACAGAACGCCAGCGAGAGGCCAAGCAATACCGCTCAGAAGGAGCAAGAGAAGCAACTAAAATACGAGCCGAAGCCGATAAAGAAAGAACCATTATTCTGGCAGAAGCTTATAAAAAAGAACAACAAATCAAAGGGGAAGGGGACGCAGAGGCTATTAAAATCTATGCTGAAGCCTATCAGCAGGATCCTGAGTTTTACGGATTTATCAGAACCTTAGAAGCCTACAAACGGTCCCTTAAAGAAAGGTCGACCCTTGTGCTATCCCCAAATTCTGAGTTTCTAAAATATTTAACCCGGTTTAACCTGGATTCAGAATCCCAGCAGAATCAGAAGAACAATAAGGAAGATCATGGGAAATAAAAAAACGAGCTTCTTCCTTTAAGTTAAGAGCTTAAAGACTTTTCACCGATTTTTAAGGGAAGAATCTTATTCTAAGATTTCAAGAATGCATCGAGTTCCAACTTTGCGTCCGGCAGCATTCAAAATTGTCCGTAAAGCACGTGCGGTCCTTCCCTGCTTTCCGATAATTTTTCCGATGTCACTCTGGGCTACCCGAAGCTCGACGACAATCGTTTTCTCGCTCTGCACTTCCGTCGCTTGAACTTTCTCAGGCTCATCCACCAACAACTTAGCTATATACTCAACCAGCTCCTTCATCCGAAAGTACCTCCTTATCCTATGAGATGATAGGAATTAGAACACTTGCACCAACTTAGGCACTATCTTAACTATCGACCGACCTACACAGCTACAACTTCTTAATTTGTCAAAGTTAAGATAAGCTTGGTTTTATGTCAAGGGATTTTTTGCAAATAAGAGATAACAAAGTATTAGTCGGTCGTTAAAATACATACAGAGTGTTATAATCCGACTATCTTCCATTTTTCAAAAAATTTTTTTGATTTTGATAAGAAATCTTATAGGGATCGTATAGGACCCTTTGAAAGGCGAATTGATATACCTCAAACCTACCAGGAAAGAAAGGTTAAGGGGCTTTTACAGTAAACTTCGGAGAAGAGAATGGATTGTGATAACAATGGAGCAGCCAGATATAAAGCTTGAAGAAGTTCTCCCGGAGCAGGGTTCTAAATCTCCGAACCCCACCCCTATTGATAATGCTACTTTGGTTCGACGGGATATCTGGCCTGCTGCCAGGCATTAAAGCCCCCGGAGAGGGGATGAACATCCTTATAACCTCGATCTAACAGGATCTGTGCCGCCCTGGCACTGGAACCTTCATTGGGTCACCTACAATAGGTGATAATGGTACGATCCCGGGAGATTTCTTTTAGATGTTGCTCTACTTCATCCACCGGTATACGGATTGCACCGGGTAGCTTAACCTGGGATTCGCTCCAGGCTTTGGGATTTCGTACATCCAGAAAGACCAGTGGTTCACCGCCATCCATCCTCTGTTTGACTTCGCTAACGATCAGTCTGGTTGGCTCCATAGGCACCTCCTTAACAATAAATCATGAACTACGAATGATCACTGGTAATTCAGGACTTGTTGCCGACTACCTACTATTTAACTTATTCCGTTTCGCCAGAGTGTAAATCATAAAATTAAGATAAATCAAACTGGGATCCTTCAAGAAAAGGTTTGACAAAACCCTGAAAGGGCTATATCCCATAGGTATGAGGGAATCCTTTCAAAAACTTCTGGAGAAACGATGGGAAAAAGGGTTTTTTGTCTGCATAGGTTTAGATTCGGAGTTCGGGAAAATCCCCAAGGCTGCCCAGGCAGGTTCTGTCAAGGAAACCCTTTTAAAATTTAATCGGGAAATTATTGAAGCTACGGGAGACCTGGTCTGTGCCTATAAACCCAATGTGGCTTTTTATGAGGCGGAAGGACCTGAGGGTTTCGAAGCCCTTATTTCTACAGTAAGATTTATCCATGCCACTTATCCCGAGGTTCCCGTTATTCTCGATGCTAAACGGGCCGATATTGGACATACCAATGCTGCGTATGTAAAAGCCATGTTTGATATCTGTGAGGGGGATGCTTTAACCATTAATCCTTATGTGGGACAAGAAGCCCTTCAAGCTTTCCTGGATCGGAAAGATAAGGGAATCTTTGTCCTCTGTCGAACCTCAAATCCCGGAGCCGGAGAATTTCAAGATTTACAGGTCCTCAAAGAAGATCAAAAATTACCCCTTTATCTGGTTATTGCCCACCAGGTAGCAACAAAATGGAATCGTAATCGAAATTGTGGACTTGTGGTAGGGGCTTCTTACCCGAGGGAACTTAAAGAAATCCGACGGATCGCGGGAGATCTACCTGTTTTACTGCCCGGCATTGGAGCCCAGGGTGCCGAACTTACCCAGGCCCTCGCAGCTGGATTGGATTCGAAGGGTACTGGACTCATCGTGAACGCCTCACGGAGTATCCTTTTTGCTTCTTCGGAAGTTGATTTTGCCCTGGCAGCCCGGCGAGAAACCGAAAGTCTCCATAACGCTATTCAACAATATAGATTAAGTCTTAATTTAATTCACTAAGTTAACAGATCGGGAATTTTAAAGTATAAAAAATTTGACAATATAACGAAGACATTATATTCTTTAGTCTTAGAGTTAAACTCTATGGTTAAAGGAAATTTTTTTAAACCTCGTAGATCCTAGTGCTACCATTGTGACCGAAAAGCAAGAAATTTTGGCTTCGGACCTTTTTGAAGTCGGAGCCATTAAATTCGGAGCTTTTAAGCTCAAACTTCATGAAAAAGTCCCTGATGCCCCTCTTTCTCCTATTTACATTGATTTGAGGATTCTCCGTTCCTTTCCCAAGGTCCTTCGAAATACCATCGAGGTCTTTAAAGAACTGATAGCCGGATTAAAATTTGATCTCCTGGCTGATATTCCAACGGCTGCCACACCCCTTGTAGCCATTCTATCCTACGAAATGGGAATTCCCATGATTTCTCCCAGAAAAGATGAAAAAACCCATGGATTATCCCGCCGAATCGACGGAGTCTTCCAAACCGGGCAAACGGTTCTTCTCCTGGATGATTTAATTACCAAGGCAGATAGTAAATTTGAGGCTATTCAAGCTCTTCAAGAAAATGGACTGCGCGTTCAAGATGTCCTGGTCTTAGTGGACCGGGAACAGGGAGGGGCTCAGCAGCTTGAAGAAGCCGGATATCGTCTCCATGCAGTTTTTAAGCTCAAAGATTTACTGAGTTATTATTTAAAGAAGGGCCAGCTTGAGCCCGCAAGATATGAGGAGATTATGCGATATCTTGCGACGAGTACTTAAGATAGGTCCACAGGACATCTTATTGAATACCTTAACCCCAGAGATCCAGGCTTTCCGGGATAGGTTTTTTGGATCTAACCCTTCCAACTCCCTTTCCCCCTTATCTCCTCTCCCCCTTCTCCCAAGTTGGGAGAGGGGGAACGAAGGGGTGAGGGGAGAGTGGAGACCCGGGCAATCCCCGAGTTCTCCCTTCCTGCATGGGGAAGAGGGTTAGGTTAGAAAAACCTACCTCTGGAAGAGAGATCCGGCTGAATGGGAAAAACGAAAGTTGCTGATTCTCCCATTCTCTGAACTCTATACCTTTACAGAATCTTCATTGAAAATACCTGGATAGGGTCCTGAAGGATATGGGTAAAAATAACCTTTTAAAACTCCCGGGACTCATTGATCCCCACGTGCACTTGCGAGATCCCGGGAGTACGGAGAAAGAAGATTTTTTTACAGGTACCTGCGCCGCGGTAGCCGGAGGCTATACGGCTATTATAGACATGCCCAATAACCCCCATCCCATCACTACCGAAGAAGCCCTCTCCGAAAAAATATCCCTGGCGAGCCGAAAAATCGTCTGCGATGTAGGGTTTCATTTTGGAGCGTCTCCTTCAAATTATCCGGTTTATAAGCAAATTGAAGCCAAAGTAAAAGGCTTAAAGCTCTACCTGGATCAAACAACAGGTCCCCTGCTCATAGAGGATCTCGAAGCAATTCTAAATATTTTTCAACACTGGCCCGGTCAGAAACCTATTCTGGTCCATGCCGAAGGGGTTAAGGTTGCCATGGTACTGGCTTTAAGCTATTTATACCGAAAGCCGGTTCATTTTTGTCATATCAGCCAAAAATCTGAAATCGAGCTTATTAAGAAGGCAAAAGAGCAGGGCTTTCTTGTTACCTGCGAAGTAACCCCCCATCACCTGTTTTTAACCCAAGAGGATGTTAAAAATCTCGGTGGATTTGGTATTATGAAACCCCCTCTGCCATCTAAACGAGATCAAGAGGCACTGTGGGAAAACCTGGCAGTCATTGACCTGGTTGCTTCGGATCATGCCCCCCATACCCTGGCTGAAAAGCAAAGTCCTCAACCCCCGTTTGGGGTCCCGGGTTTAGAAACCACACTTCCCCTTCTCTTAACGGCCGTATCTGAAAAACGATTGACCCTGGAGCGTCTGGTTGAGTTAACCTTCCTGAACCCCTCTCGTATTTTTAAGATTCAACAAGATCCGGCCACATCCACAGAAGTTGATCTCCAGGAAAGCTATTTTATCCAAGGCTCCGAACTTAAAACCAAATGCCGCTGGTCTCCCTTTCAAGACTGGAGAGTCTGCGGAAGGGTCCGACGCGTAACCCTTCGAGGTCAAATCGTTTTTGAGCAAGGACAGGTGCTGGTGCCCCCGGGTTTTGGGCGGATACTGTACTGATTGATCATAAAATGATAAATAATTCCAAGAAGAGGTAAAAAAGTATACTTGTGTGTGTATTTTGTGCTCGTGTAGTAAGAAGTTATCCAAAAACTGTGGAACCATTTTCTGCTTTTAACTATCCTATAAAAGGAGGT
>JAUQPW010000009.1 GCA_030550175.1 bacterium
ATACCCCCATCCTCCCATACTCCCCCACTCCCATACTCTCCTTTAAGTACTTCTAAGACTTTTTCTTTATCTCGGTCTTCGCAAAGTCTTCCAGAAGTTTGACCAGCGAGCCGTTATCGTCTTCTCCCAAACCTCGAGTGGTTAGAGCCAGCATCATTTGTTGAACCAGGCTGGTAATGGGGAGGGGAACGCCTAAATCTTTGGCTGCTGATAAAGCATTATTAAGATCTTTGAGATGGAGTTTCAATTTAAACCCCGGCTTAAAGTTTCGTTCCATAATAGCTGGGATTCGAGATTCCATCATGTTGCTACCGGCAAGGCCACCTCGGATGGCCTGAAATATTAAATTAGGGTCTACTCCTGCTTTGACTCCCAGGACAAAAGCTTCTCCGAGGGCCTCTAAATTGATGGCCGCGATGATCTGATTGGCCAGTTTGGTAAAACCTCCCGCTCCTATGCTGCCAACCCGTACTATACTCTTTCCCATGGCCTTAAATATATCCAGGCATTTATCAAAAACTTCTTGATCCCCCCCCACCATGATGGCCAGGGTTCCGCTAATAGCCCCCGTTTCACCTCCACTGACCGGAGCGTCTAACATCTTAACTCCTTTTTTTGCGACCTCAGCAGCTATTCTTTGTGAAACAACGGGAGAGATGGAACTCATATCAATGAGGATGGTACCGGCTTTAGCACCCTCTAGAACCCCATTTTCTCCCAAAATGACCTTTTCTACATCGGGTGAGTCCGGCAGCATGGTAATAACTACTTCAGCTTTTTGGGCGACCTCCTTGGGAGAATAAGCAGCCTCTGCACCTTCCTTCATTAACTCTTCCACCGGTCCTCTACTACGGTTATGAACAACGAGAGGAAATCCTGCCTTCATAAGATTCCGGGCCATGGGCTTTCCCATGATCCCTAAACCGATGAAACCAATTTTTGTCATATCTGTGAGACTGCAGGCTAGAGGCCGAAAGATAATAAGACAAGTCTCCGGTCTCTAGTCCCCGGCCTCTATTCAAAAATCTTTCCCGGATTCATGATATGATTCGGATCGAAGGTATCTCGGATGGCCAACTGGATGGTATAACTGGCTCCCTGGAATTCCCAGGAACAGTATTTTCGTTTGGTAATACCGATTCCATGTTCGCCGGAGCAAGTTCCGTTCAATCGAAGGGTCAGTCGAAAGATCTCATCGATAGCCTCCTCACCCCGTTTAATCTCCTCAGGATCATTCTCCAGCATAATGTTGACATGGATATTTCCATCTCCGGCATGGCCATAGTTGACCACATGGACCCGATATTGTTCTGCTATTTTCTTTGTGCCTTCCAGCATTTCCAGTAAGGCTCCTCTGGGAACGGCAATATCTTCGGCGATTTTAACCGGTTTATATCGCATAATAGCCGCATTGAGGGAACGTCTGGCAAGCCACAATTGATCTCGCCGTTCCTTGGTTTCTGCTATTTGAATGCTGGTGGCACCGTTATTTTTACAAATATCCAGGATTCGGTTAAATTCGATTTCCGTGGAGATAGAATCTCCGTCCGTCTCAATAAGGAGGAGAGATTCAGCCTCTACAGGCAGTCCGGCATGCAGGTAAGCCTCCACACAACGAATGGCCGCATTATCGATAAATTCCATGACGGCCGGCAAGATCCCGGAATAAAAAACTCCGGTCAGCGTCCTGGCCATAGCGGTCAGATCATCAAACCCAACCAGCATGGTACGATAAACTTTAGGGAGGGGAATTAACTTAATATAAGCTTTGGTAATAACGGCCAGAGTTCCCTCACAACCAGTAACCAGACCGATCAAAGCAGAACTGGCATAGTCTCGGGTACCAAAGGGGCCTGTGTCTACAATCTCCCCATTGGGTAGGACTACCTCTAACCCTTGAACATAATCTCGGGTAACGCCATACTTTAAGCAATGGGGACCTCCAGCACATTCCGCAATATTACCGCCAACGGTTGAGACGCCTTTACTGGAAGGATCTGGAGGAAAATATAACCCATATTTCGCCACCTCCTGATTCAGGTGATCGTTGATAACATGGGGTTGGATAATGGCCAGTCGATTTCCTACCTCTACTTTTAAGATGCGATTCATCCGTCGGGTAGAGAGGACGATCCCTCCGAAGATGGGTACAGACCCGCCGGTTCTTCCTGTAGAAGCAGCAAAGGGAGTAATGGGAATTTTATAATGATTGGCCAGCTTAACAATTTCAGAGACTTGCTGCGCAGAAGTAGGCTCCACCACTACCTCCGGCATCGCACTGTAATCTTGAGAATCATAGGAATGACAGACGAGAACTTCTGGAGCCGTATGGACCAGGTCCGGACCGAGGATTCGCCGAAGCTCGGCTAAAACCTCGGGTTTCATAGGCTGATAAGCCGTTTTATCAAGGGTTGATTCGATAAACGCTTTCACAGGCTATGAACAATCAACAATGAACCATGTATCCTAGAGGATAAACACTTGCTCATTGCAAATTGTTCACTGTTCTTTGCTAATCTGATGGGCAATGTTGATGAGATTTTCCTTTTCTTCGGTAAAAACACAAAGTTGACTTATTTCCAGTCCGGCCCAGGCTTCGGTCAAAGTACGTTTGGCGTTGGCAATCACCATCTCGGAAGTAACTCCGGCATGGGGTTTGATCTCAAAACCTACAAAACGTCGTACTTTTCCCCTTAGGAAACCGATCTCAAAAAGGGTTTTAAGATAGTTTCTTAACTCCTCTACATCGTTGACACCGCCGGGAACGCCGAACAGGGGATGTTGATCTCCATACAAGGGATTGGATTTGTCCAGAACACAATTCCCCATGTGCATGGCTACCAGATAGTCCTTAATAACGGGAAGTACCTTGGCCGGATCTTCCCCTAGCAGGGGGAGATGGCTGAGATCATGAATCAATCCAAAATCTGGATAATCTTGCCGTATAGCTTCTGCGAGTTTTTTAGCCTCATCAACCGGCCCAATGAGGGATTTTTTCTCAATCTCACGGTCGAAAATTTTGAGGGCCACAGGAATTCCAGCTCTTTCTCGGGCATAGTAACAGATTTGCTTAATGGAATCGATTAAAAGTTCCATGGCTTTCTTCCGTTTGTTCGGACCCGGGTCATAACCACTCAAAATGGATAAGCTACTCGCATTGAGATCCACGGCATGGTCTACACATTCTTTAACTATCTGAATGGCTCTTTTTCTAGCTTCTGGATCCTCTGCATTCAAATCTCCTTTGAGGGGAAGGAGAACAGATTGAGCCGCGAAATTGACTTGAAGGCGACTATATTTCAAAAGGACTCCGACTTCCTTTCGAACCTTCTCATCCTTAGCACCCACAATATCAATCGCGCCAAAGAATTCATCTTCTGCAATCCGCCGGATGGTTTCAAAAACAGGACCTTCTTGTCGAAGGGTCTCCGGAAATGCCATAGGATGAACAATCCCGACCTTCATGTACATATCCCAGGGTGTTTTCATGTGAGAATCTCCTTTCAAAATCTTATGAAAAGAATAAAAAGTTTTCAGACAAGATTCATTTTAAGCTTCAAGGACAGATCCGTCAAGGAAATTAGGAGGGATGAAGTATCTGTTAAGGAAAGTGGCCGGGTCTCCAGGCAGGCTTTTGGTAAAACAAAAAACAACGAAGCAGAAATCTAAAATCGATTTCGATTCGTATTACTTTTACGAGATGAAAAGGAGTGAAATTCCATTTTAAAAATTCTCATGTGTTAGTCCGGAGTCCAAAGGAGAGGTAGACATCGGGCTAACCTTACAGATAAAAGGAGCGTAAGCCATGAAACGACTGAGATTTTTGGGAATATTTCTGATAATCGGATTGGTCTTTACCTTATTAAGCTGTACTAAAAGGGAGATGAAGGATCAGGGGACGATGACGGAAAAGCCGGCTGCGGAAACCCAAAAGCCCATGGGTAATCAGCAAATGGCGCAGAAGTCCCTTTACGAGCGTCTGGGAGGAGAGCCTGCTATTACGGCAGTGGTAGATCAATTTATTGCCAACGTCCTTGCAGATGAGCGGATCAATAAGAGATTTGCAAGAACCACCGGTGAGCGGGCTCAAAGATTTAGAACCAACCTTATCAATCAAATCGGGGAGGCAACCGGCGGTCCACAGAAATATACCGGTCTAAGTATGAAAGCGGCCCATGCCGGAATGGGAATTACCACCGCGGAATTTAATGCTTTGGTTGAAGACCTGGTCGCAGCCCTGAATAAATTCAACGTGCCTGAAAAAGAAAAGAGCGAACTACTGGCCATCCTGGCTCCTATGCAAAAAGATATCGTGGAGGTGCCCTAAATACTCTTTTTCCACTACCCTCCTTCTGTTTAACTTTAAGATTTTCGAATTTGAACTGCCTGCCGGCAGGTAACAGGGTTTATTAATATAATTTTTATTTATTCGACATCTTTATTAAATATTTCCCCCTATCCCTGGACGTAGAGACGCAAGGTATTGCGTCTCTATGCTTAAATAGACGATTAAAATAAGATTGGAGTAATCGTAAATATAGTAGGATTTGGAGCAGGCCTTTTTGAGAGTAATTTAGGTCGTTTGTCCTTAACTACTACGAATGCCCCACCAAATTGAGCAGAAATTCGACCCGCTTAGGATGAACAAAACTGGTAAGGTTTCGTCCGAAAATAATAACCAACAGGTTGGTTCAGTCATCCTGAGAAGGGAAGACCCTGACGCTTCCGGGAGGGAAGGGGAGAGTCGGAACTCAGGCAATCTGCCAGTTCCCACTTCCCAACATGGGAAGAGGGGTAAGGTGTATAGGCACCGGGATAAAAAGGTTAGCCCCGGCGGGGCAACTTCTCGATAGCCTCTAACGTAAGCCAGGGGAAACAAGATCCTATCCTCCTTTAAGCCCCAGCGGGGCAACCTGCTTAACAAGGTGCTGCCGGGGAGCTTGAAAAAATTCTGAATTTTTGAATCCTCCGACTTACATCAGGGGTTACCCACGGTTCGCCCCTGACGGGGCTTTTCAGCCTATCCTGGCGCGTATTGGGTTAAGGGATTAGGTGAGAAAAAACATAAATAATTACTCAGCAGAACAGCTTTCAGGTCTTGGGTCAAAATAAATGGAGACTTTCTCAACTTCCGCCCCCACAACTTTATCACTTAATTTATAGTTCCCGACCGGCATACACCGGTCTATAAGCAAATTATGAAGTTCGGGCTTTGCCCGATTCTTTATTCCCCATTCTATAACAATTTGAAAAACATAGCTATCTGTATTATAGATGCGTTGTTCGAAGTCAACCCGAGTCGTGTCACCTTCTTTGGAAAGCTTTACATTCTGAATGGCTCCATCGGCATAAAGAATCTCAGTCGATAAAACTCCTGCCATAAAAATTAAAATGAATAAACCAAAGCTCTTTAATTTGAACATATCTGTAGAAGTGATACGACCCTTCCCATGGAAGGGGTCGTATAACCCATTTAATGTCACCTTATTCAAAGATAGCTACTCAGACCTTCACTCCCGTTTCATCCCTATACACGCCAGGATAAGAAGATTAGCCCCAGTGGGGCAACCTGTTAATAGCCCCTGACCTAAGCCGGAGGAAACAGGATCTTATCCTCCTCTAAGCCCCAGCGGGGCGACCTGTTTAATGGAACACGGCCAGGGAGCTTGAAAAAATTCAGAATCCCTCGACTTTCGTCGGGGGCTACCAACCATTCGCCCCTGATCGGGCTCTTTATCCTTATCCTGGCGTTTATACGCTTCATCCCCCTTCCTCCTCTCCTGAAGCTTCAGGAGAGGGGAGCGAGGGGGAGGGTAAGAACAAACAGATTAACCGGATTTTGTATGGTCTGTCCCCTTACAATTCAGAAGTTGTCTGAGGAAAAGAATATTTCAAAATAGCCGGGGAATTCAAGGAAAACTTTTAAATTTCTCCTTGAAGGCTAAACCACGTATCCAGACCATTCCACGGCTAATCGCATCAACCCCTTTTCCTTATCTTCATACAGAAGATATCCTTTTTCCATTCCGTACTGAAAAAGATCTCGAGTTAATTCAACATCCCGACGGCAATGCTCGATAACCTTATCCAATTTTCCTTCCTTAAACCACTGCACCGTCTGTAATCCAGCTCCTAACTTACCCTGGTTCAAGGTCTTTTCGCATAAATCCCCTAAAGATAATCGAAATTTGAACTTTTTATAAATCTCTTCTAAGATATCCAGCGTAGGAAGTTGGTTAAAATCAAAGGAGGTATAAGCCTGGAGCACCGCATAGTCAAAATTTTTGATATTAAATCCTACGATGAGATCGGCTTTTTTTAGCCTTTCAACCAGTTGCGGAACCTGGGCTTCGGTATACCAATAAAACTGTTCCTCCAGGCTGTCATAGATAGCCCCAATCGCCAGCCCCATAAGATGCTTGTTCTGCCAGCCTCCTACCTCCTCGGCACTCCGCTGGGTCTCGATATCGAAATAGATTATGCGAGGAGCAGAAGATAAAGGCCAGGAGGTAGCTGTAATTAACCGGTTCCTCTCTCTTTTTTGCTCCAGGCCTTCTCTGTAATTCACCATCTCCTTTACGACCTCTCGTTCTCTTTTCCCGGGCAGATTTTTTTGTGGGGGTTCCGGTTGATAGGCATTCCCACTCTGTTTCTCCACCGGCTCAGAAGGGAAAGGATCTCGACCCTTTAATTCACTCCCTTGCAGAGTAGGCCCTGATCCCTTGCCTCCCACTTCCTGTTTAGCCATCAGGGCTTTTAGAATCTGCACAGCCGCCTGCTTATCTAAAGGTTTATTCCCATTTCCACATTTGGGAGAATGGATACACGAGGGACATCCTTCTTCACAAGGGCACTCTTGAATGGCCAGCAGGGTACGGCTCAAAAACTCTTCGATCATCTCGTAACCCCGACGGGTTAATCCAATTCCTCCCGGGTAACCATCATAAATAAAAATGGCCGACTTGCCGACTTGGGGATGATAGGCATAGCTGATACCGCCGATATCATTTCGATCACAGATGGCAAACAGGGGAAAAAGGGAAATGGCCGCATGCTCTACGGCATGAATCCCTCCCATAAAATGGAGCATTTGCCGTTTCACCATCTCCACCAGGGGATCTTTGATCTCAATCCAAAACCCGCGGGTTTCAAAACTCTGGGGTGGTAAATCCAGGGGGTGTGTACTCAGGAGGTCCTGTCCGAAGATTCGACGTTTCTCATACCCTATGATCCGTTCGGTTACTTTTAACCGACCTTCACGCACGAAAAAATTGGCAACCGACTTACTTTGATCACAACTCAAGATTTGGGTATCTTTCTCTCCCAATGGCTTTGTGAAATAATCTACATTCACAGGTTCTACATAGATATTCTTTTGACCCAGGTCCAGGCGAATGACCCGATATTGTTGAGCCCGATGGAGATAAATAGCTCCCTCATGGCATTCGCTAAAAACTCGACCTCCGTTGACGTGCCCGATGATTTTTCGATCTTTTGCCGAAAGGATCACATAACCTTCTCCAATGGATCGAATATCGACCCATCGATGGGGATTTTTGGAGGAAGAAAACCATTTAGCCTCCGTTTCACTCTGGAGGAGTTTTCCCTCTCTAACCAAATCGGACAGGGCTTGTTGGACTTTCTTATTTTGATAGAAAGCTTCTCCACCTTGAATGGGAAGCTCGGCAGCAGCACAGAGAAGGTGAGATTTTAAAATAATCTCATTATCTGGATCCACAATGGCTTTTTCATAACTTCGATGGAAGAAATCTTCCGGATGATGCATGAAGTATTGGTCTAAAGCATCGGGAAGGGCCAATAAAACGATAAGGGCTTCGTTATCACCACGACCTACTCGTCCACTACGCTGCCAGGTACTGACTATGCTACCGGGATACCCCACCAGAATGCAACAATCCAGACCGCCGATATCAATCCCCATTTCCAGCGCACTGGTAGAAATAACCCCTATGAGTTCTCCTCGAAAGAGTTTTTGTTCGATCTCCCGGCGCTCCTCAGGTAGGAATCCCGCCCGGTAGGAACTGATTTTATCCCGAAGTTCCGGATGGGATTGAAGAATCCAGGTATAGATAAGCTCGGTAATTTTGCGGGCCTTGGTAAAAACAATGGTTTTAAGCCCGGCTTTAAGGGCCAGAACCATTAACCTGGCAGCCTCGGTATAAGGGCTGCTGAAAGTGGGATTTAAAAACAGAAAATGCTTACCTCGACGAGGGGCTCCACTTTCCAAAATGACCTCAAAGGAGCTACCGAAGAGTTGCTCGGCCAATTCATCGGCGTTAGCTATGGTCGCTGAAGCGGAAATAAATTGAGGATAAGTTTGATAGTAACGGCAAATTCGATTAAACCTCCTGAAAACATGGAGAACATGGGAGCCAAAAACACCTTTGTAGGTATGAAGCTCATCGACCACCACATACCGCAGATTGCTAAAGAACTCTCTCCATTTGTAATGATATGCCAGGATTCCCAGATGGAGCATATCCGGTGTGGTTAGCAAAATATGAGGAAGTTGAGATCGGATCTTCTCTCGCTGATAAGCCGGGGTATCTCCGTCGTAAATCTCTGCTTTTATAACTCCCCCCAGCCGATTACTTAGGTTTCGAATGATTTTGAGCTGATCTTGTTCTAAGGCTTTCAGGGGAAAAATAAACAAAGCCCGCGTGGTCGGATTACTTAAAATCCTCTGAAAAACAGGAACATTATAAACCAGGGTTTTACCGCTGGCCGTAGGAGTACCTATCACAATATGTCGACCAGACTTTATCTGTTCTATAGCTTCGGCTTGATGGCTGTAAAACGAGTGAATTCCCTCCTCCTTAAGGGCTTTACGTAAATCAGGATGGAGCGTCTGAACTATATCCCGATACCGGGCCTTTTGGGGCGGGATGAAATGGTGATAGGTCAAGATCTGCCGATATCCCTCCATCTGACTTAGTTTTTCTATAAAACGCCTGAGATCATACTCCATACTGAATCTATCCGTCAAAAAACGCCTGTTTTTTATCAGGCATCCACTCCACAGGCCTTTTACCTGTTCACCTTGGGCGCAAGACTCTGTTTTTTTAGCAACCCTCAGGTAAACCCTCAACAGGACCGAAGTAAGCGTCTCACCTTATAAATCTAAATTAACGCTCCCATTCAGGAAGCGTCCATCTTTTTTAAAATCTTAATTCCAAAATGATGATCTGTAAGCGGCTCATAAAAGATCCGTTCTAAAGGGATGTAGGAACTCTTCACCCAATCCAGGATGGGCTTTCCAAAGTTGGGATCCCTACCAAAATATCCCACACCATGCTCATTGCTATCGCTGTGGACAAGAATAATAAACTGCGGGGGATGGGTCTTAAAGGATTCCAGAACCTGTTCGCTTCCACCGTTCATTTCAAGACCTATGGGCATGTTGTAGATATATCGGGTTGGACTTATCCTGCGGGATAAATAGTTTAGCATCACACCTTCTGGAAGTGCTACAAATCCTATCTCACGGGGTATCAACTCTTCAATCCGTTGGAGTGCCTGTGCCATTGCAACTCCGGTAAGATCCACCCGGGGGCCATAGGTCAGGATGGTATCTCCATTTTCTCCCACGGCAAAATCTTTGTAACGATAAAATTTATTCGATACCTGAAAATGAAAAACTATTCCGGCTACGATTAAAGCTATTATCAGACCCTGAAAGAGATCTCCTGGCCTGTATTTCTTGCCAAGTAACTCTGGAAGAAGACCGAGAAGCGAGGCTACCAGTAGAAGGGTAGCCGGCATGGCAAGGACAAAGCCATAATTGAACAAGCGGGCATTTAGAATGATTTTCCACAGAAGTACAAAGGCAAACATGGCCCACAGGGCCATCGAGCCCATCCGGATTTTAACATCGGGCCTGGTATGCTTCCTCAAACAAAGGATGGTACAGACTGCTCCCACTACTAAAGTGATCGGTGGAAGCGTCCGACCTATGCTAAACCAGGGTATCAGCCCGGGTTTTGCCATGAGTAAACCGCCAAGACCAACACCGAGGAGAATAACCGGAACTGTTCGATGGATCCATAACGGACGCAGACTCCTGTCGGCTATCAGGCAGCTCCCTATCCAGAGGATCATCCCTCCCAATACCTTTAACATGAGAAAGAAATTGGACCCAGGCTGATCCAGTCCGGAGCTCCTGAGATAAAAGGTACGACTGAGAACCGGACTTCCCGCCAGGGACGTCCAGGCCCCGGCCGTTGCACGAACTGCCTCACCCACGGACATATACCGGGAGAAAAAAATAAAGAACAACAGAGAAGGTAACAGGGCCACCGCATGGAATACAAGAACTACTTTTAAGACTTGAGTCTTCGGAGCCTGGGTAAGGTTACCGATCAGTACCAGCCCAAGCTCTGCCGTTGCAAGGGCTGCCAGACCCACCTCCGGCTTGGTTAAGATAACTAACCCCAGACATAACCCGGCCCCTCCTATGAAACCCGATTGTCGCTCAAGCAGGTAACGGATAAAGAAGAAAATCATCACCACCGTCAAGGCAGTTCCGTGGGTGAGGGCATGGGAATAGGGACAAACAAAATTATAATTCCCATTGGGAACATACTGGGAAAAGGCAAAGATAAAAAGAAAAACCAGACCACATAAGGTTGCTATAAAGTAGTTAAACATGACTTTGAAAATCCGGTAGATCAAAAGGGTAATTCCAGCCAGAATGATCAGATTACAGATTATCAATGTTGTCAGGGAAACCCCAAAGAGACGGAACCAGAGGGCGTTGAGGTAAGAGGGAAGGGGACCAAAATACCAAAATATGTCCCGATACAATACCTTTCCTTGTGAAAGCTGCCAGGGAATATAGAGTTCGTGCCCAAAATCCACCAGGATATCCGGCCATTTACGCCAACTCCAGATGGATAGCGCCAAAAAAGCTACACCAAGCAAGCTTATACACCAGGCCTCTTCACGAAGGAAGGAATTCTTCGTTTTTTCAATTTCCATGGCTCAGGTATTTATAAATTCTTCTGTCTCCCAGGAAAGTAACACTTTTCCAGGTCAGGGATGAATCTCTCAGGACGGAGAAAACTACAAGCCGAAGCCTCAGGGGAGGGATGGAGCGATCTCTTCGCTTCTACCCCTAACCAACAGATTGTTTTATTTCGCATCTGCCGTTACCCACGATGACAGACTCGATATTATTTTTAATTTGAAGAGGTATACCTTTTAAACTGGTATCCGTCAAGCACTTTTTACTTGACACCGGTCGGCTTATTGCCATAGTCTTCGGACATAAGAGTTTTTATTGAAAATGGGGAGATAACCCGTGATTACGGTCAAAACAAAACGAACCGACTTAACTACTCTAAAAGCCATTCTAAAGACCATGCGTCCCAAGCAGTGGACGAAAAACCTTATCATCTTTGCAGGTCTTATTTTCTCCCTGAATTTATTTAAGCCTCCCTTATTTGCAAAAACCTTTGCTGCTTTTGTTGTCTTCTGCCTTCTATCTGGAGCCGTTTATATTATCAATGATATAAAAGATCTGGAGAGGGATAAAAATCATCCCTTGAAATCTAAAAGGCCCCTTGCTTCGGGGGAACTTACAATTTCTTCGGCCATTTTCGCCTTGATCTTTCTGATCCCGGGCTCTCTTCTGATTTCTTTTATGCTTAACCCCAATTTTGGCTATATCGCCGTACTTTATTTAATTCTTTCAACTCTGTACTCGTTTTATTTTAAACACACGGTCATTCTGGATGTGTTGATTAATTCCATTGGATTTGTTTTAAGAGCGGTTGCTGGAGCGGTAGTCATTCAGGTGGTAATTTCTCCCTGGCTTTTTATCTGTACCATCCTTCTGGCCCTTTTCCTGGGTCTGGGAAAGCGAAGGCACGAGTTGGTCCTTTTAGGAGACGGAGCCCTGAATCATCGAAAGATTCTAGAAGAGTACAGTCCGGAGCTTTTAGATCAAATGATTGCAGTGGTAACGGCTTCAACGGTGATGGCCTATTCCCTATATACCATGGCCCCCGAGACCAAAGAAAAATTGCATACCCCTTATATGAATCTGACGATCCCCTTTGTACTTTACGGGATCTTTCGCTATCTTTACCTGATTCATAAACGAGAGGAGGGGGGAGATCCTTCCTTAGTTTTGTTGACAGATAAGCCGATGCTCATTGATGTGATCTTATGGATGCTAACCACGGTAATTTTGATTTACTACGTCCATTGATCGGTAGAACCATCCGCTGTTTCGTGAAAGAACGAATCAGCACTTTGGGTGAGAAAACTAATTATTATGGATACCTTTTCGATTAACACGGAAGATATAGATGTAGCAAAGATCATGAAGCAAATCCAGGAGCGGGTCTTGGAGAAAAAAAAGGCCGGAGTCTATACCGATGAAGAGATCCGGGAAGTGAGCGAACTGAAAAACCAAATCTCGCCCCAGAAAGAAGGATCCTATGGAGAGCTGGCACTGCATTTGCGACGTTTGCACCATAACTGGGAGGTAGCAACTAGTGCGGCCTTAATCACCTCCCACCGCAGGATTCTGGGACCTTTTATCGTTGCTTTAAAAAAAATAGGATTTCGTATCTTTCGATTTATTGCCCATCCCTTTGTTATCCGACAAACCGAGTTCAATGCCGCCTCCGTTCGATTCGCTTCGGTCCTGATGGATGAACTTTCTCGATTGGCACAGGAAAATAAGGAACTCAAAGAAAAGCAGGAAAAACTCTTGCAAGAGATGGAAGAGCTGAAACGTAAGATTTAAGCTATCAGGATTCAGAGGAGTTGGAGGTTTCCTATAAAAATTTTTAATAACTCTGGATTCTCTGGGTTCCGATGGCTTCGCTATGAAAATCGCCTTTGTTGTCCAAAGATACGGTCTGGAGGTGCAGGGTGGCTCTGAAAGTCTCTGTCGTTCCATTGCAGAACAGATGAAAAAGTACTTCCAGGTAGAGGTTTTGACAACTTGTGCAGTAGATTACCTGACCTGGAAGGATTATTATCCATCGGGTCCGGTGGAGGTTAATGGGGTCCTCGTCCGCAGGTTTTCAACCCATCCGCCCCGAGATATGAACCGATTCAATACGTTTGTTCGAAAACGTATTGCAAACCAAAAACCTTCTCTACCAGACCAGATAGAATGGATGTGGCTCCAGGGGCCGCTTACCTTTGATTTAATAAGATATCTTAAAGAATCCCGAGAAGAATATGACCTATTTATCTTCTTTACTTACAGTTACTTTACCACTTACATGGGAATTCAAATCGTTCCGGATAAAAGCCTCTTAGTTCCAACCGCCCATGACGAACCTCACCTCTATCTTGACATCTTTAAACCGATTTTTCACCTTCCCAGGGCCATCATTTACAATACAGAAGAGGAAAAACGTTTAGTCCAGCGAGTATTTGGTAATACCCATATTCCCAGCGAGGTTGTGGGAAGCGGGGTTTCTGAAATGGAAGATTCCGGCGTTGATAGGTTCGAGAGTCTCTCCATAACGGATCCTTATATTCTCTACATGGGAAGGATTGACGTCATGAAAGGTTGCAAAGAGCTTCTGGATTATTTCATCCGCTATGTAGCGGATACCGGCAGGAACATAAAACTGGTTTTAGCGGGAAATAATTTCATGCAAATTCCGAAACACCCTCAAATCTTCCATGTGGGCTATGTGGGGCAAAGGGCAAAATATAAGCTTATGGAACAGGCCAGGGTTTTAGTCAACCCTTCTGAGTACGAAAGCCTGTCTTTGAGTGTACTTGAATCCTGGTCCGTTGGAACACCGGTATTGGTGAATGGTTGCTCTGAGGTTCTGGTAGGCCATTGTTTACGAAGTCAGGGAGGACTCTATTACACCAACTATGGAGAATTCAGCCTTTGCCTGGATCTGCTCCTCTCTCAACCCGAACTTCGAGTAAAAATGGGTGAATACGGACGTCGGTATGTACGCACCAATTATACCTGGGATACCGTTGAAGAAAAGTATCTTAAGTTGATTATGGCTGTTAAAGGCTAGGGGGTAGTAGACCATGGATTGTGAAAGCTTTCAAGAACAAAAACTGTTGCCTTTAAAAGTAAGAATGGGAAATTCCCTGATGAGAAGCTTTCTTGCCCACCCTCTACTGCCCATGAATCGGTGGCTGCGGTAATGAGACAGATTCATCAAATCCTTCCTTGTCTAACTTCTGGAGATGCCATCGGGAATCATACTTTGGAAATTCAGGAGATTCTTCATAGATGGGGATACACTTCTCACATCTTTGCCGATGATATCCATCGAGAGATGCGTCCATTTGCGAAACCTTACCTTCAATACAAGAAGTATAGCTCGCCGGATAACCTGCTGATTTATCATTTCTCGGTAGGATCTCCCGTCTCAAAACTGGTCCGGACATTACCCGATAAAAAGATCCTGATCTATCATAACATTACACCTCCGGAATTTTTGAGGGGATTTGAAGATTTCACCTACGAAGTTCTTAAAAGAGGTCGGGAGGAACTAAGAGATTATCGAGAGGTCTGTCAACTGGCTTTAGGAGACTCCGAGTTTAACCGATTAGAACTGGAGGAAATGGGTTTTAAGTCAACCGGAGTCTTACCGATTATCATTGATTTCGAGAAATACAAGACCCTTCCCAGGCTATCCATCGTGGAAAAGTACCGGGATGATTATGTTAACCTGCTTTTTGTAGGCCGGATCATCCCCAACAAAAGACAGGAGGATGTTCTCCTGGCTTTTTATTTTTATAAAAAATATATCAACCCCAAATCCCGGCTCTTCCTGGTAGGACTCAACGGTATTGAGAGATATGACTTTATGCTGGAAGAGCTGATCAGAAGGCTAAAACTGGACGATGTTTATTTCACCGGGAAGGTTCAGTTCGAGGAGTTACTGGCTTATTACCATATCGCCCATGTATTCCTCTGTATGAGTGAACACGAGGGATTTTGTGTTCCCCTGGTCGAGTCCATGTATTTTAAAATTCCCATAATCGCCTACAAGGCAGGAAGTATTCCCTACACCCTGGGCAATTCAGGTATCCTCGTTAACTCCAAAAAATACGAAGAAATTGCCGAAATGATCCATCTCCTGGTGGAAGATTCCAACCTCAGGAGAAAAGTAATCGAATCTCAGACGCAACGACTGGCTTTCTTCCATAAATCCAGACTTGAAGAGATACTCAGAAAGTATATCCAGCAGGTAGTGGGTTGAAAGACGCAGGGGGTTAGTTTTCTCTCCGTGTGTCTTAAAAATCCCCACGTCTTGCATTCCTGTAGTAGCATGATTATCCAACTTCTCCCGTCTGTCCACAGTGGTGATGCCGTAGGAGATAGCGCCTTTGAGATAAGTAAAGCCCTTTCGGAGATAGGGATCGAAAATCATATCCTGGGGATTCATATTGACGACCACCTTCGGAATAAGGTGATAGATTTTAGGGAGTTTAAAACTTACAATGCTCCGGATACCGTCCACATCTACCATTTTGCAGTCCCTTCTCCTATTACCTATGCCTTCCAGGAAGCTCAAGGGAAGAAAATTCTTATCTATCACAATATTACCCCTCCCCACTTTTTTGAAGGCTACTATCCGGAACTGGTGCAGATGACCGTAACCGGTCGTCACGAGATCAAGCTTCTTGCGGACTGTACGGATCTGGCCCTGGGAGATTCGGAATTTAATCGCAGGGAACTGGAAGCCTATGGGTTTAAGAAGACCGGAGTACTCCCTTTACTCGTCGATTTCGATAAATATAAAGTCCCTCCGGATCCCGCGGTTTTGAAAAAGTTCGGCCCTGAAACAGCCAGCGCGGAGAAAACCGTTAATCTTCTCTTTGTTGGACGGGTCTCGCCCAATAAAAAACACGAAGATCTTATCAAAACTTTCTACTTTTATCAGAAATATATTTATCCTTCCTCGCGACTGTTGTTGGTCGGTAAATATAAAGGCATGGAAAAGTACCTTCAATTTTTACAAGGCCTGGTGAAAAAGCTTCAACTATCCGAAGTTCACTTTGTCGGACACGTCTCCTTAGAAGAGTTGGTAGCTTTTTATAAAGTATCCCAGGTATTCTTATGCCTGAGCGAACATGAAGGATTTTGTGTGCCTTTGCTGGAAAGTATGGTTTTCGATCTTCCCATTTTAGCTTACCGCTCCACGGCAGTCCCCTTCACCCTTGGATCTTCTGGAATCCTTATCAACGAAAAGCGTTATGAAGAAATAGCCGAGATGATCCAACTGCTCGTAACCGACCCGACTTTACGAGGATCCATTATCCAGGCCCAAAGAAAACGATTGATGTTTTTTTCAAGGGAACGGGTAAAGGAGATACTCTTCAACTATCTCAAAACCGTGATTTAACATCAAGTTTACGCTAAGTCAACTGCATGGCCGGCTCCGGACGAACCGGGTGGGTTTTAGAGAATATTTCAATCTAACCGGGTATTATATCTTGACTCTATCGGCAGGTAGGGTATAATTATACTAAATTCCTTAGAAAGGAACGGACAAAGATGTTAAAGAAATTTCTTATTACTTTAATTTGTCTGATAATCGCGGGCTTTCTGATTATTAACAAATTTTACCCGGAGCTTATCCAGAATCTTAATAAAACTAAAGGGACTTCTGAAGAGAAAGCGCCTGTTTCTTTGGAGCAAGGCAAGATCGTGGCTAACAAAGAACTTCCCCGTCTGGGTCCTCCTGGGGATTATAAACCCCAGGGAGACACGGTAGATGTTGAGCTTAGTGTCTGGCCGGGTTATGCTCCTCTGATTGTAGCCAATGGAGGACTTAATCCCAATCCAGATTCCTATTTCTTCAGAAAGCATGGATTTAAACTTAAGATTGCAATCAGTGAAGCTGAAGCCGAGGCCTGGCAGGCAATTAATAGTGGGAAAAATGCCATCAGTGCAACCACGGTGGATGTATTAGCCCTGTACGCAAACCAGCTAAAGGTAGAGGTTCCGATACAATTGGACTTTTCCCGGGGAGGAGATGGAATTCTGACCCGAAAGGAAATCAACAGTATCAACCAGCTTAAAGGGAAAGTCCTCACGGTAGCCCAATTTACAGAGTCAGACTTTTTCATTCGATTTTTAGCCCAGGAAGCCGGATTACAGGTTAAACCCCTGAAGGGATTGAAAGATTCCATAGACCCGGAACGGGTTAATTTGCTCTTCACAGAAACGGCCTTTGATGCAGCCGATGCCTTTGTAGAAAGTGTGGAGAAGGGAGATCAGATGATTAGTGGGGCGGTAACCTGGTCCCCGAAAACCATCGAAGTCCCCAAGGCCTATCCGGATAAGATAAAGCTATTGACCTCGAATCGGAACCTGTTGGTCGTTGCAGATATTTTGATTGTAAATGCCGGATTTGCTCGACAGAACCCGAAGATTATGAAGGGGCTGGTGGAAGGAATCTTGATGGGTGTGGAGATGATTCGTAAAGATCCGGAAAATACTTTACCGGTTGTTGCAAAGGCTTTTAATATGGGTCTGGAAGAGCTACGGGAATCCCTACAAGACGTTCATCTATCGAATCATGCCGAGAATATGTTATTTTTTTCTTCGGAGCCTGGGCAAATCGGAAGTTTTAATGAGTTATATTATTCGGCGGTATACGCCTATGGGAAAGAAGTGATTAAAGATGTTGTGGCACCGGAGAAGTTAGTCAATAAAACGTATTTGGAAGAACTCGCCCGGGAAGGACTTTTCCAGGGACAAACCGTTGAACTGGCTCCGATTAAAAGTATGGAGAAAGCCGAGGCCCTGGAAAGGAACCCTTTGTTGACCAAGCAAATTCGGTTTTACTTTGATCCGAACACGAGTACTCTGGACCTGACGAATCCCACGAACCAACAGGCACTAAAAGACCTAGCAACTCTACTCAAAATCTCGCCGGGATCTTATTTACTTTTGAGAGGACATCTGGATAACACCAAGGTTGAAGAGTTTAAACAGAAAGGAGAGGCCTTTTATCGTAAGCAAGCGGTACGGGCTATTGAAATGTCCAAGCAACGCGCTGAATCTGTAAAAGCTACCCTGCTTAAAAACTATCCGATAGACCCGAAGCGAATCGACACGGAAGGACGGGGTTGGGATGAGCCATTACCCGGTGCACAGCCAGAAGAAAATCGTCGGGTGGAAGTCCAGTTATTTACCCTGGAATAAGGGGTTGGAGAAGAGGCTGTTTTATGTCGCCGGCCCTCAAAGATCTCAAAGAAAAATATTCCATCTTACTCAAGGATCCCTATTTTTGGATGATCCGGGGGGTGATCGGTCTGGCCGGGGCTCTTTATACGCCCTGGGCTTTTGCCATTCTTCCTATCGGAGAGGTTTTAGGATTAACCTGGTTTGATCAACTCTTTAAAGACAAGTTGGAACAACAAAGGGTAACAGCTCTGGAGAAAGAAAAGGAAAATTTATTAAAGTTGCTTCCGGATAAGGACAAAGCCTGGTACATGCGGGTAGTCGCCTATATTGAGCAGGTAAAAAAGCAATTAACCGATCAAGAATATCAAGAACAAATCAATTTTGATGAGCTTTCCCTGGATTTTATTAAGAGGCTGGTTCTTCTAAGAAAGGTTGAAGAAGCCGCCCGTTACATGTCCGAGGAAGCGATCACCGATGAAATCAGCAGGCTGGAGGAGATGCTTAAACAGGAAACCAACACCCGGGTTCGTACTGCTTTATCCGAGCGTTTAACCCTGCAGCAGCAACGTCTGGAACTTAAAAAAAAGGTGAACTCGAAGATACGAGAAATGGAAGCGCAGCTCGGTTTGATCGAAGATCAAATTCTTCACCTGAGGGATCTGGCCATCTCCTCAAGGATTCAGGATAAGGCCAGCCAGGAGGCTGTTTCTAGTTTACTCGGATCCGATGTAAGCGATAAAATAGCAGACTTGAGTCAACAACTCCGAATCTCATCAGAAATTGCCGAAGAGATGCAGGCGATGTTGGAAGACCCCTCCCATCGACCGCTTATGGAAAAATAAAATCTGTGAAAGCCTTACGATTTCAACAACCTGGTCTCATAATGCTCCTTTTGTGGGGATATATAGGACTCCTAATGGGATGTGAACAAACCCCTTCCCCTCAAAAACCCTCAGAAACACCAACTCCTAAACCCAATGAGTCCAAAGTTCAGGCCGTTGGGCCTACCCCGACACCCTATCAGATTGATCTGTCTGAGGTTTCTCTACCGACTTCCGACACCCTCCAGAAGGATACGCTGGGTCTGTTTTTCTGTCTGGATATTTCTGGAAGCATGGGAGGGTGGATAGAGAACAAAAAGAAAATCGATATCAGTAAAGAGGCCATGCGGAAGGTTTTTACCCAAATAGCCTCCTATGTCCAATCCCATCCAGAAAAGAAAGTCGAGGTGGGACTTTGCTCCTTCGATCACCGTGTGAATCTCTTACAACCCCTGGAGACATTCGACCAAAATAAACTGGAAAGGATGATCCAGCCCTTACAACCATCGGGCAATACTGCTATCGGGGATGCCATCCTCCTGGCATTTAAAGAGATCCTCAAATCGGGAGTCGAAACCAAGGCAATTCTGGTAATGACCGATGGGGAAAATAATCGAGGGGTTCCTCCGGAACTGGCCGTTGATGCCATCAAACATGATCGAAACAATCGGCAGGTTCTAACGGCAGATGTTGATGTGTTTCTCATTGCCTTCGATGTGAATGCTAGCGTTTTTGAAGGCGTTAAAAAGGCAGGCGCTATTGTTGTAGAGTCCAGGGATCAGAAATCTCTGGAAGGGGTTTTAAGCTCCATTGTGGAGCAGGTTTTGCTGGAAGCCAAGTAATGTCGGGTGGTTCCCAAAGAGTCATGACGATTTCAGGGGGAGAAGGTATCAGTGCAGGAGATTTATCTTTTCTGAAGCAGGACGATATCTTGATGGTCATTCAATCCCCCGGGAATGTAATCCAATATATCGAAATACGCCGGATACTTATCAAGAATATATCTCTGTGTATGATAAGCCGTTTGATACCAATCCGGGAATATACCCTTCCAGTTATTTAAGGTTTTAAAAACAAAACCGGCTTTTTCTATTTTGTTCACTTCCTCCCCGGGAAGATTCTTCCAGAAATGATAACCGTGAACGGTTAAAAGGAGGATGCCTTCAAATTTCATTACCCGACGGAGTTCCTGTAACCAGCAAAACTGATAATCTTCATTGAGATGGGTAAAGACGGATATTGCATAAACAAAATCAAATTTCTCCGAAGCATACTCCAGAGGTGGCAGGGGATGGTTAAGGCTAAAACTGACAAAACGAAGGTTATGGTGGCACCAGGCGATGGCTTCTCGGTCGATATCTGTTCCATAAAAATGGGCGGATAAGGAACGATCTGCAAACCAGAGGAGGGTACGACCACAACCGCAACCAAAATCCAGAATATCTTGAAAGGAATTCAAATTTTTACCTATTCTTAAGAGAGCGGCCTCAATATCCTGACTACACCGTTTACCTACCTCTAAGAAGCTTTTAATATAGGGGTCTCCGTGCACGCGATATCGTAAAGATGCCGGAGGGATAGGAGCAAATACGGCCTGCCGGTCTGCCCGGCAGACCGGTCGGAGATATCGCCGATCCCACAAACCCATATACCGACAAAGCAGTTTCATATAACACCTTCGGTAGAGGAAAGTAACAATCGGCAGAGCTTTAGCAGGTAAGTAAGGTTTGAGGATATTCCAGATACCCTTAAGGCTGAACATTTTTTCCTTCGTTTTAAAGTAAAGGGTCCTCCAAAGGTTCTTTCGTTTTACCATCCTATGATTTCCCTTTATCCCTGTCAAGGGCCTGCCTGGGAAAAGTTCAAATTTCACCAGGCCGGTTCATGGGTTGCTTAGCCCTGAGACTTCGCCGATACAGGCCTGCTTTCACAGAGCTGATCTTATCCTGAAACTTGAGTTTCTGAGAGAAATACTTGACAGGAAAATTCTTTTATGAAATAAAACATATGGATTCCTTCGATCCGAGTTGATTTAAAGTATCTGGGACCGTTAAATACAGGTAAGCGTGTATCCTATGGAATATCGCTTTACGATCAAAGAAATGCCTGAAGATGAAAGGCCTCGAGAGCGGCTGGCGAGTTTCGGACCGGAAGCCCTCTCCAACCACGAGCTCCTGGCCATTATTCTTTCGACCGGATATAAAGCAGGTGGAAGGACTTACACGGCGCTGGAACTGGCTACGCAACTCCTGAATCATTTTGGAAGCCTGAAAGAATTGGCTAAAGCGAGTTTTGAAGAACTGTGTAAACTTCCCGGAGTAGGTCCTGCTAAGGCCTGCCAGATCAAGAGCGCCTTTGAACTGGGAAATCGTGTGGCCTTATCCGGTGGGGAACCAAAACCTGTCATCAAAAGACCCCAGGATGTGGTTCAGTACTTTAAAAATCGAATGAGCCTGCTCAAAAAAGAAGAGTTCGTCGTAGCGGTTCTGGATACCAAGAATAAGCTTGTTAAAGATGTGGTAATCTCTCGAGGAACCTTGAACGCTTCCATTGTCCATCCCCGGGATGTTTTTAACGTAGCGGTAACCCACATGGCCAGTGCCCTCATCCTTCTCCACAATCATCCTTCCGGAGACCCTTCCCCAAGTGGAGAGGACATCGAAATCACCCGACGATTGGCCGAAGCCGGAAAACTGATGGGAATTGAGGTTCTGGATCATATCATCATCGGAGATGGGAACTACGCAAGCCTGAAGGAGATGAAGCTTTTCTGAATTTTAAAACCCTATCTACGGTTACCTGCAAGATTATTCTTTTTAAAGCAAATCTGTTATTTTTCTTTTATTTCATGGACCCCATCCCAATGGGGAGGCGGTGGATTTAACTTATAATTCTGACAATGTTCCAGGAAAAGTTTACAGGCTTTGTCTTCCGTTTTTATCTTTAAAGCCTTCTCAAAACAGAAGATAGCCTGATCCCAGTTCTGGTTTCGATATTCCTTTAAACCGGCCTCAAAGGTATGAATAAAATCCTGGACCTCCGGAGAAGGAATCCCCTCTCCGATTAATTCATAGATGGTGACGGGTTCTATCTTTCCTTTGACCGTGATTCGATCTAACTCCCGTACAACAAAAGGATGGTCTTTAATAAGTTTATAGGTATTCTCACTCAGGACAATATTGGTTCCATACAGTTTATTGACCCCTTCCAGCCGAGAAGCTAAATTGACCTGATCTCCAATGATGGTATAATCGAACCGACTATGGGAGCCCATATTTCCTACAACTACTTCACCGGAATTGATCCCGATTCCAATATCCAGAAACGGATATCCTTGGGTTTTCCATTGGATCCGCATTTCTCTTAATTTAGCCATCATATCGAGGGCAGTTTTACAGGCTCGAACGGCATGATCTTCTTGGGGTAAAGGGGCACCAAAAAAAGCCATGATGGCATCCCCCATGTATTTATCCAGAGTCCCTTTATAGTCCATGACGATATCGGTCATAGGAGTGAGATATCCGTTGAGAAAATGAACTAGTTTTTCTGCATCCAGCTTCTCAGACATGGAAGTAAATCCGCGAATATCCGAGAATAGAACCGTCAGATATTTTCGTTCACCGCCCAATTTAAGCCTTTCAACGTCTTCCAGGAGCTCATCCACAACGGCCGGGGATACATAGTGTTGGAAGGCGTTTCGGATTTCCCTTTTACGACGCTCTTCTGAAAAGTATTTATACGAAGTAAGACTCGTATAACTGATGGCTATCAATAGAAAAGGATAGGTAAAGTTTAACCAAACCTTTGAATAAATAAATGCTCCATAAACGAACCCGGCCAAAAGGGTTATACAAAACAGGGTCAGGGCAATTCCGGTCACTAATCTTAATCTGGGGAGGAGAAAACCGATTAAGAAACCCACACATAAAATAACCAGACCATCCACGGCAATGGCGATTCCAGGTCGGGTTAGAAAATCCCTTTGAAGAATATTTTCAATAACAGTGGCATGGATCTCAACCCCGGGAAACTTGGCCTGAAAAGGGGTAGGATGTAAATCCTGGCTGATATCCCCGGTCCATCCCAGCAGGACAATTTTATCTTTCACATTTTCAGGACGAATTTCCTTTTCACAACGCGAATCCAGGGGCTTTCCGGTAATACGCTCACAGAGAATAACATCGGCCAGAGAGTAGTAACGAAACATCCCTTCGGGTCCGTAATAATTGATCAGAAGCCGGGCCTGCTCATCTACCGGTATGAGAATATCTTTCAGTAGAATACTATCTACTTCGCCGTACCTTCCCTCTGTAGTTTCACGGATATAAATAATAGGCTGTGAAGCGTTGGGATCCAGCGCAAAGCGAGCTATTTCTAAATCCAGAGAAGGATAATAATTTCCTTTATACTCCATCAGTAAGGGGACCCATCTACGATTCCCATCCACGTCTGGAAATACATTAAAATGTCCGAAGCTTTTCGCTGCATTGGAAAATCTGGGAATATTAAGCTCTGCTTCCACTCCACGCTCGAGCTTTAGAGGAGGACGTATGGCCGAGCGATAGCGTAGGATTCCGTACCTGGTACGGGAGATAAGCTGCTGATTGGCTTCAGATTGCTCAGGTGTAATCTGTCGGGCATCGTTTGCCGAGAGATAATAGGTCCCTAAAATGGCATTACCGAAACTCTTGAGAGCCTCTTCCAGTCTGGCATCGTAGTCGAGATCGGTTTCTAACTCCTGGAGATGTTTTAAATAATCAGGATCCGCATTACTTCCTGTCTTTGAAAGGTAATCCGCTTTAAGGGATTGAATAGCCTGGAGGGCCGTATTTTCACCGGTGGTCGAGAAACTTACATCGAATCCAATAACCCGTGCACCTCCCTGAGTCAGGATACGGATAAAATCCGCAGTCCAGGCTCTTCCGGTAGATTGCCACCTCCCTAATCGATCATGGGTTTTTTCATCCACGGCAACAATGAGGATATGATCGGTAGGCATTCGGGGACCTCGTACTTGAAACCTGAAATTGAGGGTATAGGCCTCAATGATATCCAGCAGATTCAACCTCAAGAACCGGTAATAGGAACCTTCCATCCTGGGCAAAACGTATAGGAGTAATATGAGGAGGGTCCAAATCAAACTTATGAAAAGACCCATACGTCGACCTTCTCCACCATGTTTTTTCTTTTTTCCAGATTTATCAGGTTTATCCGCCATATTTAAAGGTTTAGGTAAAGTTAAATTAAGGACCCCTGAACTTTAACCGTGTTGCCTGCCTGGGGACAGGTTGGAAGGTACGCTTTACTCTAAACCAGGCCGCTTCTGTGAAGCCCTGGTTATTCTGGAACTTCCATTAAGAACCTAAAAAACCCCTTATCAGAGGAACAATCTCAGAGAGATGCTCTGCCACGAGAATTCCGGCCTCCTTAAACTTTTCAATCTTGGATCGAGTACTTCCTCGGGTTCCTTCCACGATTACAGCAGCATGTCCGAATCGAACTCCCGGCATCTCATCGACAAAACGTCCAGCTACAAAAGCCACGATCGGCAGCGAAACCCTATGTTCGAGGACGTACTCGGCTAACCTTTCTTCAGCCGTTCCGCCCGGTTCACAGAAGATAACGACTCCTCGGGTTTCCGGGTCTTTTTCAAACAGCGGGAGCAAATCCAGGAAGTTAGATCCTACCACAGGATCCCCACCGATACTCACACAGGTACTTTGACCGATCCCATGAAGGGTCAGTAGATTTGCAATCTCGGTGGTCATCCCACCACTTCTAGACATAACCCCTATAGGCCCCGGGGAATAAGCCTTTCGAACATCTTCAGCAGGCCCTCCAATCATACCGATTTTGATTCGATGGGGGGAAATGAGTCCTAAAGAGTTAGGTCCGATAATCCGGGCTCCCTTTTCCTCTGCATATTCTACCATCTCGATAACATCTTTCCGGGGAATCCGTTCGGTTACAATCACCAGGAGTTTAATATCATGATCCAGGGCTTCAAAGGCGGCACTCCTGGCAACCGAAGGAGGGACAGAGATGATAGAGGCAAATTGCGTTCTCTTCAAATTTTCCCTTTGTTCAGACCTCTCCAGGGCTTCCTGGACGGTATCATAAACGGGTACTCCGTAGACCTCAAGACCCCCTTTACCCGGAGTCACACCGGCTACCACTTTCGAGCCATAATCCAGAAGATTCTTCGTGAAGGTAGCCGCTTCCCTACCTGTAATACCTTGAACAATCAGGCGGGTATTTTCGTCGGCTAAAATCACACCTGCAACAGGGTGAAAGACCAAAGGTGAAGGGGTAAAGTGGATTTTTACCCTTTCACCTTTGACTTTTCCCCTTTTACTCTCATAACCGCACGCCGGGCTGCTTCATCAATGGAAACAGTTCGATCACAGTAAGGCACGCCGTATTTCTCGAGAATTTTAAACCCTTCTCTTTCCCAAGAACCCGGGACTCTAAAAACGGCAATGGCTTCGGAAGGGAGACGGCCAGATTCTATAACTCCTTTAATCACACCCCGGGCCACTAAATCAACTCGAGTATTGCTCACCACGTTCATGATAACCGCTATCTGTTTAACTCCAGGCTTGGAAAGAATCAGCTTGGTCAACTCACAGACTTTTCGGACACTGGGATTTCCACCGATTTCACAATAATTGGCGGGCTTTCCTCCATGGTTTCGGATAGCATCAAAGGCAGTTAGACTGGCCCCTCCTCCTCCGATAATAAGACCTAATTCTCCCTCAAACTCGATCATCCGTCCGGCAACCCCCCGGTGATCCAGACTATCGATTCTGGCCGCCTCCCTTTCAAACTCTGTGGCCTGTCGGACTCCAATATCCCGCCGTGGGATTCCGAAGACCTGTTCCAACTCCGGATGACGGTAAAGGGCATCTTCCTCAATTTCCAAATGACCATCCAAAGCCAACACTTCCCCCTGGCTCGTTCTACCCAATGGATTGATCTCGGCCAGGGTGGTATCATAGCGGATGAATATCTCGACCAGCTTGAATAAAACTTCTGAAACCTGTAAAAGCTCCTTTCCTTTGATTCCGGCTTTAGCCACCACCTCTCGGGCCTGATGCTCCAGGAAACCCCGGGTCAATTTAAAGGCCCGGGTGATAATCTTTTCCCGTTCTACCTTTGCAAGCTCTTCAATATCCACTCCACCTCCTGCGCTAAATAAAACAAGGGGGGTCTTAGCCGTTGTATCGTAAGTAACTCCCAGGTAGTATTCCCGTTCCAGGGGAAGTTTTTCTTCGATTAAAAGTTGACGTACTTCGTGTCCCCGTATCCGATTTCCTAATAGGCGATTGGCCAGGCTTTTTGCCTCGGTCCGGCCAGAAGCAAAGATCACTCCTCCCGCTTTACCTCTTCCTCCAGATGGAATTTGAGCCTTTAAAACCAAATCCCCCTCCTCTTGAATCTCTTCGGGGGAAGTTATTAAAACGCCTCTGGGAATTCGGATACCATGATGCTGAAATATTTTTTTAGATTCATATTCAAGAAGTCGCATAACGTTTTTATAACGACCGCCTACGGTTTTGTCAAATAGAAAACATGTTAAAACCCGATTCATTGCATTCTATCCGGTTCAGTCTTATACTCTTATACGAAGGTATTCTATTTTTGAATCCTATCCCAGGTTATTTTAAAGGGAGGTTCCGGTTATTGACTATCCAAAAGTTTTAAAGCCGAAAGCACTCAAAGAAGGTGATACCGTTGGGATTATTGCCCCTGCCGGTCCTGTGGACAAAGAACGCCTTGAGCAAGGCGAAGGCGTCTTGAAGGAGATGGGATTCCGGGTCAAGTATGAGCCTTCCATTTTGGAATCTTTTAGATACCTGGCCGGAGATGATCGACGTCGTGGTGAAGAGGTTAATCGAGCATTTGCAGATCCGGAGATTCGAGCTATCTTTTGTGCTCGGGGAGGATATGGCTCCGCCAGGACTTTAGCATTTATCGATGAAGACCTCATCAAACAGAATCCTAAAATTTTTGTGGGATACAGTGACATTACCTCTTTTCTCCTCTATCTTTATAAAAGATGCTCCCTGGTTACTTTCCATGGACCCATGGTTACCATTGATTTATATAAATCCCCTACAGATAAGACCAGAGCCTCCCTTCTTGCTGCTCTTACTTCCTCTGAAGGAACCGATTTTGAACCAGTGAAGATAGACCCGGTCAATCTTAAAGTTTTAAGAAAGGGTTGTGCCGAAGGAACCCTCCTGGGGGGGTGTTTGTCTATTCTCATTCATAGTTTAGGAACCTGTTATGAACCGGACCTCCAGGATAAAATTTTATTTCTCGAAGATATTGACGAACCTCCTTACCGGATCGATCGCATGTTGACCCACTTGAAAAATGCCGGAAAACTCCAACGGGTCGCTGCCATTGTCTTTGGAGAAATGAAACGCTGTCATCCTTCGGCCGAAGAAGGATTCCTTCTAGAAGAGGTTCTCTCCGAAGTTTTGCAGGATATCCAGGTTCCTATCCTCTTTGGATTCCCTTCCGGGCACACTTCCGTGGATAATTTAACCCTCCCTATAGGGGTGAAGGCTCGGGTAGATGGGGATCAAGGTCAATTAATTATCTTAGAGTCTGGAGTAGTTTAACCGCCAGGATGTCGGGAACAAGATATAGAGGCCGGACAATCTGTAGGATGTCTCCAGGTCCTTACGTCTTAGCGGTTCTAATTATATGAAAAATAAAACCTCCCTTTTTTTATTGTTTATAGTCCTTTGTTTACTGTTTTTAACCCCCTATTCCTTTGCCCAGGAGCTACTTAAGTTCACACCGGTTACTCCTATTACGTTGGATAACGGACTTACCGTCATCCTTAAAGAGAACCATACTGCTCCGGTAGCTACCATGCGGATTTATGTACGCACGGGAAGCATCTACGAACAAGAATATGTGGGAGCAGGTATTTCCCATCTATTCGAGCACCTTATCGCCGGCGGAAGCACGACCACCCGAAGCGAAGATGAGACCCGACAGATTTTGGATTCTATCGGTGGAAACGCCAACGCTTATACCACTAAAGATCATACTGCGTTTTTTATTACAACCTCCACCGATCATTTCGATACCGTCATCGAATTGATGGCCGATTGGATGCAAAACAGCACATTCCCGGAGAACGAATTCAATCGAGAATGGGGAGTCGTTCAGCGGGAGTTGGAACAAGATGAAAATGATCCCGAAAGTGTCCTCTACGATTTAGCATCGGCTAATATGTTTCGTGTTCATCCTGAGAAATATCCCATTATCGGATATAAGGAGATCCTTCAAAAACTGACCCGAGACGATGTGATTAAATACTACAAAAGGATGTATTCTCCGGATAATATGATTGTAGTTGCCGTGGGAGATTTTAATAAAGATGAGGTTTTGGAAAAGATTAAGAAAGCCTTCCAGAACTTTGAAAGACGGTCCCTTCCGCCGATTACCCTTCCTGAGGAACCCCCTCAGGTCAGCAAACGGCTTATGGTTAAAGAAATGGATGTTCAGGTAGCCCTGGTTCGGATGGATTTTCGCACGGTTAATCTTCTCCATCCCGATCTGTATCCCCTGGATGTGTTAGACTTTATCCTCTCTCATGGGGAAAGCTCTCGACTCGTTAGAAAAATCAAGGGAGAACAGCAACTGGTTTATTCTCTTTCTACGGCCTCGTATACCCCTCATTATCGACCTGGAAACTTCATGATCAGCATTTCCCTGGATCCTGCCCATTTAGAAGAAGCCCAAAAAGCCATTCTGAGCGAACTTTATCGACTAAAAACCGAGTTGGTCACAGAAACAGAACTCCAAAAAGCAAAAAAGCAAAAGATCAGCGATTATATTTTCGGCTTGCAGACCGTTGAAGGCCAGGCTACGGACCTGGGAATCAATATGCTAGGGGCCTTAGACCCTAATTTTAGCCAGAAATATGTAGAAAACATCCAAAAAGTAACCGCAGAGGATATTCGCCGGGTGGTGAATAAATACTTTTTCGACGATAATCTCTGTATCACTAGGATCGTCCCCAAATCTAAACCTTCTGAATCGGCAACCTCGAAAAAACCCGAGGAGAAACCGACGCCATCTCCCATTAAGAAGATAGTCCTGGATAATGGAATGACCTTGCTGATCAAACGCAATCCCGGTGTTCCCTTGATATCTTTGCAGGCTTATTTTAAAGGCGGTTTGCTGGTTGAAAATGAAAAAAACAATGGAATCTCGAATTTTATGGCCGAAATGCTGTTAAAAGGAACGAAGACCCGCACCGCGTTGGATATTGCCAGTTTCTTTGACTCTATAGGGGGAAGTATCGAAGCGAGTTCGGGTAATAATACTTTTTCAATTTCGGCCCTGATTTTAAGTTCAGATTTTGATCCGGCTTTAGAAGTATTTGCCGATGTAATTCAAAATTCCTCTTTCCCTGTGGAGGAAATGGAAAAACTCCGAAAGATTCTCCTGGCCGATATCAAGCGAATTGATGAGAACTGGGAGTCCGAATCCGAAGCTTTTTTTAGGCAAAACTTTTTTGTAAAGAGTCCCTATCGTTATTTAGCCCTTGGATCCGAAGAAACGGTCGGCCGACTTACCCGTCAAGACCTTCAGGAGTTTTACCGGACATTCTGTGTTCCCAATAACATGGTCCTGGCCATTTTTGGAGATATCGACCCACATCATGCGGAAGAGGCGGTCAAACGAGAATTTTCAAACTTCGAGAAAAATCCATCTTTAAAATTTCCTGAGGTGCCTCCGGAACCTCCTCTGGATAAAAACCGGGAAGCCCATAAAACTACGGAAAAAACGGTTGCAGTGGTCTATCTCGGATATCGGGGTATGGATATTCGAAATGTGAAGGATCGGGATCCCATGACGGTGGTCGATGCAATTATTTCGGGAATTGGATATCCCAGCGGTTGGCTCCATACCGAACTACGAGGCAAACAATTGGTTTACGTCGTTCATGCCTACAATTTCGCCGGCTTCATTCCGGGATTCTTCGCTATTTATGCCGCCACCCAACCGGATAAAGTCCAGGAGGTCGTTCAAATTATCCTGGAGACTATCAGAAAGATCAAAGAAGATCCCATAGATCCCGAGGAATTGGAACGGGCTAAAAGTGAAGCTATTATTGCTTATGGACTGGAACAGGAAACCAATGTAGATCAGGCCCGTGAGGCAGCCATCAATGAATTGGCCGGTCTGGGTTATAACTTTAAGGATAACTATGCCCAACGAATTCGGGCCGTCACCCCGGAAGAGGTCAAGCGGGTAGTTCATACTTACTTTACCAACTATGTCTTGACCATTACAAGTCCTAAGACGCCGTAAGCCGGTAAGCAGGGCATGGTAAATTACCTGGTTACAAAAACCGCAATCAGTTTTACCATTTCCGTGCCGGGAGGTAACCTGAGGAGTAGAAGGCAGCCCATTCTTTCAGGGGTGGAAGACCTGTACCTGAGCCTTCCTTGGAAAAGCGCTTGACAGAGTTTTCAATGTTATTAATTTAGGATTAGTAGGTTTTCGGATCTCTGTTATATGGAATAATCCAAACCCCTGGTCCTTACCTCGAAAAGGAAAAGAGGGGAGAAAAAAGAGGAGGATGACATGGCTTTAAAAATTGGAGATAAAGCACCTGATTTCAAACTGTTGGGAGTTGACAACAAAACTTATTCGTTGGATTCTTTCAAGGATAAGAAAATTGTAACGGTGATGTTTATTTGCGTACACTGCCCCTATGTCAGAGCTTGGGAACCCCGCTTTTTACAGATTCAAAAGGATTATGCCGATAAAGGTGTAACCCTGGTCGGTATTACCTCCAACGATCCGGTTAAGTTTCCCGAAGATAGCTTTGAAAACACGGCGAAATGGGCCAAGGAAAAGGGATATAACTTCCCTTATTTGTACGACGAGGATCAATCGGTTGCCAGAGCTTACGGTGCAGAACGGACTCCTGAAGTTTTTGTTTTCGATGAAGAGAGAATCTTACGTTATCACGGTCGGATCGATGACAATCACGAAGATCCCACCAAGGTTAAGCATCATTATCTTCGGGATGCTTTAGATGCCATACTGGCAGGAAAACCTGTTCCCATCGCCGAGACACAACCAGCCGGATGTACCATTAAATGGAAGTAAATCCATGGAACTCAATCAAAAAATTATTTTGATTACCGGGGCTTCTTCTGGAATAGGAAAAGATACGGCCATTGCAATGGCTCAGCGAGGAGCTCGGGTGATTCTTTGCGCACGTTCAGAAGATAAGCTCCAACAGGTAGCAGCAACTATCCAACAGAAGGGAGGTTTTGCTCTACCTGTTCCCCTAGATGTAACTCAGCGTGCGGCTGTGGAAGACGCTGTTAATACTGTCCTGGCCCGGTTCGGTCGTATAGACATCCTGGTGAATAATGCCGGAATCGGTTACTTTGGAACCCTGGTAGATATGCCTCTGGAGGCCATGGAAAAGGTCATGGCCGTAAATTTCTGGGGGGTCATCCACTGTACTCAGGCGGTCCTTCCTGCCATGATCCGGCAGAAATCCGGGCAGATCATCAATGTAGCCTCCGTAGCCGGAAAACGTGGAATTCCAGGCCTGGCCATTTACTGTGCCAGCAAATTTGCCCTGGTGGGCTTGACCGAATCCCTCCGCGCTGAGGTGGCCGATCATGGAATCCAGGTTATTTTGATCTGCCCCACCTCTACCGATACCCCTTTTTTTGAAAATGCAGGTACCGATGGTAAAATACCCAATAAATCCAGAGGTCTCGGTATGATGAGCTCAAAAGCCGTCGCCGAAGCCATTGTAGAAGCCTCCATCAAAGGCAAACGGGAAGTGGTTCTTTCAACCTCCGCTAAAGCCCTGTTAGTCATGAATACCCTTTTTCCAGGCCTGGTGGACTGGGGAATGCGAAAGGTACTTCAACGCCGATGAAAGACCACACCTTCCATTCACCCGGCTTTCACAAACTCTCTCAAGATATTCGTAACCAAGAATTGCACATTGGCAGGTCTTTCACCCAGTCTTCTCATGAAATAGGGAAACCATTCCTTGCCGAAGGGAATGTAAATACGAAGATTATACCCTTCCTTCACCAGTTTTTCCTGTAGATCGCGCCGAATTCCATAGAGCATCTGAAATTCAAATCTTTCAGGAGAAATTCGATTCGCCTTTGTAAATTCTTTGGCTATCTGAATAATGGCTTCATCGTGGGTTGCAATGGCCGGATAATTTCCCTCGGTTAAAAGCATCTTCATTAAGTGCACGTAGTTCTTGTCTACATCCCGTTTATCTTGAAAAGCAATATGACCCGGCTCGCTATAGGCTCCTTTACAGAGTCGAACCCTGGCTTTTAGGGCAATGAGATCTTTCACATCTTTTTCACTTCGGTACAGATAAGCCTGAATGACAACTCCTACGTTGGTATACCCTTTCTCTCTAAGCAATCGGTACATATCCAGTGTGCGTTGGGTATAGGCAGAACTCTCCATATCGATCCTTACAAAGTTCTGATAAGCCCGGGCCTTATCCAGAATAGCCGTTAAATTATCCCAACATAGCTTCCAATCAATATCTAATCCCATCTGAGTTAACTTCAGAGAGATATTGGAGTCAGCTTTTACCTCGTCAATTTTTTCCAGAACCTGTATATAACGCATGGCCGCCTGTCTGGCTTCGACTTCCTGTGTAACATTTTCTCCCAGGGCATCTAACGTTGCCAGGAATCCCCTTTGGTTCAGATCCCGTACCACCTGGAGGGCTTCTTCCAGAGTTTCCCCTGCAATAAAACGTCGAGCAAATCCGGACTGCGGAGTCATCCCATAGCTGGTAATTACCTGACGGACTGTTTCATTACCGGCCAGGTAATGTAAAAACTTTCGAGATAATCCTGAAATCATAAAATTCCTCGACCTCCTTACCCTTAATTTAGCATATCTTATGCCAGCTAACCAAAATTTCCTTCCCTTTGCAAAGTAAAAAGGCCTGTATTATTATGCAGTTGATCTTTCTACAAAAAACCGTTTATTTTATGATATAAACAGAAGCCGGTGGTATATTTTTATTCAGACGTAAATCCCGTTTGCTTCATTCTTAAGCTTTATCTGTAGGGTGTAACTGTAACCATTTAGCAGGTATCATGTTTTTCTGTCTGAACACCTCTATCCCCCTCATCCTTAATTCCTCTCCCAAGTTGGGAGAGGGGACAGGGGGTAAGGGGTCGTTCTTACCGAAGTCCCCCTCCAGGGGGAATCAGGGGCTTACGCGCCAGGATAAGGCTTAACTGAATCTCCTGTGGGAAGTTGACCTGGAGATCTATCGGCTCCCCTCTCCCACAGCGTAGGAGAGGGGCCGGGGGTGAGGGGAAGAAGAACCTGTTACCTGCATAAGAATTAAGAGTCATTAACAGGTCACCTTACTGCGGCTAACCTTCTTATCCTGGTGCGTAGGGGGAATTAAGGGGTGTTTCTTCTTCCACCTGCTAAATTGATACAGATACCTGTAGGGCTTGGCTTAAAAATGGATACGCGGCTTCGTGGTACTATAAACCGTCCCAGTTGTTACCGGCTAAAGAACCATCGTCCTCTTGTAAGGGTGACAAAGTTCTTTCCCACAGGTAACAAGAAGTCGAGGTTATGAAAACTATTTCTTATCCTCCAGGTCCCAAACCTAAATTTCCCGGCAATCTCCTGTTGGCTTTTCGTCGTGATCCGACGGGGTTTCTGTTAGAAGCAGCTCGTAAATACGGAGATATTGTTTATTTTAAGATGGGACCTCAACCCGTTTTTTTATTGAATCATCCGGATTATATCAAAGATGTACTGGTTACCCACAATCGGAATTTTGCCAAAAGTCCCAGGCTCGCATTGGCCAAGAACCTGTTAGGAGAGGGTCTTTTAACCAGTGAAGGCGAGTTTCATCGTCGTCAGCGGCGACTCGCCCAACCTGCCTTTCATCGCCAGCGAATCGCAACTTATGCCAGGATTATGACCGATTACGGCGTGCGGATGCGGGAGCGCTGGCAGGACGGAATGACCCTGGATGTGGCGCAGGAGATGATGGACCTGACCATGACCATTGTTGCAAAGGCCTTGTTTAACGCCGATGTCGAGTCCGAAGCCCAAGAGATCCGGGAGTCCTTGACGATTGCTATTGAATTGTTCAGTCGGGTTACCCTTCCCTTTGCGGAGTTGATCAACAAACTCCCTCTCCCCAGCAATCGCCGTTTCTACAAAGCGCGGGAATGCCTGGACAGGGTTATCTACGGAATTATCCGTGAGCGTCGGGCCCATGGAGGAGATCAAGGTGACCTCCTCTCCATGTTACTGCTGGCTCAAGATACGGAAGGGGATGGAGGAAGCATGACGGACCTGCAGTTGCGTGATGAGCTTATGACCCTCTTTTTAGCCGGTCATGAAACAACAGCCAATGCATTGACCTGGACCTGGTATTTACTTTCTCAACATCCCCATGTAGAGGCAAAGTTTCATGCCGAACTCGACACCGTTTTAGGAGGTCGGCCCCCCACCGTTGAGGACCTTCCCCGGTTGAAATATACCGAGATGGTTTTCTCTGAGTCCATGCGGGTTTATCCCCCTGCGTGGGTGATCAGTCGTCTCGTTCTCAATGATTATGAGGTCGGCCCCTACGTCATTCCGGCTAACTCCATCATCCTGATGAGCCAATACGTCGTGCACCATGACCCCCGTTATTTCCCTGACCCCTTTGTTTTTGACCCGGAACGATGGACCCCTGAAGCCCAGGTTAAAAGACCCAAGTTCTCTTATTTTCCTTTCGGAGCAGGCCCCCGACAGTGTATCGGGGAATCCTTTGCATGGATGGAAGGGATCATGCTTCTGGCTACTCTAGGCCAAAAATGGAAAATGCGACTTGTCCCCGGGCATCCCATCGTACTTCAACCTTTGATTACGTTGCGATCCAGATATGGGATGAAAATGACGCTGGAGCAACGCTGATACCACTCACGCCAGGTCGTTAGAGAGACCAGAAGATCTGCCCCATGGGCAAGGATGTTAGAACGAACTATTTTCTTCATAACTGTATCCCAGCCGATCCCTGCGATAACAAGAAGTTTTTCGGACGTGGAGTCTGTATCCCTTCCTAAACGGTCATAATCTCCAGGTCACTACAAAACGTGAAAATCCTAAAGCGATGGTTGTATAAAATTAGTTGACAAGAAGTAAGGAAGTAAATAAGAAACTGGAAAGGGTCACAAGGACCAAAGATCCGCACTATTTTGGTTTTTATGCAGGCGAGACGTCTGTGCTCCGCGGTTTTTATACCCTTTACGGTCAAAACTAAAGCTATTTCCCTATCAAATCATAAAAGGAGAGATCAATGAAAATTACAGATGTTGTAACCATTCCCTTGAATTATCCTTTACCGACGACCCTTTATGATGCCAATTATGCCATGCCTACAAAACCTGCGCTGTTGGTAGAGGTACGAACCGACGAAGGAGTAACCGGAATCGGCGAAGCTGCCCATTTTGGAGGACCTCTTATTTCTACGAAGGTTGTTATTGAAGAGGAACTCAAGTATCACATCTTAGGGGAAGATCCCCTTCAGATAGAATATCTTTGGGAGAGGATGCACCAGCGATCGTATAAGCATGCCCGAGGCGGTATTCTTATTGCCGCAATCAGTGGAATCGATATTGCGTTGTGGGACATTAAAGGGAAGGTTGCAGGGCTTCCCGTTTACAAGCTTCTGGGTGGCTATAATAAAGTAGTCCCGGCCTATGCAACAGGTGGGTTTTATGCCGAAGGGAAGGGGATTAAAGAATTGGTTCAGGAAGTTGAGGGATATATAAAGCATGGATTTAAGGCGGTCAAAATGAAGGTGGGACGAAATTCTAGCCTAAAAGTTGGATTTAATCCCTTGCGGGTCATGCCTGCGCGGGGAGTCGCCGAGGTTACTTTGGAAGAAGACATCGAGCGCGTCCGGGCCGTTCGGGAGGCGATCGGAAAGGATACTCTGCTGATGATTGATGCAAATGGGGCCTGGGATGTTCCAACGGCTATTCAAATGGGGCGTAAATTGGAACCTTATAATTTATACTGGTTTGAAGAACCGGTTTCCCCGGATGATATCCAGGGAAGTGCAAAGGTGGCCTCTGCGTTGGATATAGCCATAGCCGGATATGAAACTTGTAGCTATGGGCGTTTTAGTTTTAAAGATTACATTACGTCCGGAGCCGTTCACTTTGTCCAACCCGATATAGCCTGGTCTGGAGGACTCACCGAATGTATGAAAATTGCTCACCTGGCTGGTGCCTGGAATCTCCCCGTAGCTCCCCATATCCACGGAGCGGCTGTGGTCGTGGCAGCATCCCTTCATTACCTTGCAGCCATTCCCAATGCCACCATTGCCGAAATGGTCTTTCCGGCCCATCCTTTGATGGGAGACCTCGTGGATCATGTTTTGGATGTAAATAGAGAAGGTAATGTAATACTGTCTGACAAACCGGGCCTGGGAATCGAATTAAATCCAAAAGTCATCGAAAAGTATCGGGTAGATAAATAAAACCAGAACGAGAAGGGAGGTGCGGGAATTCCCCCACTTTCCTCCCTAGTTTTTATCCAAAATCAAGCGACGTCCTTCCCGGAGGAGCTGGGTAAACGCTCCCGCAGATAAAGGCTTGCTAAAAAGATAACCCTGGATCTCATCACAATGATGGGCTCGTAGGAAGGTTAACTGCTCTTCTGTTTCTACACCTTCGGCTATGACCCTCAGTTTCAGGCTGTGGGCAATATCAATAATCAACTTGGCAATGACAGCGCCACAAACCGTTTCGATCCCGACAACGTAATTCAATACCTGTAACCCTTCCAGATTGTCCGGGTTCCTGCCTCAAAAGGACTGAAAAGGGTGAAACATCTTCTGGATGGATATACTCAAGAAAGTTCTTTCCAACCAACTCTTCAGGTTTATAGCCGAGGATACGTTCAACGGAGGGACTTTTATACTTGATGATTCCATTCGCATCCAGAATGGCAACCATATCCGATACGTGCTGGATTAGCGCACGAAACCGGTTCTCGTTTTCGTGAAGAGCCTGCTCTGTCTTACGGTGTGCTTGATGCTCACGAACCACCCGTAATTCCCGCTCAATAGCGGGAACCAGCCTTGCCAGCTCACTCTTTATAAGATAGTCATGGGCTCCGGCTCTCATAACGGCTAAGGCATGACCCTCATGGGTATCATCAGATACAATAATAAGAGGTAGATCAAGCTTTTTTTCCTTTAAAAGGGCTAATGTGTTAGAAACATCAAATCCAGGTACAAAACAATTGGCAATGACTACATCCCAGATCGGCTTACTTAGCGCGGTATTCATGGCTTCTGGCGTATTTACCCATTCAAAATCAGGTTCATAACCCCCCCGTTGGAGCTCTTGTATCAATAAAGCCACATCAATCTCAGAATCCTCAACAACTAATACCCGAAGTAATCTGTTCATTTTTTAAACCGATGACTATAAAGTTATCTTGTAAAATCCCGGTTCTCTATACTTCCTTCCATTTCATCTTGACCTGGAGTCCGGACCTCTGCACCAACCTTTTGGAAAGTTGGTCGACCCTTGAATAAATCTCTTCCTCGTTGATTCTGGTGAATTTCCCCCTTTCCAAAACTATTTCCCCATCAATGAGCACGGTATCTACACTATGTCCACTCACCGAATAAATCAGGTTATTGATAGGGTGAAGAAGGGGTTGCCATTCGACATGGCGGGTATCAAAAAGAACCAGGTCGGCCTTTTTTCCTACCTGGATAGAGCCGACCTGATCTTGCATCAGCAAGGCTCTGGCTCCATGAAGAGTGCCCATTTCTAGAGCGGTTTCGGCGGGAATCTGGTTCACATCCATGCGACTATCTTTATAGAGGGTAGCCACCAGGTACATGATCCGACACATATTAAAATGGTTGGAACCATTACCGCTATCTCCCCCCAGGGCTACACAAATACCTTTGTCTAGCATTTCTGGGAAACGACCGTATCGGGTAATTCCCTTCATATGGCGCAAGGCAGCCGTAGGACAATGAACCACACTCACCTGGTATTGTTGGAGGAGTTCTAGATCCTTTTCCTGGATATAAACCATATGAACGAGTTTAACATTTTTATCTAAAATTCCTAACTCTTCCAAATGAGAGACGGGAACGGTATCTTTGGTGCCTGAAGCCGGATCTGTGGCCAGATGCATCATGCTAAAACCGACTCCATAGGAATCCGCCAGGCTTTTGGCCCCCTTTATTAATTCATCGGAGACGGTTCCGATTCCCAGAATAATAGGCCAGGCTAAAATCCTGGAATCACGGCCATTGGGGTGATTCCTGTTACGATTAATTTGAGATAACAGAGCTTCATTTTGTTTCAAGGCTTCTTCCGTTGTCTGCCTCATTCGCAGGGGGGTTTGGGGCAAATCCCAGGTCCAGCGTCCCACAATCCCTCGAATACCGATATCTTCTGCTGCCTGTACCACACTTTCCACATCAAAAAGGGTTCCGGCTTCACAGAAAGTTGTGGTTCCGGTCCGGATCATCTCGATAAAGGCAAGCATGGCGGAGTAGTATTCCTCTTCGGGAGTTAAGATGGAATAAACCGGAAAAAGCCACTCCGGGAGCCAGGCATGAAGAGGGGCATCATCCGGAACTAAGCCTCGGATAATATGCTCGGAGAGATGAACATGGGCGTCGACAAATCCCGGAAGAATAACCTTTTCCCGGGCATCCAGAACCCGGTCTGCTTGAAATTTCCACCGAATTTCTTCAGACTTTCCTACATCTACAATTCTATTACCTTCGATGGCAACACTTCCATTTGGAATAATCCGTCTTTCGGCATCCAAAGTTATCAACAGGCCATTCTCGATGAGTAAAGTTTTGGAAGACATGGAATTGGACTCCTGTTTTTATAATTTCTCAAAAACCTCTGTAGCAGCGGCGAGGGTTTTCTCGATATCCTCCTCGGTATGGGCCGCCGAGACAAAACCGGCTTCGAATTGTGAGGGAGCAAAATAAATGCCATGTTCCAGCATCAATCCGAAATATCTGGCATATCTTTTCGTATCGGAAGTTTTAGCCGTGGCATAATTGGTTACCGGAGTATCTGTGAAAAAGAGGCACATCATCGAACCGACCCGGGTGGTATAAACAGGAACTCCGGCCTTAGCTGCACATTCTTGAAGACCCTGAGCCAATCGGGCAGATTTTTCTTCCAGATCTTTATAAAAACCGGGTTGAGAAATAATCTTGAGGGTTTCAATTCCGGCGGTCATGGCCAGGGGATTGCCAGAGAGGGTCCCCGCCTGATAAACCGGACCGAGAGGGGCTACTTTTTCCATGATTTCCCTTTTCCCTCCATACGCCCCAACCGGGAGTCCTCCTCCGATGATCTTTCCCAAACAGGTCAGGTCTGCCTGGATTCCGTAGAGCTCCTGCGCCCCCCCCCAGGCAACCCGAAATCCTGTAATGACTTCATCAAAAATCAGGACAATACCATGCTCTAAAGTTAACTCTCGAAGACCTTCTAAAAATCCCTTAGCCGGTGGAATCACTCCTACATTTCCGGCAATGGGTTCTAAAATAACGGCCGCAATCTCACCCCGATTGGCTTCGATTACCTGTTTGACTGCATCCAGATTGTTATAGGGAACGGTCAGGGTGTGTTTCGCATAGTCTACCGGTACCCCCGGACTATCCGGGATTCCTAAGGTTAAAACCCCCGATCCTGCCTTAACCAGTAACCCATCGGAATGACCGTGATAACAGGCCTCAAATTTGATGATTTTATCCCGACCTGTAAATCCTCGAGCCAACCGAATGGCACTCATGGTCGCTTCGGTTCCGGAGTTAACCATACGAACCAGCTCTATGGAAGGAAACGCCTGGGTCACCATCCGGGCCAGAGTAACTTCCAGTTCCGTGGGAGCCCCATAGCTGGTTCCCCGTTCACAGGCTTCCTTTAAGGCCGAAACGATTTGGGGATGGGCATGCCCTAAAATCATAGGCCCCCAGGATCCTACATAATCTATATACTCCTTACCGTCTACATCATAAATCTTAGACCCCTGAGCCCGCTGGATAAATCGAGGGGTTCCTCCAACGGCCTTAAAGGCCCTTACCGGACTGTTAACTCCTCCGGGAAGATATTTTTGGGCTTCTGCAAATAATATTTCAGATTTGGTCATCGGCTCATTGTCCGTTGTCCGTCCTCTATTGTCCATAGATGGTTAATAACGCTTTAATCATTATAAAGAGACGGTTAAAACCGCCATTAAGAATTTGCAATGAACAATGGACAACGGTCAACGGATGAATTATCACTCGTCGACCTCTAAATTAAACAACTTTTGAATTGCCTGAATATAAATGGAACCTTCATCGGTGTAGGAGAGTTTTTTCAAAGCTACCAAAGGGTCGTGGAGAATTTTATTGGTGATCAGATTGACCATGATTTGGATTTTTTCCAGATCTTTTGGGGAAAGATTTTTCAGCCCCGGCAATCGTCGTTCCAGTTCCGTTCTGCTAATGGTTTCAATCTTTTTCCGTAGAGCTTTAATAGTCGGAACGACGTCCTGGGCTTTGAGCCACTTGGAAAATTGAAGAACTTCTTGCTGGATAATCTCTTCAGCCCGTTGAGCCTCTTTGGCTCGCTCTCGAATATTGGCTTCTACCACCGCCTGCAGGTCATCGATGTCATAGAGATAAACGTTATCCAGTTGATTAATATCCGGATCCAGATTTCGGGGTACCGCGATATCAATCAAGAACATGGGACGATTCTTCCTCAATGAAAGAAGCGCTTTGATATCCTCGTACTTTAAGAGATAATGGGGGGATCCGGTAGAACTGATGACAATATCTATTGTGATTAAAGCTTCTGATATCTGATCAAATGGAATAGCCGTTCCTTGAAAGGCTTTAGCCAGCTCAACCGCTCGCTCGTAGGTTCGATTGGTTACAAGAACCCTTTGAACCCCTTCTGAAATGAGGTGGCGTACCGCCAGCTCACCCATTTCACCGGCTCCGATAATCAAGACTTGCTTATCATGGAGGCTTCCAAATATTTTTTTGGCCAATTCGACCGCAGCAAAACTAACCGATACGGCATTCCTGGAAATTCCGGTCTCTGTGCGAACAGCTTTTGCAACCTTGAAAGCCTTATGCATCAGAGCATGTAAGAAAAAACGGGTCGTATTACTTTCACAGGCTATCTTATAAGCTGCTTTCATTTGGCCCAGAATCTGAGGCTCTCCCAAAACCATCGAATCTAAACTGGAAGCAACTCTGAAAATATGGGCCACCGCCTGATCTCCTTCATAAACATACAGATATTTTTCCAGAATAGACATCTCCACTTGCTGATAGGTTGCAAGAAACTCTTTAACAGTTCTGATTCCTTCCTCTGTAGAAGAAACCACCGAGTAAACCTCTACCCGGTTGCAGGTGGAAATAATAAAATTTTCCAGAATTCCCTCGGCCTGGTGCAATTGAGTGAGCGGCTTTTCCAGCTCTTTATCAAAGAAGGCCAATTTCTCCCGAATTTCTATGGGAGCCGTGCGGTGATTAAGTCCTACAACGATGATATTCATGTTATATTTTACGTTTCAAGTTTTAAAAAAGATGTAATCTTCTTTCAGAAAAATAATAAATCGCCATGAAGGTAATCAGAATGTAAGAGAATCCCAGAATGGTCAAATAAGAAGCCTTTCTTCCTCTCCAACCTGCAGTAACCCGGGCATAGATAAGGATGGCATAAATAATCCAAACAATGATGGCAAAAATGGTTGTCGGATCCCGGCTCAAGGGATTTACTCCTCTAAACTTGGCCCAGATGGCTCCGATGATAATGGCTAAGGTCAACAAGGGAAATCCGATTAACAAGGCCCGATAGCTTAAATTATCCAGAATTTCCAGAGAAGGAAGCCGATAATAAAGAGCTCCCGGTTTTTTTGACTTGAGCTGACGCTCCTGAATAAGATACATGACGGCTGCACACGAGGCAATGGCAAAAACTGCATAACCCAGAATGGCTACCACGGCATGAAGACCAATCCAATAACTCTGGATGGCAGGGAGTGAAGCCTTTCCCGCCGGCAGTGAATAGGCATAGATAAACAGCATAAAAGCAATGGGAATAACAAAAGCCCCCAAGACGGGAATATGGTACTTAAGATCGGCAATCAAAAATACCAAAATCGTGGCCCAGATAAAAAGAAAGAGAGTTTCTTTGGAATTGGAAAAAGGAGAGATCCGAATAATGGTAAGTTTAAATAAGATGGTAATGGTATCTAAAGTAAAACTTACCACCGTCAATGCAGTAGCAAGCCGGGCCAAAAAGGGCTTTTTCGTAACAAGAAAAGAAAGATACCCCAGGGTCGCCAAAAAGAAGATAACTAAGAGAATCTCGAATAAAAAAAAGTTTATAATATGAGTGGTATCCATACGCAAGTTAATAAGGCCAGTAGAGGGCGTATTTTTTATCGATAGCCTCTTTGATGGCGGCCAGGGAATAGCCTTTTCCCTTCATTTCATACGCCTCCAGCGTAATAGACCGACAGATCTCTCAGCCTGCAGAATGGGTATCCACATAACAATCTAAATTATTTTGATGGTGATGGGTCTTATAACATCCACAGTAACAGGGCAGGTTTTCGACCAGCTCCGGATCTGTTTGGGCAATCTGATAAGCTAAAGCCGTTTTATCGGTAAACAGAGTGGGAGATAAGGTCTTGGGTCGAGGAGATCGAGGTATGGCCGATAGGCTAAATCCGGCCCGTTTTTCGGTTCTGAAACCAGAAGCCGACCGGGATCGCATCCCCAGAAGGAGATATATATCAACACCAACGATCAAAACCAGTAAAAAGATCAATGCTACAACGGCAGAGCGACTCGCAGCCAACCAATCCAAAAAACTCTTTTTCGGTTTTCCTGGATTTTGAGTATTCTCCTCCATTTAAAAATCCTTTTTACTACAACAGGTTATTTCATCAACCTTATAAGTTTCTTAAAGGCTTTAATCGCTTCCCAAAGATTTCGTTATTATTTTATTACAAGCCTTACGAACAAAGCAAGAAATATTTTAACAACCGACATATTATATCCGAGAATCAAGAAATCTCGAAAAAGAATCCTTGTAACTGTAACAATTTCCTACGAAAATCACCCTACGATTTTCATGATTTGTGGCGACCCAACAAGTCATGACCGTTTATAGATATCACTTTTTTCTGTCCTGGCCCCCCTAGGCGCCAGGTTAAGCTGAAAAGCCCCGTCAGGGGCCAAAGGTTGGTAGCCTCTGACGTAAGTCGGGGGATTCAGAAATTCAGAATTTTTTCAAGCTCCCTGACTGCATCCTGTTAAACAGGTCACCCCTGACGAGGCTTAGAGGGTCCTGTTATCCTGTTTCCCCTGGCTTACGCCAGGGGTTATCAACAGGTTGCCCCGATGGTTCGGACAATTCAGAGGGTCGGCAAAAGAACCGCCGGGTTGGAGTGGTCATCGATACCGGTCATTGAAAAAAATAAAGACCTCTGGAAGGTTTAAAAACCTTCGAGGCCTCAAGTACGGGAATAAAAAGAACCGGGGTAAGTAGTTTACTTTCCTGGAGACGCCGGCATGGCGCCTCTACAAGTACCTGTAAGGGCAACCCCTTAGAAGGGGGCCAGGACCCGGTGGGTTGCCCTTACCAATGGGTTATTTTCGAGCAGAATGGGCATCAGGCTTTTCGGAACACCATTTCCCTTCGGGCCAGGTCTGCATCGACGATGATTTTATCTCCTTCTGAAAAGGTACCCTCCAGAACTTTCATAGCCAGGGGGTTTTGGATAAGGTTTTGGATGGCACGTTTTAGAGGTCGTGCCCCATAAGTCGGATCGTAACCTACCTCGGCTAAGAGTTCTTTAGCCCTGTCCGTCAATTGAATGTCGATTTTTCGTTCTGCCAGGCGTTTCTTGAGATTTTCCACCTGGATCTCAATGATGGCCTTCAGATGCTCCCGGGTCAACCCGTGGAAGATGATGATCTCATCGATACGGTTAAGAAACTCCGGTTTAAAATGTGCGCGCAGAGCTTCCAACACCCGATGTTTCATTTCCTCATAGTCCTTAGTTCCTAGATCCTGGATCCACTGACTTCCGATATTGGAGGTCATAATGATGACGGTATTTTTAAAATCCACCGTACGACCTTGACCATCGGTCAAACGACCATCGTCTAAGATCTGTAAGAGGATATTAAAAACCTCGGGGTGGGCTTTCTCAATTTCATCGAAGAGGACGACAGAATAAGGTCGCCTCCGAACAGCTTCGGTCAGGTAACCACCTTCTTCGTAACCCACATAACCTGGAGGAGCTCCGATCAAACGGGCCACGGAGTGTTTCTCCATGAACTCGGACATATCGATCCGTACCATGGCCTGTTCATTATCAAAGAGGAATTCGGCCAGAGCACGGGCAAGTTCTGTTTTACCCACTCCGGTAGGACCTAAGAAGAGGAACGAGCCTGTAGGCCGATTGGGATCCTGAAGTCCTGCCCGGGCCCGACGAACGGCGTTGGAGATAGCTCGGATGGCATCTTCCTGGCCTACCACCCGTTTTTTCAACCGTTCCTCCATCTTAACCAGCTTTTCCCGTTCTCCTTCCATCAACTTGGAAACCGGAATACCCGTCCATTTAGCGATGACCTCGGCAATATCCTCGGCATCAACTTCCTCTTTAAGCATCTTCTGTTTCTTTTGGAGTTCATTGAGCTGTCGGGTTTCTTCGGCCAATTCCTTCTCTAGATTGGTCAGGACTCCGTACTTCAATTCCGCCGCTTTACCTAAATCCCCGCGCCGCTGAGCCTGCTCTATTTCCATTTTTGTTTGTTCGATTTGCTCATTGATCCGGCTGATTTTCTGGATATGCTCTTTTTCCTTCTGCCAATGGGCCTTCATCTCCACCAGTTTCTCGTTCAATTCAGCAATCTCCCGATTAAGTCGCTCCAGTCGTTCTAAGGAAGATTTATCTTTTTCTTTCTTCAAGGCCTCCCGCTCGATTTCATGCTGCATAATCCTCCGCTGAACCTCATCAATCTCCGTGGGAAGGCTATCAATCTCGATTTTTAAGCGGGATGCCGCTTCGTCGATGAGATCAATGGCCTTGTCGGGAAGGAATCGATCGGTGATATACCGATGGGACAAGGTCGCTGCGGCTACCAGGGCTGAGTCGGTAATCCGGACCCCATGATGGACCTCATACCGTTCTTTGAGCCCTCGGAGAATCGCAATGGTATCTTCTACACTGGGTTCGCCTACAAAAACAGGCTGGAAGCGTCGTTCCAGGGCCGCATCTTTCTCGATGTACTTACGATATTCATCCAGGGTTGTGGCACCTATACACCGAAGTTCTCCACGGGCCAGGGCCGGTTTTAACATGTTAGACGCATCCACAGCCCCCTGAGCTGCTCCAGCGCCTACCAGGGTATGGAGTTCATCGATGAAGAGAACAATAGATCCCTCGGCTTCGGTGATTTCTTTCAGAAGGGCTTTTAACCGATCTTCAAACTCACCCCGATACTTCGTTCCGGCAATCATAGCCCCTAAATCCAGAGCTATCAGTCGCTTGTCCTTCAAACTTTCCGGAACATCTCCACTTACAATCCGCTGGGCTAATCCTTCTACAATAGCCGTTTTACCGACTCCGGGCTCTCCAATAAGAACGGGGTTATTTTTGGTACGCCGTGAAAGAACCTGAATCACCCGACGAATCTCATCATCTCGACCGATCACGGGATCTAATTTTCCTTTCCGGGCCAATTCGGTTAAGTCTCTCCCATAACGGGCCAGGGCCTGATACTTTTCCTCCGGGTTCGGATCGGTGACCCGCTGTGAACCCCGAATGCTGACAAGGGCTTTAAAGATGTTATCTCGGGTAACCCCCTGATCACGTAACAGAGTTCCAGCAATGCCTTGTTTCTCGGCAGTGATAGCAATCAGCAAATGTTCAGTGCTGATGTATTCGTCTTTCAGTCGATTTGCTTCCTCGGCAGCAGCATCAAAAACCTGTTTTAACCGCGGGGCGATATAAGCCCCTACTTCTCCACCGTAAACTTTAGGAACTTTGTTAAGATGATCCTTTAACCGTTCCGCAATCAGTTGAGGATTTACCCCTAGTTTCTGGAGGATGGGAAGTACCACCCCCTCCGATTGTTCGAGTAGTGCCAACAACAGATGCTCGACGTCAATCGTCTGATGCTGATACTTCTCGGCAAGGATTTGGGCTTGCTGTATCGCTTCCTGAGCTTTTACAGTAAATTTATCAAATCGCATGAGTTCTATTTACGATCGATGAAACGAGTATGAGGAAAACCCTTCCTTCGCTCTCTTGCCTCATCTATCGTAAATTGTTTCAAACAAAAGATAATCTTTTCACAAGGCTTCCTGACCATCCAAATTGCCTTTTAAAATTCCAACCTTAGAAATCAATCGGAAGATCCGCCAGGTCCCCTTATCCGAGGAGTTCTCGTATCTAATCTAAAAATAATATAAAATTTGAGTGTATCTTTATCAAGGTATTTGATAATATTTTTACAGGCCGGATTTTCCTTTGGTAAAGAACAGATTCTGGTCCGATGTGGTAAATTCTATTTTACTTCATAAAGCCGATCTGTTAAATTGGAACATCACAAAAGGATTCTAAATCCCAGCATTCAGTAGAAGACTTCCTAGCTATACCTCCCCGTACTTTTTTGTAAATCAGGGATTTTATTTTATTGAATTACAAAAGCCCCACAGGGAAGATCTGTTTATAGTAAATTGAAGTTCTTTTTATTAACCTAACCCCACAGAGGTCGACCTGTTTTGTAGATAGGTCGCCCCTTCGGGGCTATAGAAAAGGGGAAGGAATATTCTTCCTATAAACAGGCCGCCCTTCCGGGGCTTACCCAGGTTATCGGATTAAAATTTAACAGGTTCGAGTTAAAAACTGCAAAAGAATAGTGCTTTGTAAAGTTAAATTCGGATAACCATTTTGCCCTCACTCCTGGTCCTTCTCCCGAAGCCTCGAGAGAGGGGTGTAGGGGTGAGGGCAGAGCATTCCACAAAACTAACTTTACAAGGTAACAGTTCTTTTAGTATGAAAATAAATTTTCATACTAAAAGATAGGCCCTTTACTTACCCACGAGATCTTATGGCACTAAAAAAGGTGGTTTCCCTGGGTGGAAGTTCAGGTCCCAGATTGGTGTTTGAGAGTATCGGATCTTTCCCGGATATTCAGCTAACAGCCATCGTTGCCACGACAGATACTGGAAGCAGTACAGGGATCATCCGTAAGAATTTTTCCATCCCCGCTCCAGGGGATCTGCGGGCCACCCTGGCCCTCATGGCGGATCCTCCGGAAGCTTATAAACTCTTAAAAGAACTGTTTGAATATCGGCTTCAGCCGAGTTTTTCAACGGACCTTAAGAATATGGCCTTTGGGAATCTCTTTATTACAGCTTTAGCTGAACTGTTGGGAGATTTTGATCAGGCTATCCAATGGCTTCATCAATTCTTACAAGTCCGGGGAAAGGTTTTACCCGTCTCCCTTCAAAGCACTCATATTTGTGCCGAGTTGGAAGACGGATCCATTATAAAGGGAGAGTACTCCATCCGACAACCCCACAAACCTCCCATTAAAAAGATCTTCCTGGAAGATCCGGAGGTTAAAGCCAACCCGGCTTGTCTTCAGGCTTTACATACGGCTGATCTCATCGTGATAGGCCCCGGTTGTCTTTATACCAGTCAAATCGCCTGTTTGATCTTTCCGGGTATCGTAGAAGCCATTCAAAAATCTCCCGCCAAAAAGGTTTACATTTGTAATACAACTACCTATCCGGGTCAGACCGATGGTTTCACCTGCTTACGCCATGTGGAAGAAATTATGGCCTACCTTGGGAAGAATGTTCTGCATTATGCCCTTATCAACCAGGGAACCCCTTCCCAAGAGGTCCTGGACTTATATGCCCAGGAGGGGTGTATATTTATGGACTTAACGCCGGAAATGCGAGATCAAATTCAGAATTTAAATATCCGTATATTGAGCGGTTATCTTTTAGAACCTGAAAGAAAAGAAAAAAGAAAACTTCACAAGTTAGATACCATCCGGTTGGATCCTGGAAAGGTTGGATTACTCTTATATCAGATCTTAACCTGTAAAGAATAATCAGAACCAGCGTCTCTTATCTACCATATTCTTTAAAGGCTCACCTCCAATAAACCGTCGAAGGTTCTCTTTTACAACGTTGATTCGACGCTCTGCCGTATGAGGGTCTTCTCCCGCAGTATGGGGAGTTATGATGACATTTTCCATGCCCCAAAGGGGATGGTGAGAAGGGAGAGGTTCGATTTCAAATACATCCAATCCTGCACCGGCAATTTCACCGTTTTGCAGGACCGTAGTTAAGGCTGCCAGATCCACCACAGCCCCACGTCCCACATTGATAAAGTAAGCGGTTTTCTTCATCTGTCTGAATTGGGCCATACCGATCATTTTAACCGTTTCGGGGGTTTGCGGTACACAAACTACGACAAAATCAGATTCTGTTAAGAGCTTATTTAATCGATCAAGCCCCCATAAGGCCTTAACAAATCTGGGCTTTCTTTTTTTGACCGCATCAACGGCAATGACGCGCATCCCGGAAGCTGCTCCCCGTCTGGCCACCTCCGTTCCGATTCCCCCCAGTCCGATAATCCCTAAGGTCTGGTCCGCAAGATGGATGACAGGAACACCCCCCTGCCATTTTCGTTGGAATTGCCGTCGAAGGTAAATATGAAACCCACGGGCAAAACACAGAATATATCCCATGACATGATCTGCAATATGATCGCTGTAAATCCCTTGCATATTGGTGAGAATCACGTCACTTTCCATCAACGCGGGGAACATATAATGTTCAAGTCCGGCAATAGGCGTTTGAATCCATCGCAATTTTCTCGCCTTCGCCAAAAGGGCCGGGGTAATGGTCCCATACATGGCATCCACCTCGTCTATAACCTCAAGCGCTTTCTCTTCTTCCTGGATATTCAAAATTTCAACCTCTTTTGAAACGGATTGAATCTCTTGAAGGGATTTCTCATCTATTGCAGGATAAATCAGGAATTTCATAAGGTATACTCCTTTTAGAAGTAATCTTTCAAAGTCAAAGATTTTATATTAACTTTAAATAGGGAGAATATGGAGCGTCAAGGATTTTATCCACCGGAAAGTCATTATTTTTTCTTCTACGGAACCTTATGTCGGAGGGGTCCTAATTTCAAAAAATACGCCTACGACGCCTTAACCATTCAAGAAGCCAGAACCTTGGGAGAACTTTATCGCCTTCCCCAGGGGTATCCGGTTCTGCTATCCGGTCCTACCGGCTATGTTTACGGTGAGGTCATGACCTTTCCAGATACCTGGAAAGTCTTGGAACGATTAGACGAGTTGGAGGAATATAATGAAAAAGATCCCGAAGGAAGCTATTACCTTCGGGTTTTAAAGGACGTTGAGATTCTGGCAACCGGTGAACACCTCCAGGCCTGGTGCTATCTGTTTCCGGAGAATCGTCGTAAGGAACTTGAAAAGATTGCTGTCAGGCTTCCTACGGGATATTGGGAGCCAACCGAACTTTAGAGTTTCTTCTTTATCGAACCCGCCTTCTGAGTACCCGACTGAGAACTTCTCTAGCAGCGCGTTCACCGGATTCACTGGCTCCGTTCATAAATCCTTGAAAATCAAGACTTGTATGTTCTCCGGCAAAGTGGAGGCCCTTAACCGGTTCCATTTCGGCTCCTGCCAGGGTTGTATATTGACCCGGTCGATAACAGGCATAGCTTCCTTTAACGAAAGGTGCCGTCGGCCAATGGTAACGGGCAGCTTGCCCGGTATAAGCCGTTGTGGCTCCGGGGAAAATTTTATTGATCTGGGAGACAAAATCGGCGGCTTGTTCCTGGGGAGTTCCATCACCGACTTTAATTCCACGATTTCCTCCCACGAAGTTTGTCAGAATTCCATGTTTACCGGCCTGTCCACGGCTCGTATCCCAAGAGGATTGATAACCCAGATCTGAAAAAGTACTGCCGTTACTTCCGGCTATCCGCCAGATCCGTTGGGAAAAGCCTGCGATAATCTTCGCATTGGTACCATAGCCGAGAGTCTCTATAGCAAGTTGTTTAGCCGGAGGGAGTGGGACCTGGATTTTAACCTGTCGGAGCATGGTAAAAGGAATGGCCAGAACCACCTCGTCGGCCGTAATATCTCTGACCTTACCGGCCTGGTTGATCGTCAATCGATAAGTTCCATTGGCCAGCTGCCGGATTGCTTCCAGGCGAGTTTCAAACTCAATGGGTCGCCGAAGTCGCTGAGCAAGTCGTTTCGGTACACTATCATTACCTTCAGCGATATGGAAGCGCTCATCACTTTCCCCGAAGAGCTTGAAGTGATCTGGATCGGTTCCGATCAGAAAGAGTAAATTCAGAGCACTTTGTTCATCCACTTCAAGGCCGTATTCCCCCAGATAGGCCACTTCCAGTAAAGATCGAATGACCCCGGTTACACCCCGTGTGTCTAACCACTCAGCAATACTGAGACGGTCCAGGACTTGACCGTTGTGGGGATTTTTATAGGTTACCGATCCATCCCCGGTAAGGGTTGCAAGATCTTTCATAATAAGCGCAGCCACCGGGCGAAAATTTTCTACGATCTCAACATAGGGCACAGAACGGTTTTCAAAGTAATAAACATCCGAGATCAAGTTATCATCGGCCTTATGAACATCGATCAGCGTAAGTCCCAGCTCTTTGACCAGGCGCCGAAGCGAGGTATGTCCTGTATCAATGAACTCACCGCCCAACTCTGCAATCTGGCCGTCAGGAAAAGCATTACGCAAGGTAAACATACGTCCCCCCACCCGGGTATCTGCCTCCAGCACACGGGCCCGGATCCCTGCTTGCTGAAGTCGATAGGCACAGGTCAGCCCGGCACAACCTGCACCTACAATGACAACACGGGGACCATCGGCGGCCATCACCGAAAATTCTGGAAACACTCCTTCCATCACCATCCCGGCTACGGCAGCGGTGGTTGTTTGAAGGAACCGGCGACGACTCCATTGAACCTCGGCAATCTGCTCAAGCCCTTCCGTTGTGGAAATACCCTTCGCTTCAAAGTACGCGGCAAGTTTTAAGGTACGTTGAATTTTAGAGAAAAGTTGGGTTCTAGCCATGACAAATCCTCCGAATCGGTCGGTAAAAAAGTGGCCCCTTTTACACAGCCTCTTCTAGATCCAAAAGGTCAAAATCGGTTACCACACGACTGACGCGTCCATCTGAGCTGTACCCCAGGTAGGTTGCATAAAAACCATTTCCAAAGCCCGACGAAAAGGCTATGAAATTTGCTCCATTGGAAGGATTCATACATATATTTATCCAGGACCAGGAGGGAAGGTAGGTTTTTTCAAACTCCGAAATTAACCTTTCTCGATAGCCTTCTTCATTCCCTAATTTCTCCATAAGTATCTGAGCCGTCTCCACATCCATAAAACATCCCATTTCCGAGTCAATCCCATAGCCGAATATCTCCCTCTCCCTCAGAGAGCCCAGATCTTGACCCGAAATCGTAGCCATTTCCCATCGTATGGGCACTTCATGACCTATCTGGATCATAGCACAGGCAACCCTCTCATCCCCAGCATCCAGGAAATGGGCAACACTTAAAATAACCGGATAAGAACCCGGTCTAAAACTTACCGTAAAGGGTTTGGGTTCCGGACAAACCAAAGGATCACAAGCAACTAACTTACCTGAAGTCAGAACCAGCTTTCCAATGGGGTGACATTTTAAAATGATTTCTTCATCGGCAACTACTATTTTTTGACCATCCTGAAAGGCTTTGGAAAAGTCTGAATGTTTCATGGGTTATCCTCCAAACATAATCAAAGGGATAAAATCTAACCAGGGTTTACCTCTAGATTTGTCGTCATTATAAAGATTAATGGGAAGGATGCAAGGAGAAAATGTAAAAAAGAAAGGGTTCCCAGGCTAAAGATTTCTCTTCATCGACCCGCTTAATTCAAACGATCCAAAGAAATAGCTTGACGGAGTATTCCGCCGACAGATATATAACAGATAGATAAAAGCTATACTTTCGAGGTTCAATTCCGCAAAAGTATAGATAAATAATGGTTGGAGAAAACGGACTAAAGTATCCGGCTTCGATTTAGTCATCAGCGAGAAGGGAGGAGAGTAAGTATGCATAAAGATGTTGTTATTATCGGAGGGGCCCGGACGCCTTTCGGGAAATTCTTGGGAAGCCTCAAGGATATAGACTCTGTAGAGCTGGCTACCATAGCCTCTAAGGAAGCCATCAGGCGAGCCCGAATCACACCAGATCGAATTGATCATGTGGTTTTTGGGAATGTTATTCAAACCCATAAGGGATCTATTTATTTAGCCAGGCATATCGGCTTAAAATCGGGTGTTCCCATTTCAACCCCGGCCCTTACTGTAAACCGACTGTGTGGCTCCGGCTTACAGGCCATAGTCTATGGAGCCCAATTGCTTTTGTTAGGTGAAGCAACCTTTGTACTGGCAGGTGGAACGGAGAATATGAGTCAAGCCCCCTATGTTTTACGAGGAGCTCGGGAGGGCTTCAGGCTCTCATTTGCCGGAAATGAACCGGTATTACAGGATTCTCTGGGAGACGCTTTGGTAGATACCTATCACGATACGCCCATGGCTATCACGGCCGAAAACTTAGCCCAAAAATATCAAATCACCCGACAGGAAGTAGATGAATTTGCTTTGCGGAGCCAGATGAAGGCCCGGGCGGCTATTATGGAAGGAAGACTTAAGGAAGAGATCGTCCCGGTGGAGATAACGGATAAAAAAGGACGGACCTCTATTTTTGACACCGATGAACATCCGCGCATGGATACCACCCTGGAAGGACTTATGAAATTACCTCCGGTATTTAAAAAAGACGGATGTGTAACGGCAGGCAATGCAAGTGGAATTTGTGACGGTGCAGCAGCCGTTGTTTTGACCACCGCAGAGATAGCCGAAAAAGAAGGCCTTACCCCCCTGGGAAGATTAGTTAACTGGGGTTTGGCCGGTGTAGATCCTGATATCATGGGAATCGGCCCGGCAGATGCCACCAGAATTGTACTTAAAAAAGCAAATCTAAGCCTGAAGGATATGGATCTGATCGAGATTAATGAAGCCTTTGCCGCCCAATATTTAGCCGTAGAGAAAGAATTAGGCCTCGACCGGGAGAAAGTGAATGTAAACGGTGGCGCCATTGCCTTAGGGCATCCGGTAGGCGCCAGTGGGGCCCGGCTGGCTTTAACCCTCCTCTATGAACTTCGACGTCGAGAAGCTAAATACGGTCTGGCAAGCCTCTGTATTGGGGGTGGACAGGGAATCGCAGCGATTTTTGAAAGAATATAAATAAATGGAAAGAACTCACTCTTTCGCCTCTAAGACCCAAAGGTGCTAAGATTTGCTAAGATTCTGAAGGTCTTTAGGTTCCTTCCAATAAGTAGAAAACAGGCTTAGTGCCTTTGAGTCTTAGAGGTTCTGGATATGCAAATTAAACATGTTGGGGTCGTTGGATGTGGATTGATGGGCTCGGGTATTGCGCAGGTTTGTGCGCAGGCCGGATATCCAGTTACCGTAAGGGAGATTTCCCAAGATTTGCTGGATAAAGGACTTCAAAGTATCCACAAGTTTTTGTCAACCGGTGTTGAAAGAAAGAAGTTGACCGAAGAACAAAAAAATCAAATTCTGGGCCGAATTAAAGGAACAACTCGACTGGAAGACTTAGGGAATTGTGATTTAATCATTGAAGCCGTGGTAGAAGATATTCATATAAAAAAGGAAGTGTTTGGCGCACTGGACAAGATTTGTCCTCCTGAAACCATTCTGGCCAGTAATACCTCCTCCCTGACGATTATTGAGATGGCTGCAGCTACCGGTCGTCCGGATCGTGTTGTAGGCTTGCATTTTTTCAATCCGGCTCCCTTGATGAAATTGGTCGAGGTAGTACGAACCATTGCTACAAATGACGAAGTCTTCCAGACAGCCTTTGAGTTTGTAAAGTCCCTGGGGAAAGAACCCGTGGCGGCTAAGGATAACTCCGGGTTTATCGTTAATTTTCTACTGATTCCCTACCTGCTGGGAGCTATTCGGGCTCTTGAAAACGGACTGGCTTCTAAAGAGGATATCGATAAGGCCATGAAGCTGGGCTGCGGATACCCCATGGGACCCTTTGAACTCCTGGATTTCGTGGGATTGGATACTACTTACAAAGTCGCCAATATCCTCTTTGAAGAATATCGAGATCGCCTTTACGCTCCACCCCCTCTGTTGAAAAAAATGGTTCTGGCCGGTTATCTGGGAAGAAAATCCGGGAAAGGATTTTATGATTACACAAAGTAGCTACACAAGGATCTCCCCGGTTCCTTTATGAAATAGGTTTTTCTTAACACCTAACCCTCTCATTCCCATACTCCCCCCTGTATCCCCCCGTGGACGGGGGGAGTATGGGAATGAGAGGGTTCGGGTAGGTAATCCAACGGTGGGTCCTCCAAAGCCATTTCGTCGGATGATGACAATATCATCTGTATTCTTAAGCTATTGCAAATCGGATAGGGGATAAGGTTTAGGGAGGAGTATCCGAAACTTTATAAATAATCACCTCACCTTGATGATAAACCGGCTCAAAGGCGGTGTTAAATCCATCCAATCCCACCGGGTCATGGGTTTGCTTTTCTAGGGAACCTACGTAAATATATTGAATGCGATATTTTTTTAATAAATCTTGAACGGTGGATTTATCCGGAGCCGTGTAAATCATCTGAATATCCTGGGTGCGCTCCATAATAGATTTCCAGGTTTGATCTCGCCAAAGAGCTTCATGATTCCCCCAACCCAATACGGTTGGAAATCCTGTATTGGTGGAAACCCTCCCATAGAAGGAATAAGGTTTCCCGGTGGCTTCTAAAATAACAGGTTGCCCGGAAAGGTTTTCTTTTAACCACTTTATAGCCCGATACTCTTGAGGATAACGAAATTGAATATACAGGGTACCGTCCAGGGTTGGAAGATAGGGAAGGCCTCCGTGTTTTGAATCTTTGAATCGATTACATTTCTCGTAGGTCGCAGCAATGGGATAAATAACCAGAGCTACCAGTAAAAACATGAAAACATAATCCCAGTAAATCCGGACCTTCTCCTTCAAAAACCCCCGGGTATCGATCTCATAAAGTAAATAAGGAATACCTATGGATAAGAAAATCCAAATCTGATAATAAAATTTGAAGATGGTATTCTGCCGTTCAAGGGGATGGGCGTAAAAATCCTTAATATATATCAACTCGCATCCGATCAAAATCACCGTAGCCACAAAGATCAATCCATAGGTAAATTGCGAAGAAGCTTCTCTCTCCTGTAACGCTAATATTAAAAATAACAGGGTAAGAGGTAAGGTCAGAGGAATAACCCAGGTATTAAAAACAAGATATAAGATCGGAAAGGATAACAAAAGACTTCCCCACAGGGTCCTTTGAACATCCTGCGTAAAGGAGCTTAGCATGTTTCTGGATTTACAGAAGGCGAAGGTGATCAGGATAAACAAGAAAAACCCATAGATAATGAGGTAATAAGCCAGCCCGGTCCGCTGAGAACTTGAAACCATTCGGAGGCTACTGAGAGGAACCTGAGATTTAAAAGATAGATGGAAGGGCAGGTATAGAATATAGCTCCCGATCACTAAGACTAAAAAGGTGAAGAAGGTCCGTCCAACATAAGCGGATAATCCCGGTTTCTGGAAATGCAGGTCAGAAGTTCCTGTCTTTCTAAGATTTCCTAGGAAAAGACCAAAAAGGGTTAAAAGGAGATACGTGGGAAAATCCCATGTGTTAAGAAAGGGAGCGGCACCCAGGGAGAGACAGAAGGGGAGAAGGAGAAAACGGGAACGAGGAAGAACGCGAGGGCGAGAGAAGGAAAGGAGGGATGAGGGGAACTGCTCTTCCACTTCCCTGTTCTTCTTTTCACCTTTCTTCCCTTTCTCCTTTTCTCCCCATGCAACCTCATACAACAGTGAAAGAAATAACAGGGCAAAGGGGATCGACATAAAATGGGCATGAAGATCTCCCAGTAAGAAGCTGAAGAAGGGGAACTCGTTGATAGTATCCGGAATAATTCGGGAGCTCCGCCACCAGTCAAAGGGGAACAATCTTCCTCTCTCCAGCCATTGGATAAGTGCGTCGAGATTACCCGCTAGGCACAATAAAAACCCGGTCAAAAAACCGTAACGAAATCGACCTGTTAGCTTAAAACCCAGACTAAATGCACCAACCAAAGATAGAGCCGGTATGGTGGCTACGGCCAGATTAAATCCTATGGAAGAGGGAATCTTCGATAGTTTAATGACTTGAGCCCAGATAAAATAGCCAAAGTAATAATAGTTAAGAGGTTCTCCGGCAAACCAGGTATCCATAGGGGGAAGGGTTTTACTTTGTAAAATGGCGTTGAGGAAGGTAAAATCCGGCTCCTTTTCCGCTCCTGTAATATCTGGATTATAGGATCGAATAAAGGCAAAGGCTAAATAGGCCGATAAGAAGATAACTTCCAGGAGGAGCAACAGTTTAAGATTTCGTTGAAGAAACTTGATCAGATCCTTACGATGGGGCTGGACGAGTCCGAAACCCACCCCCAAAATAAGAATAAAGGCTACCGACAACCAGGCCGTTATAGTCTCATAGGGGAGCAGATGCAAACTGGTGAAAAGCCAGCTTATATAAGCACAGAATAAAAGTCCCTGGATTTTAGCCAAGGCATAACCCCGGTCTGGGAAGCCGGGAAAAAGGCGATAAGAAATGGGAAAAGTACTCCATGCCAGAATCTGGATGATAAGATACCAGATAAGCAGGGATAAAAATTCAGAATTCATAAACGTTACTACTCAACCAACCCTCTATAGGATAAGTTCTAGAAATGTCAGGCGGCTGAACTGTGGGTATCATAAAATCGTTTTTATTAAAAGTCAATCAAATCCAGGAACTTTTTTCTAATACCGACTTCAATCAAATCGAAGAATACCTTCCCCGGTGAGCCGCCTCCCCCTCCTTTTCCGGAGCTTTAGCCTATGATTCGAGTCATCAAAGGCTATTCAAACGAATCTTAATCAAGGAGCCGATCTAACTAAGATTTCCGTGTTCGGGTAAGGGGTCAGGTTGGATTGATTAGGAAGGGTAGGATTTGTTATGACGTCCTTTCAGAATTTTAACCTTCTGGCTTGGACAAACTGTCAAAATAGGCTGTCCTCTCTGGGGGGAAGAAGAAGTAGTATTAAATCCCAAACAAAATGTTGTCGGTTTGGATAGATTTCGATTCAGAATGGGAAAATGGCCATAGAGAACCACCCCTACCGGGTTCTTCTTCAGGGTTATAGGAACCTACAGGATAGGGGCCTTCTCTTAGGCTGGAGACCGGTAGAACGTAGTTTCATTCTACCGGGTTAACGACGGTTAAGACGAGATTTAGAATTTAAACGGTTAACATCTCTGATCCGTGCAGATTCCTTGGCTGCAATGGGAGCCTGACCAACTCCTGACGTCTGGTACTGCGGCCATCTCGCATTTTCTGGATTAAACGCAACACGGTCCGACGGTAAAGGTGATGTCACACTCCCAAATCGGGACGTATTTGAAAGCCCATTACTGTTAAACCAAGGCCACCGCGCACCTTCCGGATTAAAGGCCGTTTGATCTGATCCCTGTCCTCTATCCGGTGGTAAAGCAGGTGGAAGAGGCATTGCAGGTTCGGCGGTTGGCTGATTGAACCAAGGCCACTTAGCCACTGCCGGATCAAATTCTGTACGATTTCCATTACCAAACCGATCCAGAGCGGTAACTCCGGTCACTGTGAAAAGCAACAGGCTTATCACCGCGACAAAAAAGATAGATTGGATTTTAAACCAAGACATATCGTAACCTCCTTTTTTAAGAATGTTGTAGTTTATACCCTCTCCGTGTTGGAATGTAACATAACTGGTAGGAGCAGTTCTCTATGGCTATCCTGTCGAAAGAAAATACCGTAAGGTCGTCCTACCCTTTATGAAACATTTTCACGGTGAATGGGTAACCGTTCGACACTTTAAACTATTTCCAAATTTTATGCCAGATTTTCTAAAGCAAAAAAGCCTTCTCCTACGCGGGAAAGGCTTTTTATATTCAAGAAATTTTGACAAAAAGTCGCTGGGTTCTCCTTTCTGATTCTACTTTTTATGACATTACTGAGGGGGTGAGGGGTTTTACCCACAAGTTCTGGTTTTATTTTTGACTTAATCCGCTTCCTTTCCAGCTTCTCAGGAACTCGACCAGCAATCGTACTCCAAAACCGGTTCCTCCTTCGGGAATATAAGGTTTCTCTTCAAAATTGCGGGCCACGTTGGCAATATCCAGGTGAACCCAGGGATAACCTTCGGTAAAATAACTCAGGAAAGCTCCTCCCATAATCGTTCCGGCTCCCACATCTTCGGTAATATTTTTTAGATCGGCTATCTTACTCTTGGCCAATTCCCTGTAATCCTCCCACAAAGGAAGTTCCCAAACCCGTTCACCGGAAGTTTCTCCGGCCTGACGAAGCTTATCCAGAAGAGATTTATCATTTCCCATCATAGCGGCTGCAACCCGACCGAGGGTAATTGCGCAGGCACCGGTAAGAGTTGCCAGGTCAATAACAGCCTGGGGATTGTATCTTTTAGCATAGGCCAGGACGTCGGCGAGAATCAACCGACCCTCAGCGTCGGTATCTAGAATTTCGATGGTGGTCCCGGAAAGGGAAGTAACCACATCACCGGGTTTTGTGGCTTTACCACTGGGGAGGTTTTCGGTAGCTCCTATCAATCCGACTACATGAAGGGGGAGGTCCAGCAGCGCTATAGCCTGCAGGGTACCTAACACAACCGCAGCTCCGGACATATCGGTCTTCATCTGGTACATTCCCTTTGAGGGTTTCAGAGAAATTCCCCCACTATCAAAGGTTACCCCCTTACCGGCTAAAACTATCGTATCCAAAGCCAAACTATTCCCTGGTTCTTTGCCGGTTGCCGCTTGCTTCGGATCGTGTTCCAGAATCACAAATCGGGGAGGCTCTTCGCTTCCCTTTGCAACGGCTAACAGAGCCCCCATTTTGAGATCCGAGATTTCTTTTTCCGTTAAAATCTGGCATCTTAAACGGCAGGTTTCGGCCATCTGCCTGGCCTGATTGGCCAGCTCCGAGGGAGTCAGGATATTCGCCGGAGTATTAATCAAGTCCCGAGCAAAGTTAACAGCCTCTGAGATAATCCGGGCCGCCCGAATTTCCTCTTCTACTTCTGCTAACCTTTGCTCATCAGCACAGATAAGGATCATGCGATCGATCTCCCTGGTATCCTCTTCTTTCTTAGACTTATAGGGATCGAATTTATAGAGTCCCAGTAACGTTCCTTCAACCAAAGCCTGGGCTTCTCTGGGATTATCTGTTCCGGGAAGCAGGGTCGCAAAACTGGTAAATCCCTTTCTTGAAATTTCTTTTGCAGCCTTACCTGCCGCACGACGGAGGGTTTCCAGATTAAATGCTTCTTTTTTTCCAAGCCCTACGAGCAGAACGGCTTTTGCAGCGAGAGTCGGATCGGCTCCCTGTTTACTTAAATAAATCAGCTGGGTTTCCAGGGCCTTTCCTTTGAAGTTGTTTTCTTGCAAGACCCGGTGGATCACCCTATGGAGAGATTGATCCAGGGACTTGACGGGTTCCGTAAGATCCTTCGTTTTCTCAAAAAAGTTTAAAACGAGGACATCCACAGACTCCTCGTGGATTTTTCCTATTCTGGCCAGAATCTGTTTCATATTTCTACTAAAATTTCCCAAATTGCAACATAGAAGCTACCTGAGGAGTAGCCATGCGTGCCTGTTCGGTCAATTCTTCGTCAGTTGAACTGGCTATAGGGTGCTTTACGATGATAAAAGGATAATCGGCTGCGTTGTGGGCAGCAGCCATAGCTTTACCGGTCACTATGAAAGCATCGGTACAAATTACGGCACTGGGAATTCCTTTTTTCTCTAAAGCAATGCCATCGAGCACACTGCTCGAGCTGCAAGAGCCTCAGTCCCCGATCCCTGCAACCACCAACTGGCATTCCTTTATAAGTTCCTCCAGTTGTTCTGGAGGAGCCGGGCGATAAGCCGAAGGTTTTTTAACAAGGACGAACTTATGAACGCCATATTCTTTCATGAGAAAATCGCCTACTTTTTTCAGGAGCTTATCGGAGTGGTACTTTCCGTTATCCAAAAGTCCTACGACTTTTCCTTGAAGAGTACCCCCTCGAGGGGCCTGGGAGAATCCTTCGGAAACAGGTTCTACAGTTGGATCGAAGATGACGAGATTTGTCTGTGGTTTGATTTCTGTTGTGGGTTGCATTTTATCCCTTACCCTTCACCCTTTGTCCGTTCCGTTTTATTGATTCCTCACCTGAAGAGCGCTAAATCCAAAACTACGGACAAAGAATCCTTAATAAATTATAGGTTTTGTAACCGAGCGCGAGTGCTCAATGCCGGTCCATCCAGGAATACAGGCAGAGACACTACCGGCAGATCCACCGGCTGCAATCACGAGAATATCCTCCAAATTTTGAACGATGGGATAGAGTGTTTTCTCGTCTTCGGGTGTGATGTCCCCGGCCATTCGTCCGCAGCGTTTGATATCGGCGATGGATCTACGGGCTTTTTCAGCAAGAAATCTTCGAACATCGGATTTTGTCCAGCCGGCTTCTGCAATTCGTTTCATATGTTCATAACCGATGACCACCACGAATTCCCCATTCGGGTGGATGGTCAGACGACCCAGATTTCCCATAACATCCGCCAGGGTCGTTAAAATTCCTTCCGGGGTACGACTGAGGGTATTATACACTTGATGGGGAGCATCTCCGGCAAAAACCGTGACCGTACTTATCTCTTTAGGAAAACCTTTCTCTACATGAAGGGGCTCCCAAGGACTCACGGACTCATTTTCGGCGATACAATAACTGTACTTTCCAGGATGTCCTAATACAGAACGATCCAGCACCCCGGGAATCGCTCCACAAACATTCATCAGAATCAACCGAATAACCCGTCCAAGGGTTGCATTGGCCCTCCGTCCCGGGCCAAAGAGGTTTTCTCCTGCATTTATATCCAGATCCTGGATCACGGGTCCGTTTATAATGAGGAGGATTCCCATACCCGACGTACTGGTCATCGGTCCGTGAACGGAAAATGCAGGATCGCACAGAGCTTCCACAGCAGCAAGGATCACCGGCATATAAGCAGGTAGACAACCAGCCATGACTGCATTGATGGCGATCTTTTCTGCGGTTATGACCCGACGCCGAACGGGAATCTGTCCGATAATTTCATCGGGTTCTTTCTTCACATAATCCAGCATTTCCCAGATCCGATCTTCTGTAGGCGGAACTACCGGAAGCCCATCGGTCCAGCCTTTCTGAAAATAAAACTCGATGGCCTCTAGAGAATCCTTCACTTCAAACCTTCGGGATAATAATTCTTTCCTGGGCATTTGGCTCAAAAATCAAAAAGGTAGAAGGTAAAAGCCATAAAGCAGCAGCCGTTTATACAGGTCGGTTTATTTGTGACTTCAATCTCCCATAATAGGGGTTGGTCGGCCGTTTTCATCGACCGCCACATAAATAACTTCTGCTTCCGTTACCTTAACCTTTGATTTATGACTCGTTCCACGTTCGGCTTCGACTATAACATGGACCGTTAAAGAGGTACGTCCTACCCGGATAACCTGGGCATAAAAACTCACTAGATCTCCCACATAAACAGGAGCCACGAACTCCACTTCTCGCATGGCCTTGGTAACAAACCTTTTAGGAGCGTATTTATGGGCCTCTATCCCCCCGGCCAGGTCGATATAGCTCAAAATAACCCCACCAAAAATAGTTCCGAACCCGTTGGTATCCCGGGGGAGCATCATCACGCGAATAGCCGGCTCTTGCACAAATTAATCGATGCCGGATAAGGGATGACCAGCAAGGGTAGAAGTTAAAGGTCTTACAGCTTCTAACCCCATCCTTTATCCTGCATCACTCGGTGGGAGGGTTTTGATCAGATTTCCCGTTTTGGCGTCCCAAATACGGATAGTATCATCGAAGCTGCCACTGGCCAGATAATTACCATCGGGACTGTAGGAAACCGACATAACCTGTTTGGTATGTCCTTTAATTAATAATTCTAAGTTTCCCGTTTCAAGATTCCAGATGCGAATGGAATGATCATCCTTTCCCCCTCCACTGGCCAGGTGCTTTCCATCCGGACTATAAGAAAGACTCATTACGGATCCCGTATGACCCAATAGGGTATGAACTTCCCTTCCCGTCTGGGTGTCCCATATTTTGATAGAATCATCAAAACTTCCGCTGGCTAAATAGGAACCACCTTCCAGATAGACCAGAGTTTTAACATGTTTTAAATGCCCTTCCAGTATAAATAGGGTCTCTTCCGTTTCCACATTCCAGATTCTGATCTTTCGATCCATTCCTCCACTGGCTAAATAGCGACCATCCGGACTGTAACAAACCGTAAAAACCTGATCCGTATGACCCTCCAAGGTTTTTACCTCTTTGGTAATCAGATTACAAATTTTAACCTGCCTGTCCCGACTGCCGCTGGCTATACTTTCTCCATCAGGACTATAAACTACACTGAATACATCTGCTGTATGGATCCTTAAACTGTATAACGCTTTACCGGTTGCCGCCTCCCATATTCGAATACTTTTATCTCTACTCCCACTGAGTATGTACCTTCCATCTGGACTGTAACAGACGCTATACACCGCATCGTAGTGCCCACCCAACGTCATGATTTCTTTACCGGTTTGAACTTCAAAGATTTTTACCTGGCTATTACTACTACTGGCTACCAAATAAGTTCCATCTGGACTATAGGCAATACAGGTAACTTTAATCATTTTTAACCTACCGGAATTCAGAGGCCAGAATTCAGAAGAAGGAACATAACGTCCGACAATACGCTTTGCCTTCTATCCATCCAGGAATAATTCCTTGAAGTAAGATCTAAATTCTGACTCCTGAGTAACGTCTAAAACGATTTACAATTCATGGTACTTCAAAATCTTCAAAACCACTTTAGGCTGACGGGGATCTAACTTTTGCCTGACTTCATAAAACTCGTTAAGTTTAGTTATTTCTTCTGAAAGGTAGATTTGATAGGCTTCATGAACCTTTTCCAGGGTCCAACTGACCCGGGTTGGATTCCAATAATAACCCTTAGAAAACTCCATAGGATCATTCTCCACCTGAGTGATATAATTTACAGCACATTTTGTACAAACGGCATAACCTTGAAACCACCAATCTTTGCGAAGCTCGCGCTCTGAACCCTCCACCTTTTCGTAATCACAGCTAAAAAAGCGTGCATTTAACCTGTTTCCACAATACAGGCAAGGCTGCTTCTTTAATATTTCCACGGCTCCTCTGGCATTTCCAGGGGAAATAAGATCATATTTGAAACGATCCCACAGTCCCATTTTCCCTTGCGGGTCCGTAAGTATAGAGGTAATTTCAGACGACCGGTCTATCCGCCGGTCATTTTTTAGATTAAGATAAGGACCCAAGACCTCTTTACTCTAAAGATAGCCAGGGAACCTGAAAAGTTCCCGGAATTTCAATAATAGTTGTAAAATTCGAATATAGGGCCTCTTTAAGGGCAGATTTTAGCTCCGAGGGATCTTTTAATCGAATTCCTCGCGCCCCAAAAGCTTCTGCAAATTTCATAAAGTCAGGAGTATAGAGATCCACCTCAAAGCTACGGCCATATCGAATTTCTTGAAAACCCTTGAGAACGCCATAGCTTCTATCGTTGAAAATCAGTATGGGAATATTTAGCCGGTATTTGACTGCCGTAGCCAATTCCTGGCAAGTAAACATGAATCCTCCATCTCCACAAAGGGCTATAACCTGTCGGTCAGGATAGGCAACTTTAGCTCCAATCGCTGCGGGTAAGCCAAATCCCAGGGTGGTAGAACCATAGGGATATAAGAACGTCCTTGGCCGACGTACTTTAAAATACCGTCCGGTCCAGTAAGTCATGATGGTCATATCATTGGCCACAATGGCATTTGGCTCTAAAATCTCTTGGAGATCCCAAACTATCTGGAGTTCTTTTTCCCGACGGCCTGACTTGAGAAGTCCTTCAATTTCCTTCTTCAGCTCGGCTACTTTATTTTGCACTTCTTCGAATTCAGATACTCGAGATAGATTTTTTTCTTTTAGTTCTTTCAAGATTTCTGCCAAAACTTGTTTGGCATCCCCCACAATACCTACTTCAACCGGATAGTTTTTTCCGATCTCTTTTTCATCCAGGTCAATCTGGATCCTGCAGGCCGGTAAAGGTAATCGCCAATTATCGGTGGTCGCTTCACCGAGTTTCGTTCCGATGATGATTAAACAATCCACTTTAGATAGAAATTTCTGTACAAAGGGACTCTTCGCTGGATTTCCTCTATAGATAAGGAGTCCATTTATACAACCCAGGGCCAGGGGGTGATCTTCAGGGAGGATTCCCTTTCCCTGAAAGGTTGTTATAACCGGAGCACTCAGCCGTTCTGCAAGTTCACGGATTTCTACCTCAGCTCCTGATCGAATCGTTCCACCTCCAGCTAAAATTAAAGGATTTCTGACCTGCTGTAAGATGGCTATCACTTCTTTAATCTTTTGGGGATCACCGGATCTTCTCATCCACGGAACCTTCTCCGGAATAGTTACCTGGCCCTCGCTACTTAGAATATCTGTGGGAATTTCGATCTGTACCGGTCCGGGTCTCTGGGTTTTTAATTTTTTAAAGGCCTCCTGGATCACCGAAGGGATTTCCTCTAAATTTTGAACTCGATGATTCCATCGGGTAACCGATTTAAATAGATTATAATGATCTTTAATTTCGTGAACCCCTCCTTTTCCGCTATCCACCAATTTAGAATGAATTTGCGCCATGAGAATTAAGACCGGAGAAGAGCTCGCGTAGGCTTCCATAGCCGGGGTAATGACATTACCTCCCCCTGGGCCCGGGGTTATTAAGCAAACGCCCGGTTTTCCGGTTACCCGCGCATAGGCATCGGCCATAAATCCGGCTCCCTGTTCGTGCATGGTTTGAATGTGACGAATCTCAGGGTAATCCACCAACACATCATAAAGAGGCAATGCATGAACTCCAGGAATCCCGAAAATAACTTCAACCCCTTTTGCCTTCAGGGTTCGAATAACTGCCTCGGCTCCTTTCATCCGATAGGATTTCCCCGATAGAATCTCTGCCGATTCCGGTTTCACTTTGGCCGCAAACCTTTTCTTATCGATAATCGCCCGTTCATGGAATCCCTCTCCGATTTTTTCCCTTTCGTTATATGCCTCTACTTCGAACATACAGCGTCTATCCCGGATCTCGATCAATCGGGATTTGGCCGTAACCTTCATTCCTATCGGAGTTGGTCTCAGGTGTCTGATATTCACGGCTGTTCCTACAGAACTTTCTCCTTGATCTAAATAGGGTTCTAAGAGCTTCCTGGAGGTATCTTCCATCAATCTGATCATGGAAGGAGTCGAGAAAACCGAGGGATATTCTGGACCCAGATACGTAATTCCCTCTTCAGGTGCTACGGTAATCGTCTGTTCAAAACTTAATCCAGCTTTAAGTCCTTCTTTCATGGGTTATAACCCACGAATTATACGAATCACACAAATCCGTTTAATCCAGGGTTGTAGGAAATTTAAAACCTGCCTTCTTTATAGCGATCCTGTTACCTGTATTTAATGCGATGGGGCCCCGTTGTCAAGATGCAGTTTAGATTCCCCCGGCAAACCCGGTGGGAAAGAAACTTTTTATTATTGACGAGGCCGACTTTTCTTCCATAAAATTTAAATGGTTATCCACTCTAAAAACCCAAAGAACGTAAAAAGAATAAAGGGGGATAGAGAATTGAACGAACTTTTTCAAGCTATAGATCTGCTCTTAGAACAAATGATTTCCCAGCAAAGGGAAAAAGTCTACCAGGTTGCTCAAGAAATTAATCCTCGATTAACTCGGGATGATATCCTGGATCCTGCCGGTTTTCCAGAGCTGGCCTCCAACCCCAGATTTAATTATGAAGATGGTATTCTGGCCGGACTGATCAGTGCCCAGATGGCACTTCGGGCTCATATACAACGTTAATATGAAACAACATCCTATTTTTGCAGCTACCTATAACTGGATTATGATTCCACAAGATTGGTTGGGTCTTCGGAAACAGAGACAAAAAGTGGTCTGGGCTGCAAAGGGAAAAGTCTTAGAACTGGGGATAGGAACGGGATTAAACCTTCCTTATTATCGGGACGTCGAGAAAGTCGTAGGGATTGATCCAGAGCCCCATATGCTTAAAAGGGCCCATAGGGAATTAAAAAGGGCTTCCGTATCTATTGAACTTATCCAGTGTAGTGCAGAAGACCTTCCCTTTAAAAATTCTAGCTTTGATACGGTTATATCGACCCTGGTCTTCTGCTCAATTCCAGAGGTAGATAAAGCAACCCAAGAAGTTCATAGGGTCTTAAAACCTACCGGAACCTTTAGATTTCTGGAGCATATCAGGACCAAAACTCCAATTTTGGCTAAAGTTCAGGATACCTTAACCCCAGGTTGGAAAAAACTCTATGCCGGTTGTCATCTGAACCGGGATACTCTGTCCATTTTCCGACGAAACGGTTTTGAGATCGTGGAATTACAGAGTGTTGTATATGACGTGGTATTAAGAGGTGTGGCTAAACCCAAGACGATTTCCTAACAAAAGGGAAATGAACTTTATCCAACCCGAATCTTCAGGAATCCCGGCAAAGGGATAAAGAATTTCGTATTCAAAAGGAGTAGGGACGACCGGTCGGTCATCCCTACAAGGGATTATACGGTATATTCGATCAGAATGGGTAGACAGGGTAAAAGGCCTTATCGGAGAGGATGTCCAGCTCCCCCTGTGCCGGAAGCCTGTCCCCCACCGGCTGCTTTACCCGTACCGGTGGCACTTCCCTTGCCAATAGCAATTCCACTACCAGAAACGGTGCCGGTTCCTTTTTTAGCACGAACTTTACCGTGACTACCCCGATAAATAACCACTCCGGTACCGCTGGCGCTACCTGTACCCATGGTCGTACCACCGCCTTTAATACTGCCGGTTCCCCGAACTCCACCTCTTCCACTAACTTCACCGGCCATAACCGGAATAGAGAAAGTAGCCAACAAAACTACCATACCTATGGCTATAAGCATTCTTTTCATGAGGTACCTCCTCTTGATATTTGGTGAAAGTTACCTGAATTCCTTTGTAAGTAACCCATCGTAAACTTTTGTAATAAATTCCCAAACGGTCCGGTAGAAGCAAGTTTCAATTCCGCTCCTACTCCCACGACAACAACCGTAGAAATCTTAAAATTATTTAGGACCGTTTGCTTATCATCAGCCTTTCTTCAACCGAAGTAAGGTCGTTCTACTTCAGAAGACGTAATGACCTAAAAAAGGTTCCCAACAAATTATCTTTACTGGAGATCCGGGTTAAAAAAGTTCTCAGATTCTATCGGTCCTAATTCAGACAAACCGGTTGAATAAATAAACCTTAGAGGAAAAGTCATCCGATAAGAGAGGAAGTGCAGCGGAACAGGCATCCGCTGCAGCTTGGGATCAGGTGGGTTTCATCTTTCCATGAAAATTTAAGTGGGGTTATTGCTGGGTATTGCTTGTTGATCCTGTATCGCCGGTTTCTGGAGTCGTTCCGGTATCGGTACCTGTATGGGAGTCACTATGATGTCTGGGATTACCGGCTGTACCCGTCCCTGTGGCCGTCCCTTTACCTGCTGCAGTACCCTTACCAGAAGTAGTCCCCTTACCTATAGCAACGCCTTGACCGGAAACACTTCCTTTTCCCTTCTTAGCATGAATCGTAGTTTTCTTCTTACCTTTTCGAGTCCGTTTCTTACTTTTAGAAATTACGACTCCGGTTCCCGTGGCCCCTCCGGTCCCCTTGGTTATCCCTGTACCTTCGGTGGTACCTGTACCCTTTGCACCACCGGTTCCGGTTACCGTATTTCCGGTTTCCGTATTCTGAGCTATACCAGGAACAGAAGACACAGCCAATAGGGCTGCCATGGATATTGCAACCACAGTTTTCTTCATAACTTACCTCCTTTGGGGACTCAAGAAAAAAAGCTAAAGGTTTTTAATCTAGTCCCTATTTTAATTTGCCTGAAACAGAATAACTCCGCTTAAAAGACGTAACTTTTTGAGAAAAGTTTCTATACCTGTTGGTATTTATCACTCCAAAGAATCCAACAGATATCTAAAACCATCTCCGGGATACCCTACAAAGGTTTGCATCTTTTCGGCTTCCCTTACTCCGTTTCGGTAACTTAAAATTTATCTATCCAGTATACGAATCATTCTAAGTAGAAAACATAACATTTTTGTCCGTACCTTGTTTTCAGGCCCCTTCTGGGAACATACCCCCGTGAGGCTCTCTGCTCCGAATTCCCTTTACGACGAATCAAAGCTTCTGAATCTACCTTCCAACATAGAACCCGGAAACGAGAAAAACTGATCACGGATCGAAATGTCAGGTTTAGTGTGTATTTTTAATTCTTTTAGTCCTAGGTTTATTTAATTTGACAATATGGGATGAATAGCTTAAACTCGTAGACTAAAATATCATAAAAATTACAACTACCGAGAATCTGGTATCATTTAGAAACTGAATCAAGGAGAAAGATAATTATGGATATAGAAACTTTTGTAAAAGAACTGGAAGCGTCGAACAATGAACTCTTAGATCAGCTAAGGGCTATGGATGCCCGTAAAGCTTTTGGAGAAGGAAATCTGGATGTTAGAAACCTTTTAAAAATTGCCCTTAAAAACGAGATCGAAGCTGCAGAAATTGCAGCCCGGTGGATAGAAACCACCCCCCAGGTGGAAGTAAAACTGGCCTTTGCTCGTCAGGTAGGTGATGAAGCGAAGCATTACCGGTTAATCGAACAGCGACTCAAGGAATTGGGGGTAGATCTTACCGGATTTGATCCTCTAGCCCAGGGATATAGCCCATTGTTTCAATATCTGACAACCCTTACTGATACCGTTGAGCGCGTGGCCGCAGGACAATTTACCCGAGAATCGATTGCCCTCATTAAGAACCAACAATTCATTGATTTTTGTGAATCCGTGGGAGATCAAGCGACTGCCAGTCTTTACCGGGATGTCATCCAACAGGATGAGCGGTTTCACCACGAGCTGGGTCGACGTCTTTTACTAAAATACGCTTTAACTCCTGAACAGCAGGAACGAGCCCGACGTGCGGCTGCACGTACTTTGGAATTAGCCGAAGAACTTCAGGATCTTGCCTGGACTAAGGCCAGAATCCATCACGCACCGGGATGCTGAGAGGTTTTTAGATCGGTTCTGGAGGCTCAATCCACTTTCCGTGGGCTTTAATAAGCTCAATTAACTTTTCATCGGCAACTTCTTCGGATATGTTTCTGGCCACACGTTCTTTTCCAACATAGAGATCTACTCGCTTGGGGCCGGATCCAACATACCCAAAATCGGCGTCGGCCATCTCGCCCGGACCATTAACAATACATCCCATGATGGCGATTTTAACCCCTTTAAGGTGGGACATCTTGGACTTAATACGTTGGGTCGTAGTTTGGAGATTGAATTGGGTTCGACCGCAAGATGGACATGATATAAAATCGGTTCGAGATATTCGCAGTCGAGTAGCCTGAAGCAAATTATAACTCAATTCAAGGGCTTCTAAAGGATTGCTATATCCGGCTATCTGGATGACATCGCCGATTCCATCGCATAGCAGAGAACCCAATATTACCGAGGCTTCTAACAGAGGATCTCCGGTTTCAGGAGTTGGGCTATATCTTAAAAGGAGAGGAACGTCCATTCCCGAAAAATCTAATTTATCAACAAGCTTACGGTAGGCAAAGATCATTTGAGAGGCTTTCAAGGAAATAAGAACGTTGTCATAATTCTGATCCAGACCCAGTCGAACGAGCTGGTAGCACGTTTCTACAAGACCTTCGAGGGTTTTTCCATGGGTTTGTAAGATAAACTCAGGAATCTGGGCTTCGTCAACATCCCATTGAATCGTTCTCTGATACGTCTTGGCCAGTTGAATATACTGTAGAACTCGAGATTTCCAATCTGATCGGGACCATCCCGGATCAGGACTCAGGTTGATTTTATCAATCTCTGGAAGAATACCACGGATGGGATCCGGGTCTATCAGGTTAGGAGAAATCTTAAGGGCCAGAGGGACTCGATCCAAAGCCAGGGTCATGGTTTCCGATTGAATAAGGGGAAGTGATAAAGACCTGGAACCCTGAAGGTTTCTTCGAATTTCTGTTATATAATTTATTTCTATGTCCTTTTCCAGGGAAAGCTGAATAATTTCAGAAGGTGGACAGTTTTTGGACTTCGGGTTTAGAAGTTGATCGATTTGCTGCAAGGTAGCTTCAACATCTGAGATCGGCGTTGTAACGGCAATTTCTACCCGAATCGGATGGGTATTTCCGAGTTTAAGGCCGTTTAAATCCAGTTCCCGGGTTTTCCGACGGGAGTAAGTGTAAGGATTTCGTAGGGAAGCAGGTGTAGGGGGAAGCAAGGGTTTGGGAGAAGAGAGAACAATGGGCATCCTGGCTTCGCTACTTTTATGTTCCTCGCCCTCCATTTTTCCGTACTTCCTTACTTTCTCATGGAGCAAATCATTATACTTCTTAACCAGGGCATAGGCCACAGGAATTTCTGCAACCGGATCTTCTGTTAAAGAGACACGAATGGTATCTCCGATTCCATCTTCTAGCAGGGAGCCGATTCCAACGGCAGATTTCATACGCCCATCCACCCCATCCCCGGCCTCCGTCACACCCAGATGAAAAGGATAATCCATTCCCAATTCGGCCATCCTGGCAGCCAACAGCCGATAAGCCTGGATCATAATCAAAGGATTGGAGGCTTTCATGGACAGAACGAGATTCCGGTATCCATATTTTTCACAGATCCGTACAAATTCCAGAGCGGATTCTACCATGCCCTCCGGAGTATCCCCATAGCGGTTCATAATCCGATCCGAAAGGGAACCATGATTGGTTCCGATCCTCATGGCAACTCCATATTCTTTGGCCTTTAAAACTAAGGGCTTAAATTGAGCCTCTAGCCGTTCCAATTCCCGGGCGTACTCGCTATCGCTATATTCTTTTTGCTCAAAGCGTTTCCGATCTGCATAATTGCCCGGATTAATCCGAACCTTTTCCACATACTCTACGGCTTTTAAGGCAGCATTCGGGGTAAAATGGATATCTGCTACCAGAGGAACTTTAATATTCCGCTCTCTTAAAGCGGCTTTGATATTTTTCAGGTTTTCAGCATCGGCCAGAGAAGGTACCGTTACCCGGACGATTTCACAACCGGCTTCCACCAACTGAATAATTTGATTCACCGTAGCAACCGTATCCTTCGTATCGGTGGTGGTCATGGACTGAACCCGAATAGGATAATTTCCGCCAAGGGGGACATCTCCCACATAAACAACTCTGGTTTTTCGGCGATGATAGGTATAAGGGTCTTGGCAATAAGGTAAGATGTTAGTCATAGAAACGGGAATCAGGGGTCAGCCTTCAGGAACCGGAATTCAGAACATTCTGATCCCTGAATCTTCATCTTCAAATTACCTTTAATTGGTACTTGCAATGAGTTTCCGAAGTACCTGAATATGTCCTTGAACGATATCCCTATCCGGTGCATCGGGTACCATTTTTACATATCGTTCCAAATCCGCCAATGCCTGGACATAACGCTCCAGATTGTAATACAATAGCCCTCGATCTCGGATCTCCTGAGGATGGTTAGGATTAATAAGAAGAATGCGCTCGATAACCGAAAAGGCTTTGGAATAGTTTTGTTTGCGAATATAAATTCCTTTAAGGTTTTGGAGCACCCGGGTTAAGATCTGTTTTTTTGTAGCTATTGCCAGAAACTGCTCCTGAAACAAGAGGGCACCACCATAAATCTGATCTAACCGGGTCTGGCAGTCTGCGTGAGAAAGAATTGCCCCTTTATTAAAGGGATCGATCAGGACCTCTCCATTTTCAGAGGGACTCTTAACCAGGAAATGCCCGGGAAAACCGACCCCAAAGACCGGGAATTCAATCCTACGCCCGATTTCCATGTATAAGATAGAAAGAAGTATAGGAATACCTGTTTTCCGGTCCAATACCTGGTTCAAAAAACTGTTTCGAGGATCGTAATAGTTTTCCGTATTGCCGGTAAATCCCTCCTCCTCAAAAAGGTACCGGTTCATGGTTTGAATAATCCCTAAAGGGCTATGAATCCCTTCCAACCGGCTTCTGACTTCCTCAGCCATTCTATCTAATCTTCGAAGATATTTCTCCACATCCAGATCCGGATATTCTTCCTTGGCAATGAGGAGAGCAGCTCTATCTAGCTCAATCTCGCCTTCAGATCGCCGCACCATCTCGGCAAAGAGCTGACGGGTGCTGATGGGTTGCATTGGTCCACCTAGAATAATTTTTCTGCTTCTTCTATAGTATAGGTCTCTAAACTGGGAATGACCAGATCTGCACCGGCAGATTTGAGAGCTTCTTCGGAATAGGTATTCAAAACGGCTAAGCATTTCATCTGGGCACTTTTGCTGGCCTGAACGCCGGCTAAAGAATCTTCAACAACCAGACATTGGGAAGGACGAATAAGAGGGGCTGTTTTCATGATTTCTTGATTAATTTTTTTTAATGCCTTAAGAAAGCCCTGGGGATGAGGTTTGCTATGCTCGATATCCTCGGCACTTACAATAACTTTAAATTTATCCCGGATCCGCACAGCTTCCAGTACAAACTCAATCTCGTTTCGTAAAGCTCCAGAAGCAATAGCCATTACATACTTTTCTGCCGTCTTTGTTATAAAACTGACCACGCCGGGGAACAAAACCAGATGATGATGTAACTGCTCTTGATAATACCTGGCCTTGCGTTGTGCTAAGTTTTCAATCCGTGCAGGATCCGAGGGTAAGTTCAGATCCTTCAAAATAGCCCGAAAGGCATCTATGTCATCATAGCCCAGATACCTGGCATAAAAAGCCTCTCGGGTTAGAGTTATTCCTTCTTCCTCCAAAACCTTTCGAGTTGTTTCGTAGTGCATCCCCTCGGTATCTACAATAGTACCATCAAAATCGAAAATAACGGCTCTTAGCAAGACTCTGATCTTGAACCATGAAGGTCACGAAAGGCATGAAAAATCACGAAACAGGAAAAGGTTTATGTAAGGTGTAAAAGATGAGTCTTTTCACCTTTCGTAGTCTTTGGTTTTTCGCGCTCTTTATGGTCCAAACACTCCTTACAACCTGGAATTTCTTTATATGTGAACAAGTATGAACATAAAGTATTCTTATCAGACCCGTCAATAGAAAAATAAATTCATCTTTAAAAGCATTTTCGGTTTAAATAATCTCCCCAACGAAGCTTTTCATCGGCGAAGGTTGAGGGAGGGGGAAGGGATTAAAGGGATGGCTCTTGACTTTACTGTTTTCTCAGTGCTTCTAACTTAATTCGGGCCTTCTCGGTGAGGTCTTGATCCGGAGAAGTTTCTATGACTTTTTCATAGAGGGTGATGGCTTCCTGGATTCTACCGAGTTTGGCAGTAATCTCGGCAGAAGCAAAGGCTGCAGCTGCGGTATAAGCCTTCTGGTCTGGATAGAGGTAAATGACTTTTTGATAAACGGCAAGGGCTTTATCCAGATTATCGGTTCGGGTATAACACTGGCCGATCTTGAGTTGAATTTCAGCAACCGAAGTATTTTTAAGGGGAGCTCCCTCGATTCCTCTTTCTATTTTCTCGGCCTCCTCACATTTGTTTTCTTCGGTTAAAGTCAAGGCAAGTACGCCATAGGTCTCGGGAACCAGAGGATGTTGAGGATATTGTTCTACAATCTTCTTGAAATGATCTTCTGCTTCAGAGGTTTTTCCCATCTTTAGCAAGGTTAAACCGATTTGAAGGAGGGCTTCAGGAATTAGAGGGTTGTCCGGAAAACTTTGGGTAAAGGTTCTATAGGCTTCAAGAGCCTGTTCGTAGTGGCTGAGTTTAAATTGAATGGTGGCTTTGTCATATTGAGCACGAATCCGGTACTCGCTGGTCAGATAAGTATCTAATAATTTTTGAAATTCTTCCAAAGCCCTATCCAGATCCTCCATCTGCAGATAACTCCAGGCGATCTTATACTGAGCATCATCGGCCAGTTCACTCTGAGGTTGATGATCCACGATCCATTGATAGGCCTTCAAAGCCTCTGGATAATTTTTTTGTTGCAGGTATTGCTCACCCAATTGATATTGAGCCGCAGCACTTAAAGGACTCTCAGGATATTGTTGAACAAATTCCTTAGAAGCTTCTATATAAGCGGTAGTGTCTCCCAGCAAATAACGGGAAAGATTCAGATTGTACTGGGCTTCGGCCGTTTTAGGATGACCTGGATGCTCAATAAGAATCCTTTGATAAGCTTCTATAGCCTTTTGATAATCGCCCATATTAAAATAACTATCGGCTATTTTGAGTTTAGCGTCCACAACCAGGTTACTTTGAGGAAATCGCTCCACAAGGAGTTGGAATTCCCGAATAGCCCCTTTAAAATCTCCTTTCCGAAAATAAGACCAGCCTATCAGATTTTGGGCTTCAGCCGCCAGAGGGTTGTCCGGAAATCTTTTGATAAACTCCGTAAACACCCGTCGGGCTTCATCAAATCTTTCAAGCCGATATTGGGTATATCCTATCTGATAAAGGGCATCTTGAGCGGAGGGATCGTTGGGATATCGTTGTTCGATTTTTTGATAAGTCTCCAAAGCCTTCTTGTAAATTTTTAAATTGAAATAGGCATCGCCTTTAAGGAGCAAGATGTCAGGCCGTAGTCGGTCCTCATCGACATTCTTTAACTCATCCAGGACCTCTTTCCATTTTTCTTCTTGATAAAGGATTTTAGCCAATCCTATGTGGATTTCATCGGAAACAGACCCCACCTGCTTTTGATCCAACAGAGTTGTAAAATACTCCCTGGCTTTTTGATAATCCCCCGAGCTTATCAACATCTCTCCCATCCAACGGCGAGCCTGTTCTACCAGATCGGGTTTAAGTCCGGGTTCTGAAATAAGTCGGGTTAGCGAACGGATTCCTTCCTCGTAATCACCCTGCCGGTAATAAGAAAGGGCCAAATGAAGTTGAGCCTCCGGCCATAAAGCATGTCCCTGGGGAATTTTTTCATATTCTTGAACTGCTGCACGGTATTCACCCACGTGGAATAAACTTTCCCCTCTCATAAAATAGGCTACAGGTACTTCTGAGCTTTCTGGATAAAGGCTTATCAATCTCTGATAGGCCTCTAGAGCTTTTTGGTAAGCTTCCAAACGGATATAAGAATGTCCTATATGGAGCAAGGCCTCATCGGTATAAGCAGATTGAGGAAACCGGTTAACCAAACGATAAAACTCTTCGAGAGCTTTGGCATAATCCTCGGCCTTTTCATAGGACAGGCCGATTTGATACATGGCTGCCGGGAGTGCGGGATGATTAAGGTAATCCCGGGTAAAGATTTTTAGAGACTCCAGGGCTTTTTGTTCCTCTCCTATATTTAAATAACTTAAACCCAACTGGTACAAAGCATCTCCGCGTCTGGGACCTTGAGGATCCTTTTCGATGAGTTTTTCATAAAAAGAAATGGCCTTTGAAAACTCCCCTAAACGAAATAAAATTTCACCTGAGTTAAATAAAGCTTCTTCTGATTTATCCGATTGGGGATTTAATTGGATAAACTGATCATAGGCCTGAAGAGCTCCTTGAAAATCCTCTAAATCCATGAGACATTGCCCTAGATAAAAAAGTGAATCTGAATAGGAGGGGCTTTTAGAAGGCTGCTCTCCCAGGGCATGGAATCGGGCTACGGCTGAAGAACAATCTCCGGTTTGGTAATAACTCAGCCCGAGGTAATAGTAAACATCCAGTGGGTGAGGCTGAAACTTAACCAAAATTTGTTCAAAAATATCGATGGCTTTGTCGAATTCCTCCAGTTCAAAGTAAGTTTTTCCCAATCGGTAATAGGCATCCTGGTTGAGAGGATCCTTCTGGATAGCCAGTAACAGCTCCCTTACCGCCGCCCATTTATCACCCTGTTCCAGATGCCTGACCCCTTTCTCGTAAGGACCGGGGCACCCGAGAAGCAGAAGAGACAATATAAGAAGAGGGAGGCCTTTAAGAATCCACTTATACCATACCATACTTGTATGGTACGGAAATGCCCTTCTCCTTGTCAAGGGATTATATTTAGTTTAGTGAAGTTTCCATCTACTACCCGATTTAAGTCGAAATGTCCTGTTTTTTATCCAGGGAACCGGTCAAATAGGCGATCATATCCTCTATCATCAAGGTGGCTACAGGGTGATTTCCTACATGCTTCTGCAAACGGAAGGTAGAGACCAGTAAACGTCCGTTACCAATACGTCGTTCAGCTATCAAAGCTACCGTATGATGTAACCATCCTACAAACAGTCCAGCATGGACATCTACAGCAAAATCTCGAGGGTTTAAACCCACGATAACCTGTTCCGGGGTTAAATCGGCAAAGGCAAAATCGACGACTCCTCCGGTGGGGATATCTTTGAACATACGATCCTGACGAATCCAACTCATACTACTGACCCAATCCCCTTGCCAGCTTCGCCCTTGCCGTTGTGCTATCCCCAGGTTACCCAGATAGGTATGTTGAGAATCTCCGGACTCAGCAAGCCAGAGTACATTTCCACCATTTTGGACATACCAGCGCAATTCATCGGTCATCCTGGTTGCCAGGACTACATTGGCAGTAGCTAAATTTTCGGTTATCTGATAACCCAGGGCCCTTAACCGTTCGGCTAACTCCGATAGGCCGGGAGCACTCAAAATAGCAGTTCTTAATGTTCTTGACCGATGGGGAAAGAAATATAATTCGTGGTGATTTGTTGTTACTACGTTTCCAGATCCATCCAACAACCGTAGTTCTAGACGGGCTCGTACACTCTTGTTTAATTTTGGTACCTCAAAAGCCACCGTACCTACATGGGTTACCTGGGCCTTTTGCGGTTTGAGTCCGGAAAAATGACCCCGGATATCCGGCCACAGATCCAGATTCCACTCCAATCTACATTCGGATAAATCTGCCTCTGAAAAATGAGATAACATCACGCGTACTTCACACCGGGTATCTTCCCAAAAAGCTATACACTCCCAATCGGCGGGTATAATAGCATCTGCTCTATTGATTTGACCTATGGCGTCGTAGAAAGCCTTGGGGTTACGACACATGTCCAGTAAACCGTTGGCTTCCCAATAAACATCGGTAAATTGAGTGATAATATAGCCTACAATACTGGGATGGCGACGTATCTGTTCGATTTCATATTTAAGCGCAGTAAACTGCATACGTTGACTGGCGGCTGTTAAATCGGATAGGGTTGGGAAGACTTTATCCAGATGGAAGACTTTGAAGCGTTGTTCGATACCATGGGGATAAACCACTCCATTAACCCATTCGATCCCTGTTTCAAACCACCAGGGTTCTTTACCTCCATAATGTTCCTTTAACTTGTTGATGTCCGGCAAACCCCAGTTACCGAACTCGGCAATAACCACGGGTTCCTTGCCACGGCGATGTATTTCAGGTGCCGGAGTACGAGGTATCAGGCTCCAGGGATCCCGGATAAATTCCCGCCAGGTTTCAAGATTTTCGTAAACATGGGTAAACATCCAAGATGGACGACTGGCAAAGGTCTGTACCCAACCTTGCCATTGACGGTAGTGATCCGGAAGAGCATGGTAGTCGTGGAAGTCCTCTATATCGGTGACGACGTGAAAATTGGTAAAGCAAGGAGAATTACCGACCACCAATCGGTAAGGATCGAGTTCCTTGAGATAAGAATAAATTTCGGCCAGCCAAGCCCGATGCTCGGCATTAACGGCTAAATCTACTCCCCAACCTTCATTGATAAGGGTCCAGATAATAATGGAGGGATGATTCCAATCACGCTCCACCATGCCGGTCAGGGTCTCTCGGGCTCGACGCTTGGCCGCATCTGTCAGGTTTTGCCAGTTAGGTAATTCGGTCCAAATAAGCAGACCGACACGGTCAGCAGCATCGTAATAGCGAGGGTCTGTAATCTTGAGATGGGTCCGCAAACAATTCAAGCCCATATGCTTGGCTTTAGCAAATTGATCCTCCAATTCGGCATCACTAAAGGGAGTATAGAGCATATCCGGATAGTAATCCTGATCCAGAGCCCCACGTAAATAGAGAATACGTCCATTCAGCATGAGATGTCCATCCGGCGAAGTAGAAATGCTGCGCATCCCAAAATGGGAAGATAGGGAGTCCAGGACAAGTCCCTTATCATCATTACTTAATAAGGCAGCTTCAAGTTGATAAAGCTGCGGATTTTGGGGATCCCATAGTAAGGGATTTGGTATGGATAATTCCCCCTCAAATTGTTGTTCCCCTACATCGATAACAAATCGGTGATCATCTTTCTGCCCGAGGGGATTCGTGACGGTAAGGAGGAGTCCTATACGTCGCTCGGCCGGTTGATTTAATTTTAAACTTACCCGGGCCTTTTCGTCCGCTACCTGAGGAGTTATATGTAGACGGGTGATATGAACAGCATGGCGCATTTCCAGATAAACACTTTGCCAGATACCTCCTAGGGGTCCATACCAGCTCTGTTTCCCATGGGGAATCTCCGCAAAGGTAAACTGGGGAAAGAAATCGGCATCATTGCCAGGATCAATGACCCGAACCACCAGCTCATTTAAACCTGTGAGATGTAAGGCATCATCTAAGATAAACTCAAAGGGTAAGTAACCACCTTCGTGTTCTCCAATCAACCGACCATTCAGCCATACCGATGCGTAGTAATCCACTGCGCCAAAGTGAAGTACATAGGTAGGATCTGGAATGATCTCTCCTTTCTGTAAAGAATCCGCATTCATAAGTTCAAAACGCCGTCGATACCAGGCTACCCCACTGTAATCGCGTAAATCATCGAATTGGGCCTGCCAGGGACCAGGAACCCAAATATTAAGCGGTGGACCAGCACTTTCAAGGGTTTGTAATTCCAATCGTTGATAGGGGTCCAGGAAGAAATCCCAAGAACCATCCAGGCTTATACGGATCCGCGTCATATACAACTCCATTGTTCCATTAAGATACAAAAACTTGCTTTGAAATTACCTCATGTAAAAATAGCGCAAAAGTTATGCCAAAACCCCAATCGACATGGGGTAAAATTTTACGTAGATGAAGAAGATTCCGTGAGATCCGTATAGATTGAGTCGGATTAAGGGGAAATTCAGGATGATTTGTTTTCTTTTATCAAAGATGAAGTAAGCACATACCCTCTTTTTATCACCTCCAGATCGAGTTTTAGCGTATCCGTGGAAAAACATGGCATACAAATTGCCCAAACATATTTAAAGGACGAGGTTTTAAGCTTCTATAGAGGGAAAACTCTTAAAGGAGCATTCTTGAAATTGGACCTGAAGGAAGCCAGTGGTGAAAAATAAAGATAAAAATAAAGAAGCCGATGTAAATGCCTTAGAGATACTTAAATCTGACCATGACAAAGTGAAAGAGCTATTTTGGGAATATGAGGCCGCAGGAGATCGGGCCCATAAGAAAAAAAGAGATATTGCCAAGAAAGCCTTTGTGGAATTGGAAGTTCCCACCAACTTGGAAGAGGAGATGTTCCCGGAGGCCGAAGAGCAACTTGGCGAGGAACTCCAACATCAACGGCGTATAAGGGAAATCCGAAACTATTGGATTATTCGGCCACGAAAGGAGTTATTGTGGCCTTTACCCGGTCTCTGTCTCAGGCATTGGTTGAAAAGGGAGTTCGTGTGAATGGTGTGGCCCCCGGACCGATATGGAATCAAAACTATCCACCGGGGTAAACTTACAAATTTCCTCTGAGGTTCAGCGACAGAAAATGAACCCCATCAATGTGGGAGAGGTTGAGCGCTGGCTATCCATCCTTGCGGGCGGTGTGTTGACACTTTATGGTTTATCACGCTCTTCCTGGGGATAGCCCCTGGTGTAAGTCAGGGGAAACAACATCCTCTCCATCAAACGGGGACGTTTGACCTACTAAGCCCCAGCGGAGCAACCTGTTTAACAGGCCGCTCCTCCGGAGCTTGAAAAAATTCTGAATGACTGAAACCCCGACTTACGTCGGAAGCTACTGACTGTTCGCCCCTGACAGATCTTTTCAGCTTAACTTGGCGCGTATGGGGACCGGAGTGAAGGCCGCTTAAAAGTTAAACAAAACGAAGCAAACACTGTAGGAGTCTTTATCTCCACTCGTCCTTTAAAAAACTTAGAATGAGCGGGGAAAGGATCGTATCAAAACCGGTTAAATTACTTATCACCGTCCTCCACCCGGTGGAATCCCGGTCATAGTATCTGTTGTAATTCCAATTTGACTGCCTGACGTAATATCCAGAGAATTAAAAGTAGTTATTACTGAAGAAGGCGTTATAAAAGTCCCACCCCCTACAGTTCCAGCCGGATTGCTCAAGGTGATATTTAGTGAATTAAAGGTAGTTACTATTGGGGGAGGCGTTATAAAAGTCCCACCCCCTACAGTTCCGACCGGACTACTCAGGGTGATATCCAGAGAATTAAAGGTAGTTACTATCGGTTGGGGAATCAGCGTAGTACCGGTGAATGTGTTTCCGATTTGAGTCGTGGTTATGAGGGTACTTTGTCCCGGCTGGCCGGTTCTTATGGTTTGAGTTGTAAATCCAGGTTGGAGGATGGTAGTCGTTCCTGTGATGGTACCAGACGGATTGATTAAGGTAATCCCGGGGAAGGCATTGGTTATGATTCCATCCACGACCCCGGGTTGGGTGATGGTTAAGCTATTGATTGTTGTAGTCCCAAACCGATTACCCGGAAAAACCGGACTCATTTGAGTGTTAACGATAAGGCTACTTGGACCTCCAGGTTGTTCGATTCTTGTTGTACTCGTTGAAAAACCAGGCTGGATGATACTTATAGTGTTGGATAGGATGCCGGATGGAGGGGGAAAGATAATACCAGACGGACCCTTTGTTACCGCACGGAGCTGGTCCCCCGATAGGTCTTGAAGTTGTTGGTTTGTTCCATTACCAGACTGGATACCGATTTGACCCACCCGACCAACCTGACCGGCGATTATAGTTCCAGTTCGATCTCCGGAGACGTGCCTGGTTATACCACTTGCAGATTGAACAGCATGACTGCGTACCGGCCAGGCAATAACGATTATCAGAAGCAAAGTAAAAATACCTGATCTTTTCATTATTTCTTTACCTCCTTCAAAAGGGTTAAGTTAATTTCATTCTGGACTCAGTTTATCCTGTAGCCAAACCCATCTGGCTTTTAATATCGGTTACCTTTTCATGTGATAAGTATACAATTCTCAAGAAGAACAGATGTGAAACTCTCCCCTATGTATGAAACGCAAATAGGTAAAATCCATGGCTGACATTTCAAAACAGATAGGATCCAACTTCTATCTTTAACTTAAAGATAAGAGTATTTTTTATTTATATAAAGGAGTAATTTCTGGATCAGAGGGTATTCTTGAGTAAATTTTAGAGTAAGAAGGAAGAATCCTTTTCTAAGTTCAATTAACTTTCCTCAGAGGTGGAAGAATACCCGGTTTACTTGGGAGTAGAAGGAAAAACTTTTAGAAAGAGTAAGTCTCCCATAGAGAGTTTGGGGTCATACCCCTTTTGTTTTGTCAGAAAGAAAGATAGACAAAAAGAACCCGGATTTTACTCCACGACAGGAGGTAAGTCCTTCTTTTAGGCAATCCTTAGAAACGAGGTTTTAATGTCCTGGATAGGTCAGCCAGCTTCGGGTCAGATAATCGCTGAGGGTTAAAGCGATCATAATTCCCAACCAGAAGAGGCCTCCTAAAATAACCACCCAGGTTAAACGCGTACTGTAGCGGACGTGCATAAAAAAGAGAGCAACCAGAGTGGCTTTGCAGACCGCGATTCCTAGAGCCAGGATGTTATTCAACCATCCTAAATCCATAAAGGCGACCTGGATGGTAATAAAAGTCAAAACCATCAGGACTACAAAGACGGTGAAGTAGACTTTTTTAGATTCAACATGCTTGGCCATGCTTTACAAACACGCAAGGTGTGATGAGTATGGAATTAAAACTCATGACCCCTTTAAATGCAGTCCGATTAAATAGAGTAGGGGAAAGAGAAAAATCCAGACAATATCTACGAAATGCCAGTAAAGTCCTGCCAATTCCATGGGGGTATAGTATTCTGCTGAAAAAAACCCCCGGCCGGCCAGAATCAAGAGAATAGTTAATACCCCGACGCCTGCTACCATATGTAAGGCATGAAGGCCGGTCATAAAGAAATAAAAGACAAAAAAGAGTTCTACATGACCGGCCTCTGGTCCTGGATAACTAAACCCAAAGCCGGGTACCAGATGATCTCTAAACTTATGGCCATACTCCACCAATTTAATTCCAAGGAATGTTAGGCCAAGAAGAATGGTTAAAATCAGAAATATAACCAGCGATTTACGGTTACTTAACTGAGCACTTCGAACTGCCAGGGCCATGGTCAGGCTACTCGTGATGAGTACAACGGTATTGATTCCACCCAAGGTGATATCTAAGTGGTGGCTCCCTTCAGCAAATACCCCGGGATAAATTGTCCTATAGACCACATAACCTGTGAACAAGCCTCCGAAGAACATAATTTCTGTTACCAGAAATATCCACATTCCCAAGGAGGAAGCTTCACGCTGTTGTTCTACACTATCAAAGTGATGTGCCAGTACAGCCGAATGACTCTTAGCCACTGTTGGTTTAGGATCCGTGGTCGATTATCTATCCCTCGTCCTTATCCTTCAGGGTGATGGACAATCGATCACAGAGAGCAAATTAACCGGATTTGTCATCTATGTTCAGTTTTCCAACAACTTCCATTTCTTCTTGGGGTCTAAATTCATAGGGCTTCCAGGTTACAACGGGAGTTTCCTTAAAGTTCTCCGTTGGAGGCGGTGAGGGGGTTCGCCATTCCAGACCTGTTGCTGGCCAGGGATTTGAGCTGGCTCGGGGTCCATATCGCATAGACCAGATGAGATAGATCATAGGAAGTAAATAACCAACCCCAAGGATGGAGGCCCCTGCCGAAGACATAACGTTTAACACCTGGAATTCATCGGGATAGGCATAATAACGCCGTGGCATCCCTAAATAGCCCAGAACGAACTGGGGGAAGAAGGTCAGATTGAACCCAATGAAGATGATCAGGGCTCCCAACTTGGCCCATCCTTCAGGATACATTCTCCCACTGATTTTAGGCCACCAATAATGTAGCCCGCCCAGATAAGCCATGATCGTTCCTCCCACCATGATATAATGGAAGTGGGCTACTACAAAATAGGTATCGGTTACGTGGACATCTATTCCCAAGGAAGCCAGAAACAATCCGGTGACACCTCCTATGGTAAATAGCCCGATAAATCCAAATGCATAAAGCATCGGGGTTTGATAAGAAATCGATCCTTTATAGAGGGTAGCAGTCCAGTTAAAGACTTTAATAGCGGAAGGAACGGCCACAAAGTAAGTCAGAAATGAGAAAATCATGGCTCCATATACGGACAACCCGGCTACAAACATATGATGAGCCCAAACGAGAAATCCTAGTACGGCTATAGCAACACTCGCAGAGGCCACAAAGCGATAACCGAAAATGTTCTTCCGGGAGAAGGTAGCAACCAATTCGCTAATCACACCCATGGCGGGTAGAATCATGATATAAACAGCTGGATGGGAGTAAAACCAGAACAGATGTTGGAAGAGTAAGGGATCACCTCCCAGGGCCGGGTCAAAAATACCTACGCGAAGTATCCGTTCAACGGCTACAAGCAAGAGAGTGATGGCAACTACGGGCGTACCCAGAATGATAATGATACTGGTTGCATAGAGCGACCAGATAAACAGCGGTAGGCGGAACCAGGTTAATCCTGGAGCTCGCATACGGTGGATGGTAACAATAAAATTTAGTCCCGTGAAGATAGATGAAAAGCCGCTTAGGAAGGCTCCCAGTATCGTAACCACAACATAGGTATTCGAATAGGTACTACTGTACGGTGTATAAAAGGTCCAACCGGTATCCACCCCACCAGCTAAAATCGCCCATATAGCCAGGAGACCGCCCAGAATAAAGAAATACCAGCTTGCCAGGTTCAGACGAGGGAAAGCCAGATCCCGGGCTCCAATCATCAGGGGCACAAGGAAATTCCCCAGTACGGCGGGAATGGCAGGGATCATAAAAAAGAAAATCATGGTTACGCCATGCATGGTAAACAACTTATTATAAGTTTCTGCCTGGACCAGATCCCCTTGTGGGGTTAATAGCTCTAATCGAATTAAGACAGCAAACACCCCTCCTACAAAGAAAAACAGTGTAACCGATACCAGATAAAGTAAGGCAATACGCTTATGATCCGTGGTCAGCAACCAGGATTTTATCCCGTAATCCGCATTTAGATAATTCTCTTTCGGTTCAACCCGATCTACAATCATAACTTGCAGTTTTTAAATATTCACCTCTGAAGGACCCCTTTTGGGACGCGGGGATTGGGAGATGCGGGAACGCGGGGACATTTCCCTACCTCTCTTAATCTCCGCGTCCCCATGTCCCCGTGTCCCCGTGTCCCCGCGTCTCCCAATC
>JAUQPW010000104.1 GCA_030550175.1 bacterium
ATTTCTGGGATGGATAGGCCGGTTACCAGCATTTTTCCATTGAAGAGTCGCATGACTTGGTGGGGGGCTTCTCCGACGGCATCTACGATGGTGACGGTGTGGCCTGCTCTCTTCAAACTGGAAGCTACGTAAGCTAAGCCCAGGGGTGGAGTTAACGATCGCGTACTGGCATAGTAGGATACCAGAGTAGGTGGACGGACCAGTGTGATATGGGGCATACTCTTTTCTCCTTTGATCGGTTATGGAATGTCACCCAATAGCCTGACACCCAATGTTCTCATTAATTCAAGTTTTTAGTTTGGATAAGATCTTAATCTTGACATTTACCTCTACGATGAAAACATTAAAATTGAAGAGGTAGTAAAGGAGGAGAGGGGAAGGAAGAGAAGGGGTAGAAAAAGAATTTTACCTGAATTTTTTTGTTTAATTCCCTCTTCTTCTCCTTAACTATCTTATTTTTGACGGCTTAAAAAGAACTAACTTTTTAAGCTTTAAAATTTTACCTGAAAGTATGAAAAGATTCCGTTAAAAATGTCAACAGAAAAATAAATTTTCCCTGAAATTCTCCCCTATTTAATCTTTAAATTTTGCTTTTATGGCTTTTATTTTTAATAAATTAGGAGGAAATCAGTTTTCCAAATTTTTAAATTCTACCTGAAAAGGTGGACAGAAAATAGGAGGGCAGGACTATAAATATGGACCAGACGCTCTTAAAGTATGTAAAGATTGCTTGTTATGGGATGGAGAAAGAAGATCCGCTCATCTCTTGGTTACAACAAATGGGTTATCCAGTTACGGTGATCTCGGATAGATCTACCCTACTCAGTTTCAATGAGCAGATGAAAGAGGTTTATTTGGTACTGATCAAGGATCAGGTAGATTTGTATGAAAGCCTGGAGGTTCTGGGTCTCCCGGTTCTTTTGATTTTATCTCAGAAACTTCCTCAGTCCGGTTTTCCGCCTTTTCAGGAGAATTCCATCTTTGATTTTATGTTTCTACGGGGAGGCCCTTCGGATTTAGAGGAATTACACTATCGCTTAATACGACTGGTGGAGCAAAGTCGGGCTCTTTCCATCTCCGATGACTATCATTTTGATTTCTTAACCCGGACTTTTCGTCACAAGGATCAGGATATTCTCCTGGGTAGAGGGAACCGATTGAATATGGCCATTGCCGTTCTGCGAATGTTGGTTCGAAACCGTGGAAAAGCCCTCAGCAAAGAAGCTATTCGCCAATACCTGGGACCTCGTGCACCGTTACTGGCTATTATCAATGATCTGCGGGTGGCCCTTCAAGATTATGACAGTGTTTATCTTCAGAAAACTTTTATTCAGTATAGTCGGGAGAATGGGACTTATACCTTCACCGGACATGTATTATTTCCACAGAAGAAAGCCCTCAACGAAAACATTCGACGATTGGTAGAAGAAGCCTTGGTTAAAACCCTGCGTTCCCTTCCGATACGGCGGAAATTAAAATATGTATTGGGAAAACTCAAGTATATTTTAATGACAGACCGGGCCGGGTTATTCTGCTTCTCCAGGGAAAACAGGAAGTTATGTCAGTTTATCGGAGACTATCGTATTTCCCAGCCGTCAAAGCGGTATGATCAGGTAGAAATAGATTTAGGTGCCTCGGATCTTTCACCCGAGCTGGAGGCACTTCATCGATACTTATGGGAACCCAAGGATTTAAACTCGAATTTCTATATGGCCTGTGAGATTCCGCAGTGTGGAGCCGATTGTTGCATCTATGTGGGTCGTTCTGGAGACTATGAAATCTATTTACTGGTAGATGATCTTACCCGATCCCGTACTTTTAATCCCATTGATTTAAAATACTGTCGAGATATTCTCAGGCTAAGCAGCGTGCAGAAATTACTCAGCCAACTCTTAATTCAGTGGGAGACTGAAAAGAAATAAGTTTATCCCGATCGTTCCCTTCGGAGTAAAGAGCCTAAAATGCTTTGATAAGCTTCGCAGGGGGTCCAACATTGGGGACATTTGTACTCCCAGATTTCTTTCTGGAGTTTTTGACACTTCTCAGAATTCCAGATTCGCGATAGATCATACCCATTCTCCCGAATATCCCCCACCACGCGACTATACATCCCGCAAGGATAGACTTTACCGAAGGGATCCAGAAAACAGGAGGATTTTAAAGAATGGCATCGAATCGGGGTTTTTCCGGTTTGAAGGTAGCTCTCTACCCGCTTTAAATATTCCCTCTCTAAAAAGGAAACCGGGTTAGTCGGCATACCTCGATGCCGTAGGTATTTTTTAACTTCTGTAATCAGTTTTTCCTGATTTCCCTGATAGGGGTCTTGATCCTCATTACTATAATAGTGTCCGGATACATGGGCAATATTAACATGAAAATCCTCATAAGTGAGCCAGTCACACTCCCGCTTCGCCGCCTGAAAGGCCACTTCAATTTGATCGGCGTTATAGGCGGATAAAGTCATCCCTAAAACCGTCTTGACGCCTGGAATCCCATGAAGTTGCTTAAAGGTTTCTATCTGTCGCTTCCAACCCCCTTTGATTCCCCGGACTTCATCATTAACCGTTTCATCTCCATCCATACTGACGGTAATGATCAACTTTGGAGGTTTCCAACCCATGATCTTTTCCACCGATGATACAATTTTGTCCGTTAAGTATCCGTTGGTTGGAAAGTGCAGTAAGAGTAGGTTCTGACAGTTAGATAGAACCGCTTCCACAATACCCAGAAAATCCTTCCTCAAAAACACCTCTCCGCCGGTTAGATCTACCCATGAGAATTTATTGGAGTTATGAAAGAACTGCTGAATTTCCTTCAACGAGAGTTCGTTTACAGGCTTCTTTTGCCAGATATTGCAGGTTTTACAACGATAATTACACCAGTACGTCAAAGCATAGGTGAGTTTATAAGGAAACTCCAATCGCTTTACGTTGGATACCAAGATATTTTTTACAAGGGCCAGATAAGGTGATAACACGGTATTAAATATTTTCAGCTACAAAGGCACTGAAACTCCGGAAGACTAAGACTAGAAGATGGAAAAGAGCTATTTTTTATCCTGGATTTATTATCCTTGATCTTCCTACCTTCAGGTCTTTATCGCTGAGAAGTTAAAAAATATTTTTAATCAAGCTCCAGATGTATCGATACCACACTTTTCTCAACACAATAACCGATTTCCCATAGCGTCTTGCATACTCATGGGTGGGAACTTCACCGACCCGGTACCCTTTTTTCAGGCATTTCATGGTCATTTCCTGCTCAATGGTGGTAATATTTTCTTTAAGATTCAAGGCCCTAGCCACTTCGGTTCGGATAGCTCGAAATCCATTCTGGCTATCCGTTAAACGGACATTCCACCGGTAATTGATGGCTATTAAAATGAGATCGGCCCCAACCATTCGAAGAAGTTTCTGAATATCTCCGTGTAATTCATCGCTTCCCCCTCGCCCACGGGAACCCACAACCAAATCGGCCTCATCGTCTAAGATGGGTTGGACCAAGCGAGGAATATCGTTGGGATCATGGGATCCATCGGCATCTAGAAAAACCAGAATATCACTGTCAACCTGTTGAATAGCCGTGCGGATCCCATCTCCTTTTCCTTTACCATGGTCCAGGAGAACCCTTGCCCCTTCCCTTTCGGCAATCAGCCGGGTGTTATCGGTAGAATGTCCATCTACCACCACCACTTCGTCAACAAGCGGTTTGGTATTTCGGATGATTTCCCCGATGGTTTTCTCTTCATTTCGGGCCAGAATAACCGCGCAAATGCGTTTCTGCTGCATAACTCAACCCCTTTCAAAGTTCCCATCCTAAAAACGTTGTCTAACTTAATCACCTTATTTACCCTCATTTAACAGGACTCCTTTAACATGAGAGTAATTTAGTCAATGCTCTAAAAGAAGTCAAGAATTATCCTCGGGTTGGATTCTCTCGTTCTATAAAATTTTGATGGAAATTTTAAAACTTAAACACCCCAACTTTTTTAACTTATTGAAAATCAAAGTACTTAAATGATCCGGATCCGACGGAACAGGGAAAATTTCATAGGGAATTTCTTTTTCTGTTGACAGAGGATTTCTTCGATAATACTTTCTGCCTGATAGATACCAAGTGTAGAACCGGGTTAGAAGGTTAATCGGTTGGATTATGAAGGAGTAAGACATGAAGCTGCTTTCCCGTAAAGCGTTTTTAAATCTTATCAATACTCTCATAGTTCTAGAATTTTCAGGCTTGCTGGTTCGTCATTTTATAGGTCCTATCTCTTTTAAATTTGCAGGATTTAAATTCAGCCTGACCAATTACGAAAAGCCCCTTTTAATTATAATCGGGTTATGGATTCTCCGACAGATTCTCATCTACTTTCCTTTTCGAAAACTCCAGAAAACCTTCACCGATAAGGGATATCATTACTACTTGGGAATTCTCATCATCTCTGCGGCCACTCTCCTGTTGGAAATTACCATGACCCGTATCTTCGCGGTTATTTTTTTCAATCAATTTGCTTTTCTGATTATCAGTACCGCGCTGTTTGGCTTCGGGTTCAGTGGGGTTGTGCTCTCCATATCTCGACGCATTCATACCTATAATTTAGATAAGTTTTTAACCTTTTTGTCTTTAGCCTTTGGAGTCAGTACCCTTATAACCCTCAAAGTGGTAGTTGATGTGCCCTTAAGATTCAGTGGTATTTCTCAAGAGCCTATTCAACTCTTTTATCTGACCGTTTATTATTTAGCCCTGGGGACTCCCTTCTTCTTCTCGGGAATGATCATAGCCCTGCTTCTCTCCCATTTGCCGAAGCAGGTAAATACCCTCTACTTTTACGATTTGCTGGGAGCCGGTATCGGATGCTTTATTATTGTGTTATTGATTTCTAAACTGGGAGGATCGGGAACGGTCATTTTCTCTGCACTGATGGGCTTTGCCGGTGCCATCTTTTTTAGTTTTTATACCACTAAAAAATTCATTTTCCTGAGTAGTCTTTTTTTAGTTGCCGGCGCGTTTCTCCTTCCCTATGCAGATAAATATTTCGAGATTCAAGTCCATGAGATCAAGCGAACCTTTAATTTCGATGTAAGGACCGGTAAGATCGAATTCACACGCTGGAGTGCGGTATCTCGTGTAGATGTGGCCGACATGTTCCCCTACAAGATTATATGGATCAATGGAGGTACGAATACCGCTTATATGGTTCCTTATCGGGAAGGTGCACCCTTACCACCTCCCTCTGCATTGGCTCCTATAGTCTATCGACTCAAGAAGAACTTTGATATTCTCATTGTAGGTCCGGCAGGCGGCGCCGAAGTGTTAGAGGCCCTTTCCTATGGACCCAACTCCGTAATCGGCATCGAATTAGACCCCATCATCACAGATATTGTTCAGAATGAGTACAAATCCTTCATAGGGAATATTTATGGGCGACCCAATGTAAAGCTTATCAATGATGAAGGAAGAAGCTACATAAGTCGAAGCAGGGAAAAGTTCGATATTATTCAACAGATTAATAATGCCTCCCCCATCGCTATTGCTTCCGGGGCTCTCAATCTTTCGGAAAGCTATTTACTGACCGTAGAAGCCTTTCATGCTTACCTGGATCACCTCAAGGAGGATGGTTACCTTTACATCCGTCGTCAGGGTGCGATTCGCCTGGCCTCGGTAGCTGCCCAAACCCTTCGAGAAAGGGGTATTACAAATCCAGAAGATTATATGGTAATTATCTCGGAAGGGTCCCCTATCCGGGAGGGATTCTGTTTGAAGAAAACCCCTATCACCCCGCAAGAGATTCAGAAGTTTCAGAAGTATGTGGAGGGTTTTCCCAATTACAAAATGCTGTACGATCCTTCCATGAAAAAGGACGACAATATTTACTATCACATCATATCCAGGGAAAACGGCTGGAAAGACTATTTAGATGTGGGTTTTAATCTTTCTCCGGCTACAGACGATCGACCTTTTTTCAACCATTTCAAAAGGTTTGCTTCTTTTAAGCTATCGGATCAATTACCCGAGCCTTTAGAAGCCCTGGTAGGAGGAGGGCGTATCGAGTCGGATACTGTGCTTTTGATTATCCTGGCCGAAGCCGCTATTTTATCGGTCCTTTTTATTATCCTGCCCCTTTATTTATTCAATCGAGCAGGACTCAGAACCCGGGACAAAGGCAGATTTCTTATCTATTTCTTTTCCCTGGGTCTCGGTTTTATTCTGATAGAAATCAGCTTGATACAAAAATTTACCTTATTCGTTGGTTATCCGGCCCATTCCATCACCGCCGTTTTATTTTCTATCCTCGTCTCGGCAGGTGTAGGGAGTTATCTTTCCGGCAGGTTTGTGACCCATATTTCCAGGGCCTTAACTTTCATTATTCTCGGCATTATCCTCCAGCTTATCCTTCAATTACTGTTTACCGTAGCCCTCTTTGAAACCTTTCTGGGACAGCCCCTGGTCATAAGGATTTTAATCTCTATTGCCGTTATCATGCCTTTGGGGCTTTTATTGGGAATGCCTTTCCCGCTGGGGATCAGGATGGTAGACCGTATAGCTCCGAAACTGATCCCCTGGGTCTGGGGGATTAACGGTTATGCCACCGTTATCGGTTCTGTTTTGTGTGTTACTTTGGCTCTTGTATTCGGATTTAAAGTGGTATTAATTCTGGCCGGGGTTATTTATTTACTGGGTCTTCTGGCCTTTTTAAGTATTGGAGCCGAAAAAAGTTAGTCTTCAGCGGTTGCTGGCAAAGCAGGGTAGTATTGTCTGACTTCGATTCCCAGGTCTAAGTTTGAACTTAAAGATCTGCGGGCCGGGTCTTTTAATACCGGACTTTACGCCCCTTCCCGCTCGGTGGTGACCCGTATAGGGTTGGGAGGTAGATTTAAAACTTCTTCAGAGAAGTGATCTACCAGGTAATCGACGATATCCTTCACCGAAACAATCCCTACCGGTTTATGTTCTTCATCTACCAGAGGGATATGGCGAAATCCTCCGATGTGCATACGATTTAATGCGAAGGCAATCATATCATCTGGCTGGAGACAATCCGGGTTTCGGGTCATCAGCGTTTCGATGGGGGTAGTGGACAGGTCCAGGGGGGTTCCAACAATTTTCATCAGTACATCCCGTTCTGTGAAGATGCCGGTCAGTTTCCCATTTCTTACCACCAGCATACACCCAATTCGGTTTTTCTTCATCAAATCCAGAGCCTGGGCAACAGAACTCCCTTCTTCCAGGAGGATGGGTTTGTGCAGAGGGAGATTTCGGATAGGGACTTTGATCGTGCTCTCATCGAGGATCTTAGGCGTACTTCCAGATTCTTCATACATCTGCTTGATTTCGTCATCGATAATTTCACGATCCATAATCACAGAATATAGGAGGACAGGAGTATGGAAGTTCTCTGTACCTTATACTCCCATACTCTTGGACTCCTACATCACTTTATTCCGGAATGACCCAGGTATTTCCACCGGTAAGAAGGGCGTCCAGATCTCCTTCTCCAAGCTGTTTTTTAGCGTTCAGGATCTGTTCTGTCATCTCTGTGTCATACGTCGGGCGCTGTACACAGCGGAATACTCCGACCGGCGTTGGGAATCCGGGATGATCGGGTAGATGGCTCAAAATATAGGCCAGAGCAGGTTCCTGGGCCGTTTCATCATGAACTAACAGGTCATCTAAGGCATATCCATCTTTTAAAGAGACCACCCGGGGTTTTAAGCCTTCCAGCTTAATTCCCTTGTCCCGGTTTTTTCCAAATACCAGGGGTTTCCCATGTTCCAGGTAAAGGACATTGTCATCCTTTACATCCTTTTCGGTCAGATGGGAAAAGGCCCCATCGTTAAAGATATTACAGTTCTGATAGATTTCTATGAAAGCAGTTCCTTTATGGCGGGCAGCTCGCCGTATCATTTCTTGAAGGTGTTTGGGATCCCGATCTATGGTACGGGCCACAAAGGTTCCTTCGGCCCCTAAGGCTACCGAGATGGGATTAAAAGGATGATCGATAGAACCGAAGGGTGTGGAGTACGTCTTCTTCCCATATTCCGAGGTTGGGGAATATTGACCCTTGGTTAATCCATAGATCTTATTATTGAACAACAGAATCTTGGCATCTACGTTGCGACGTAGGATATGAATAAGGTGATTCCCCCCGATACTCAACCCGTCTCCATCCCCGGTAATAATCCATACCGATAGATCCTGATTAATACATTTTATACCTGTAGCAATAGCGGGAGCCCGACCATGGATTCCATGAAAACCATACGTATTCATGTAGTAGGGGAATCGACTGGAACAGCCTATTCCGGCGACAAAAACATAATTTTCTCGTTTGATACCCAATTCCGGCAGGACCCTTTGAACCTGCGCTAAAATGGAATAATCCCCACAACCCGGACACCATCGTACATCCTGATCCGATTCAAAATCTTTTTTGGTTAAGGGAGGTGGATTTCCGTTATCGGTTGTTTTGACAATACTCATAGAAGTGTAATTTTTTAACCACGAAGATACTAAGGCTTAAAAGTCACCCCCTCTCCTCTGTACCTCCTCTCCGGGGTGGGTATGTGGAACCCGCGGAAACTGCAGGAGCGAGGGTCTGAGGTAAGGTGGATTTTGGACTTTCCTTTAGGTCTTTGTATCTTGGTGGTTGAATCTTTTCAGTCATCCTTTAAGAAGTTCTTTAATCTTTTTTTCAATTTCTCCCGGGGTAAAAGGCAAGCCCTGGACTTTGCTATAGGAAATAATCGGAACGAGGTACTCCGCCCGGAGCACTTTGGCCAGCTGGCCCAGATTCATTTCAGGGAGAAGGATTTTATTGAAACGCTTGAGGATATTTCCCAGATCCGGAGGAAGTGGGTTAAGATATCTTAAATGAACATTGGAAACCCAGAGTCCTTCTGCCTGGCATCGTTCAACGGCTGTGAGAATAGAGCCAAAGGTACTCCCCCAGCCTATTACCAACAGGTCTCCTTCCGGTTGCCCATAGATCCTGGTGGGAGGAATTTCCTGGGCGATACGGGCTACTTTCTCCGCACGGAGTTTAACCATCAGCTCATGGTTCTCAGGTTCATAGTTTACGTTCCCTGTGATGTGCTGCTTTTCAAGTCCCCCAATTCGATGTTCCAATCCCGGGGTCCCCGGAATGGCCCAGGGTCTTGCCAGGGTATTCTCATCCCGCAGGTAAGGATAAAAGCCGTTTGGATCGGTACGAAACCTGACTTTAATTTCAGGCAGATCTTTCGAATTAGGAATTAACCAGGGTTCTGCACCGTTAGCCAGGTACCCATCCGACAGGAAGAAAACCGGAGTCATGTACTTCAAGGCGATGCGGCAGGCTTCATAGACGGTATAGAAACAGTCTCCTGGGGTTGCTGCAGCTAAAACAGGTACCGGGGCTTCACTGTTACGTCCATACAAAGCTTGAAGCAGATCGGCCTGTTCTGTTTTTGTGGGAAGGCCTGTACTCGGACCTCCTCGCTGAATATCGCAGATCACAAGGGGTAATTCGACCATAACGGCCAGACCAATAGCCTCCGTTTTGAGGGCCACACCAGGGCCACTTGTACTGGTAACGCCCAGTGCACCAGCAAATGAAGCTCCAATCGCTGCACAAATACCTGCAATTTCATCCTCCGCCTGAAACGTTCGGACTCCATAATTTTTATAACCGGCAAGCTGATGAAGAATCGTACTGGCCGGAGTAATGGGATAACTCCCCAGGAATAAAGGTAATCCACTCTTTTTGGAAGCAGCTACCAATCCTAAAGCAGTCGCCTCATTTCCCGAAATGTTCCGATATTTACCGGGTTTTAGCTTGGCAGGTTTTACTTCATATCGGGTAGTAAAAACTTCGGTGGTTTCCCCAAAATGGTAACCAGCCTTTAAAGCCCGTAAATTAGCTTCTAAAATCAATGGTTTTTTGGCAAACTTGGTCTTGAGCCATTCTATGGTTGGCTCCATCTTTCGGTTGTATATCCAATATAAAAGTCCCAGGGCAAAGAAATTCTTACAACGCTCGGCATCCCTAACCGGTAAACCCAAATCCTTCAACGCTTCCAGCGTCATCTTGGAAAGGGGTAAAGCATGAACTTCGTAACCGGCCAAGGAACCATCTTCCAGGGGATTAGACTTATAATTGGCAAGCTTTAAATTTTTCTCATCGAAATCATCACTGTTCACAATAATCATCCCACCGGGCTTAAGTTCATCTAAATTGACCTTTAAAGCTGCCGGATTCATGGCTACTAATACATCCGGTGAATCTCCCGGTGTGTGGATATCATAGCTACTAAAGTGGAGTTGAAAGCCACTGACGCCATATAGAGTTCCAGCAGGGGCTCGAATCTCAGCAGGAAAATCCGGTAAGGTGCTCAAATCATTTCCCATGAGAGCAGTCGTATCTGTAAACTGCATTCCCGTCACTTGCATCCCATCACCGGAATCCCCGGCAAACCGTACGGTCACTTCATCGAGTTGGACCTTATTAGTCATAGTCGATTTTAACACTCCTTTTTGTGAAAATGTGGTCACGCTACGCCATCACCTGCTAGAGATGATGCGCAGTTCTTGCAGCTGAGAATCAAAATTTAAAATATTCCATTTTAAACTTAAAGTCTAAAGTCCCTTCTTGTCAAGGTGTATGTTAGCCGGGCGAAGTCACGTCAACTACCTTTCCTATTTCGTCCGGGTCTCGCCTTTTCCTCACATCCAATGTTTCCATTTCATCCATAATAGCATCAGTACAGGTACCACGGCGAAGGAAACAAGGGTTAAACTAAAAACCAGATTACTTTTTATGGGAAGACCCTCAAAATTCATTCCAAACACACCGGCTATAAAATTTAAGGGAAGGAAAATGGTAGAAACAACCGTCAGGCGCTTCATGACGTCATTAAGGTTATTGGAAACCGAAGAAAGATAAGCATCCAGGGTAGCCGAAAGGAGATCCCGCTGCATCTCGAGAAATTCATAAATCCTTACCGTGTGGTCGTAAATATCCCGAAAATATACGAGGTGATCTTCTTGAATTTGAGGTATTCCGCGATTAAGAATCTTATTAAATACATCCCGCATGGGTCCTACCGCTTTTCTGAGGAATACCAGTTTTCGCCGGACATGGAAGATCTGATCCAGGAAGGTTTTATTAGGAGCCAGTGTGGCCTTCCGTTCCAGTTTATCGATCATCTCGTCCAGATGTTCCAGAACTGGAAAGAGTTGGTCGATCACCTGATCTGCAAGGGTATAAAAAAGAAAATCTACTCCTTTCTTTAGGATTTCTGCAACAAAAAGGGGCTTCTCCCAGAGCCTGGAAAGGGCCGGAATAATTTGAGATTCCACCGAGATAAGATAATTTTCGCCGAGGAACAGATGGAGTTCTTTGATTCTAAGACGATTCTTTCTAAATTTAATGGCGAATAAAACCAGGAAAATATATCCTTCATACAGGTCCAGTTTTGCCCGCTGATTTTGGTGACGACAATCCTCCAGGGTTAAGGGATGAAAATGGAAAATCTCTTCCAATTGACAAAGTTCTTCCTCAGAGGGCTGGATCCATCGCCCCCAGAGGATCACATCTTTCCGGGGAAGGAAATCTTTAACTTCTTCAAGGGAAGGAGTATAAAAGTGATGGGTATCTTTAAAGAAAACGGTAAGTTGGATCATAACCTTTAGCTTATCGTAAAAGCTGTTTTCTATCAAGAAAAATTATCATTGACTTCTCAGGGTCTCCGTATAAAATGATCGAATAATTTATTCAACTCTTTGGCCTGTAGGGCGTTCCGATGGCACTAAATTAGGTTTTCCCCTAGCTTATTGCCAGCGGAGTTATCCGGATATTTAACGATGAAAGATAAATTTAGAGTGGGTCTTACCCGGGATTTTCTTACAGACGATGGGAGGTTAGTTTTTGAAGATATTGGTTTGAGCTTGTTGGATGAGCAACCCCATATCGAATACACTTTTTTTAAAGAACATTTTCCTGAGATCCAACCGGATCAGATTCGAGGCTTAGATGGGATCATTGTATTAGCCCCTCGGGTGACCCGGAATACCTTAAAGGGAGCCGATCGACTGGTGGTCATTGCGCGATTTGGAGTCGGTTACGAATCTGTAGATCTGGATGCCTGTACCGACCACAATGTGGCCATATTTACGACCCCCGGTGCGGTGGAGAGGCCTATGGCCGGAGGAATTATGGCCTTTTTATTGGCCCTTTCCAGAAAGATGTTGATTAAAGATCGATTGATTCGATCCGGGCGCTGGCAAGATAAAATTTTCCATATGGGAATAGAGTTTATTGGAAGAACGCTCGGATCGGTCGGAATAGGAAATATTGGGAGTGAGATGTTTCGTCTGGCTAAACCCTTTGGATTTGGGAGATTCCTGGCCTACGATCCTTATGTAACCAAAGAAAAAGCTGAAGCCTTAGGGGTTGAGTTGGTAAACGATTTAGACACTATCTTCCGGGAATCGGATTTTGTAACGGTCAATTGCCCTCTAACCAAAGAAACTGCCAAGATGATCGGAGAGCGCCAGTTTCGCCTGATGAAAAAGACGGCTTATTTTGTTAATACGGCACGGGGAGGCATCGTAGATCAAAAAGCCCTGACCAGAGCCCTCATCGAGGGATGGATAGCCGGGGCCGGAATAGATGTCTTTGAGCAAGAACCCATAGATCCCGACGATCCTCTGCTCAAACTGGACAACGTTATTGTAACTGCCCACTGTATTGGATGGACCCATGAAGCGTTCCGGGATATAGGGCGTATGGACTGTATGGGAATTGTCAAAGCCTCTCGAGGTGAGATACCCGATCATGTGGTTAATAAGGCGGTGCTTCAAAAGAAGGAATTCCTGGATAAACTGGCACAGTATAAGAAATAACCAAGGAGGTGAAAGACTTATTGAACTTACCTTCCCAGAAGGGTCTGGATCAGGAAGGATTGCCATGGATTGGACCTTCATACAGTATATAGGTATCCTCCTCTGCGGTTGGATTTTGACCTTTACCAAAGTAAACCCGGTAGAAGGCCAAAATAAAAAAGTTGTCGTACTCTGGCATACAGAAACAGAGCCTCAGTCCCTTGAAGCCATGGAGGAAATTATTCGGGATTTTGAGGAAATACACCCGGATATTCATATCGAGCAGGTCGGTATCCCCTGGGATACGCTGGAGAATAATCTTATAGCCGCCCTCGGCTCCGGTAAGGTCCCGGATATAACCCATGGCCAGCCTGTTACCTGTGCGTTTTTTTATGCGAAAAAACTTCTTCGCCCTCTGGACGATATCGTTGCTTCTATCGGAGAGGATAATATCTGGGAAGTGGTGAAGGAGATCGGTTACTTTGATAACCACTACTATGGCATTGTCTATGCAGCCGGAACTTCTCTTCTTATTTATCGAAAAGATTTATTCAAACAAAAACAGCTCACTCCCCCAAAAACCTGGGAGGATTTTTTACAGATTGCAAGGATCTTAACGGAAGATCTTGATGGAGATGGTCAGATGGACCGTTATGGGTTAGGCCTTCCGGGAACCTCTTTTTTTATTACCGGGGTTTTCGATGAACTCCGTCAATCTAATAATGCCGATCTCTTCGATTCCAAAGGAAATCCCTTATTAACCGAGAAACCGATCCTGGAGCTTCTGGAGTTTTACAGGAAACTCGTACCTTATCTCCCTCCCGATTGGATTCAATATGGATATTTAGATACCTTTGCGGCCCTTGCCCGTGGAAAAGTAGCCATGATTTATACGGGTTATGGACAAGGAGTCGGATATATCGAGCGATATGCTCCCAAGGAGATAGCCGACCCGGAACACTTTGGGGTTCTTACCAAACCGATCGGGCCTCTGGGAACCTATCCTGTTTCCCAGATGAATGTCGAACCGTGGATGATTTTTAAAGAAGCCCGGCATCCGGAAGAAGCTGCAGAATTTCTCAAGTTTTTTTATCGGGATGAAAATTATCTTAAATATATTCTGTCCATGCCAATTCATTTTTTTCCTATTACGAAATCTCTTCGAAACCACCCAAAATATCTGGCCAATCCGGTAATTAAGAAATGGCATGAATGGCTGATGGCTCAGCAAACTTATTTTGAAAATAACCTAGCGCGACCTCTCTTAGTTACTCATTGGGAAGATTTACGAAAACCATTTCTTTTGGAAGTTCTTACCTCCAACATTATCTCGGAGCTGGTTTTAGAGGTAACCGTACAAGGGAAACCTTCCGCTGAGGCGGCAATGAAGGCCCAAAGGAGCCTTGAGAAGCTTTTACTTGCGGGTGGATACCGCAGAAAATAAATGAAAACCATCCGCTTTAAGTTTCTGGTTTTTCCCCTTTTGTTATCCACCATTCCTTTAATTATCCTGGGATTTATTTCCTTTAAGGATAGCAGCCGGGTTCTACAAGAAATAACTTATCAGCGATTCAATCAGATGATTCGGGATTTTCAACGGGATATCGATACTCACCTTCTCGATCGACTCAGCGCGGTTCAGTTTTTAAGTGAAAGTCCTGCCTTGGCTACCTTTTCTCGTTTGGGAATAGAAAAGCACGCCTTTGATATGGAGGTTTATCATTTCCAAAGATGGAACGGACTCAAATTGGATCCTTTTCCGTCCGTGGGAGATTTAGTTAACTTTGGCGTTGGATTAGGGGAGTTAGGGAGGAAAAAAATCCTGGATTTCGGGCTGTATCCCTCAGAGGAGTATGTGGGACTGGACGGGATTGTTCGCCAGCATGTTTATGCGGGAGGATCCAATGATCAAGATTTTCAAGAAGCCCATTTAGAAAAACTCGACCGGTCTCAGGAGATCTGGTTTCAAGAAGCTAAAAAAGGAAACAATTATATTTCAAACCCCCAATTTGTGAAACTCTATTTGAAAGAATATACTCTGACCCAGGTAGGGTTTAAAGAACGGGTTATCGAAAAAAAATTGATAGTTCTGGCAGTTCCTCACCGGGTTCAAAAGGAACTCCGCGGAGTCTTGATGGTTACTACAACTCCCGATATTCTCTATCGGCAATTGAAAGAGCTCACCTCCCATTATGGGACAAGCTATATTGTAAGTCATCAAGGGATTATCCTGGCCCATCCAAATCCTGAACAGGAGGGTCAGAAGATAGAAGCCGATCTTCTAGCCCTTTTGAAGGATCCTGGTAAGGGATGGAAATCTTATCAGGGGCAAATGCTTATCTGCTCCTCCAGTTCGCTGACAAAATGGATCCTCATCCTTAATATCCCAGAAGAATGGATTCTACAACCTATTTCCAAACTACGCTTTAAACCCCTTATCGTAGTAGGAATCACCGTTGTCGTAACGGGTCTATTAATGATGTGGATTACCAATCGCTTCGTTGTCAATCCCCTACAAATTTTATCTAGGGAGTCTGAAATTATTGCGAGGGGGGAATATTCCCACAGGTTGAAAATTTCTACGGGGGATGAAATCGAAAGGCTGGCCCTTGTCCTGAATACGCTGGCCGAGAGGGTTCAATCCCATACTGAAAACCTGGAAATGCTGGTTCAGGAAAGGACCAAAGAACTCCAGAAAAAAAATCGCCAACTGGAAGAGACCCTGGAACAACTCAAAATAACTCAAAACCAGTTGATCCAGTCGGAAAAGATGGGATCTCTCGGTCAAATGCTCTCAGGGGTTGCCCATGAAATAAATAATCCTCTGGCCATTATAAAAATGTTTACCGAGTTACTGAGGATGAATCTGGCCTCTGATCCAGATACCCTGGAAATCCTAAAGAAAATGGATCAGGCAACCGACCGGGCCAAAAGGACTATACAAAACCTGCTTACCATTGCAAGAAAGCATAAACCTGAAAAGCGCTTCATTGATATTAACCGGGTCATAGAGGGAGTTTTAGAGCTACGATCTTATTACTTACGTGTCAGTAATATTGAAGTTATTAAAAACCTTCAACAAGACCTTCCTAAAACCATGGCCGATTTCCATCAACTCCAACAGGTATTTTTAAATATTATCCTGAACGCAGAGCAAGCTATGCAAGAAGCCCATCGTCAGGGACGATTGATTATCCAATCCCAATTAATAGAATCCGTTCAAGAATCCCCTTTGCTCAAAACTTTCACACTAAATCCCGGGGAGAAGCTTCTTCACCCGACTCCTCCGTTCATTCAGGTTTCTATAACCGATGAAGGTCCTGGAATTTCGCCAGAAAATTTAAGACGAATTTTTGATCCCTTTTTCACAACCAAAGAGGTTGGAAAAGGAACCGGGCTTGGGTTAAGTATCAGTTATACGATCATTCAGGAACATGAAGGAAGGATTTACGCGACCAGCGAACAGGGGAAAGGGGCCACCTTTTTTGTAGAACTTCCCGTCAAAGTTGAAGAAGAGAAATCACAGGGGCCCGCATCTCCTTCGGAAAATCAGCTACCTCATCCTATACTTCCTGAGAAGCGAGTTCTGCTGGTAGACGATGAAAATATCATCCTAGAGATCCTTTCAGAGATCTTGCAAAAACTGGGATATACAGTCGATTCCTCAAAAACGGTTGATACTGCTTTGGAAAATCTTAACTCAAAGTCCTATGATTTCCTTATCACTGATATTAAAATGCCCCAAATGGGGGGTCAGGAGCTTTACCAACACGTAAAGCAACGAAATCCAAAGCTTGCCAGACGGATTATTTTCATTACTGGAGACGTGTTATCCGCAGATACCCTGAAATTCATCCAGGAAACTGGAAACCTATGTCTGGCCAAGCCTTTCAGTATGGAAGAACTTCAACGAATTCTTCATCAGCTATCCCAGATGACCTGATAGGGTTTTAGATTTCCACCCCGAGTTCCTGGATCTTCTTCCGCAGCGTATTTCGATTAATTCCCAGGATGCGGGCGGCTTGAATTTGATTTCCGCTGGTTTTTCGAATTACTTTTTCGATAAGGGATTTTTCTACCTGTTCGATCACAGTTTGGTAGAGATCTCCTTCAACGTCGGGAGGCAGTTTACTGGAATACAACTGGAGTTTTGCCTCGATCATATCTTCAAGGAAAATCTTTTTCTTCTCCGGGGATTCCGATAATTGAGAGATGGAAGCAGGTAAGTGTTCAGGGGTAATGGTATCGGTACTGGTCAGTACAATGGCCCGCTTCAGAACGTTTTCCAACTCCCGAATATTACCAGGCCAGTGGTACTGGATAAGAAGATTTTCGGCTTCACGACTGATATGTTTTCGTTCGATTCCCAACTCGGCGGAAATTTTATTTAAAAAGTACTCCGTGAGCAACTTGATATCGCTTTTCCGCTCCCGAAGGGGTGGTAAATGGATATTAATAACATTGAGTCGGTAGTAAAGATCTTCCCGAAATTGTCCCATTCGGACCGCTTCCTCCAGGTTTTTATTCGTGGCTGCGATGACCCGGACATTGGCCTTGATGGCTTTACTTCCGCCAACCCGGTAGAAATCTCCATCCTGAAGAACCCGCAGGAGCTTTGCCTGAAGGTCCAAGCCCATATCTCCGATCTCATCTAGAAAAATGGTTCCACCGTCTGCCTGTTGAAACTTTCCAATTTTTAAAGCCGTTGCGTCGGTAAAAGCTCCTTTCTCATGGCCGAACAGCTCACTTTCCAGGAGCGTTTCCGGAATGGCTGCACAATTGATCACTACAAAAGGTTTCGAAATACGCCGACTGTTATAATGTAAGACCTTGGCGACCAGCTCCTTGCCTGTTCCACTTTCACCGGTAATGAGTACTGTAACGTCCTTATCGGCCACACGACCGATCAATTTAAAAACTTCTTGCATGCCCTTGCTCTCTCCGATGATGCTTTCAAGACTTTCAGGAACAGACTTCCGCTTGAGTTCAGACCGAAGATGGGTGACCTCTTCTTTAAGGGATTCGATACTCTGGATTTTCTCAATCAAGAGGTAAATCTCATTTAAATCGAAGGGCTTGGTGATATAATCAAATGCTCCCAACTTCATGGCGTCGATGGCATTTTTCATATCATTTTGAGCCGTCATAATGATTACATAGACCCCTTCGTAGCTCCTCTTGATCTCTTTCAAAGCCTCCAGACCGGATATTCCCATCATTTTAATATCCATAAAGACAATGGAACAGGGTTGTGTCCTGAGAAACTCAATGGCTACCTCCCCACTATCCAGGGAGTAAACCTCATATCCACGCTTTTCTATGGCTTTCGCCATAACCCAGCGCATACTTTCGTCATCATCGACGATAAGAATCTTCATAAGAGTTCACCCTACAGGTATAAAGAACACGAAATAAAAAATAAAGAGGTATGGAAGTAGGGGAGTATGGAGATAGGGGAGTATGCCTGTAATTTCTCCCATACTCCCATACCTCCATACTCCCTTACTTCCTTAAGAAAGGGGCAGGTATACTTTAAATATACTTCCTTTCCCGATTTTACTTTCTACTTTGATAAAGCCTTCGTGTTCTTCGATAATTTTATGGGAAATCGCAAGTCCCAATCCGACTCCTTTAGGTTTTGTGGTATAGAAAGGTGTAAAAAGCTTTTCTATGACCTCTTCCGGGATCCCTTCTCCTTGATCATGGATTTCCACTACGATCATGGGACGAGATCGTTTTTCTGGACCTATTCTAGAGATATAATAATCGGTAGATACCCTGGTAACAAGTTTAATGATTCCTTGTCCAGACATGGCCTCTATTCCATTATGGATGAGGTTTAAAAAAACCTGGGTGAGCTTTTCTCTATCTGCCAGAATTTCTGGTAAGCTTGGATCGTACTCTTCCTGAAAAATGATTTTTGTGGAGGAAGCACTTTCTAGAAGTAGAATGTTTTTAAGTATTTCATGAATATTGACCTTCTTGAGGTTCAAGCGGGTTGGTTTGGTCAGGCTCAGTAAATCTTCGATGAGGCGATTTACACGTTCTGCTTCTTTAATAACAACTTTAAGATATTCGGCCAGTTCCGGGTTATTTTTAACTTCTTCATATAAGAGTTGGGAGGCTCCGATAATACTTCCGAGAGGGTTTTTTATCTCATGGGCGATTCCTGCCGCAACACTTCCCATGGAAGCCAGGATATCTTTCCGTCGGATTTCTTCTTCCAAATCCTTTATAGCGGTAAGATCCCTCAGGACAATAACTACACCATAGATGTCCCCCTGTTGATTAAAAAGGGGAGAGGTAGCAATATCCAGGGAGAGAGTTTTTCCATTCTTTAGGAGGAGGCTCCGTTTGTGACTCGAGAAAGTTTTACCCGTCAGGAGTGTATCTCGAATAAGGAGCCGTAGTTCGGAATCCATGGCCGGCAGATCGTCGAAATTTTTTCCGCAGGCCTGGGAAGCAGGAAGATCTAATAAATGTTCGGCAGCTTGATTAAATAAAGTAACTTTTTTATTAATGTCAATAACGATAATACCATCCCTTAAGCTCGAAAGGATATTTTCATAAAGGGTTTTGATATCCATTGCATGGCTAAGCGTTCTTTGTCCGTTATTCGCCAGCCCGGTGGGCTTTATTCCCTGTTCATGGCCTATACTCCATTATTTTCATCCTCTGTCTCTGACCTGGTTCGTTGTCAACTGCCCGGTGTCCATCGTCGGTTACACAGGTTAATAGACAATGGACATCGGGCCATCGATGATTTTTATATATCAAAATACAATGCGAATTCGTAAGGATGTGGACGAAGCCGAATAGCATCCACCTCATGTTGTCTTTTGTAGCTTAACCAAGTCTCTAAGACATCCTCTGTAAATACATCTCCTTTCATAAGGAAATCATGATCCTTTTCCAGGGCATCGAGCGCTTCTTCAAGGCTACCCGGAACGGTCTCTACCAGGGCTGCCTCCTCGGGTTCCAGATCATAGATGTCCTTATCCAGAGGATCCCCCGGATCTATTTTGTTCTGAATACCATCCAGTCCGGCCATGAGCATGGCCGCAAAGGCCAGATAGGCATTGCAAGAAGGATCTGGACATCTAAACTCGATTCTCTTGGCCTTTTCACTTCTGGAGTACATGGGGATTCGTACACAGGCACTTCTATTTCTCTGGGAGTAAGCCAGGTTAACCGGGGCTTCATAGCCTGGAACCAATCTTCTATAAGAATTGGTAGTCGGTGCAGCAAAAGCTAAAACAGCATGGGCATGTTTAAGCAGGCCTCCAATATAGTATTTACACGTCTGGCTGATATCTGCATATCCACCACTTTGATAGAACAGATTTTTACCATCTTTCCACAGACTTTGATGAACATGCATCCCAGATCCATTATCCATGAAGATAGGTTCC
>JAUQPW010000105.1 GCA_030550175.1 bacterium
TCGTAGAGTTAATATAACAGCTGTAAAAAGAGCTTTCTCCAATTCTGTATTGGTTCCCAATTCAGGGAGGTGAGAACTGACCTCGGAGAGATGTTCTTTAAGAATCCTATAGTCGGTGGTTGGGGGAAATTTAACGTAGGCATCACTACTAAATACGATGAGGCCGATGCGATCCTTATCCGCTTCCATGGATTGAAAATCGAGGTTTTGAAGATAGGGAGGGATTTGAGAGCTACTTCTATGACTTTGACTTTCCCGTAAAGCCGATTCCTCTCGACTCTCGATAAATCGCTGAACCGCTTTTTTGGCCACAGTCTCCCTGGAATCTTCCATATTTTCCGCTTTAAATTCCCCCCTTAAACTCCAGCTCATGCTCTCCGAAAGATCCAGGACAAGGATTATTTCCCGATTCTCCCTCATTTTTAAAGTTTCTTTAAGTTGATACTGGGGATCTGAAATGGCTATCACCCACAGTAGAGCCGATAGTAATTTCAAAGCACCGGGTAAATATTGTTTAAAAGGAGAGACCGGGGTCAGATGGGCCAGAATCGGATTCAAACTTGGGTACTCTAAAACCTCTTTTTGCCTCTTTCCATAAAGAAAGAGAGCCCCCATAACAGGAAGCAGGAGCAAAAACGCTTCTGGATGGGCAAAATGTATCATTTATCCCTCATCTTTTCTCAAAGTACCTTTCTCCAGATGCTGAATTCGGGTGGCTCGTTCTGCTGCGTGGGGGTCATGGGTCACCAGGATAATGGTTTTTTTAAGGCTTTTATTCAGCTTTTCCAGAATGGTTAAGACTTCATTAGCCGACCGGGCGTCTAAATCCCCGGTGGGTTCATCTGCCAGGATCAAGTCGGGATCCGTCACAATGGCCCGGGCTATAGCAACCCGCTGTTCCTGTCCCCCGGAAAGTTGCCTGGGATAGTGCGAAGCTCGATCACCGAGTCCCACCAGTTTTAATGCCGTCATCACCTGCCGGGTTCGATCTTTCTTAGAAAGTCTGGTCAATAGCAAAGGTATTTCGACATTTTCAAAGGCTGTCAGAACCGGAATGAGATTGAAGGCCTGGAAAACAAAGCCGATATGGCGATTTCGCCAGATGGCTAGCTCATCCTCGCTTAAAGAGGTAATTCGTGTATTTAAAACCCGGACATCTCCTGTGGTTGGCTTATCAATTCCTGCGATAATATTAAGCAGGGTAGATTTGCCGGATCCGGAAGGTCCCATAAGAGCCAGAAACTCCCCTTCTTTCACTTCCAGGTTAATATTCTCCAACACCCGAATTTCAATAGAATCCCTGCGGAAGGATTTACTTAAATTTTGGATCTGAACCAGCGCATTACCCATGATCTATTTCTTTATCCTTATATAAAGGATGATCGGTCATCCTACATTCCTTTGATTTTCACCGGATCCCCCGGTTTTATCTTATCCAAACCGCCAACAATAATCTTCTCTCCGCCAACCAGTCCTTCCAGCACCTCAAATCCCTGTTCTGTTTCCCCTCCTAGTTTAACCTCCTGAGCTACCACTTTGGAGTCTTGTACCAGGAAGACTCTGACCGTATTCCCACTGCGGATAAGTGCAGATTTGGGGATAATAATACGGTTTACGAGAGAAGGTAAAGGTGGAGATCCTTCTGGCCGGCGAAGTTCATCGGCAAGAAAAGTAACCTTTGCATTCATCTCCGGCCGCAGATATTTATCGGGATTAAGGATTTTAACTTTAACCTGGACGGTAGCTTTCTGGCGGTTAGCTTCCGGAGCTATTTCAACCAGGATTCCATCATACTTACGATCGGAATAGGCTTCCGGGGTAACGATGGCTTTTTGATTCATCTGAAGCCTGTTAAAGTCGGATTGGCTTATATCCAGCTCTACCTGCAAATCATTAAGATCGGCCAGGGAAACCACGGAAGACTTGGCCCCTCGCTCCCCCACAAAAGAGGTCGTAACCATTTCTCCCACTTCGACCAGCTTTTCCAGGATGGTTCCATCGATAGGGGCCCTTATCTCGGTAGCTTCTAAGAGGGTCTGGGCTCCTGCCAGGGAGGCTTTGGCAGCTTCTACCTGACTACGGGCCAGCTCGATTTGCTCGCGTCGAGGTCCTAGCTTAACCAGCTCGTAGCGTTTTTTTGCATCGGTCACCTGAGCCCGGGCCACTTCATAAGCCGTTTCGGTTTTATCATAATCACCCTTGGAGATAACCCCGTTTTTAAAAAGTCGTATAGCCCGATCATAATTAAGTTTTGCGTTCCGTAAGTTGGCCTCGGCGAGCTCTACATTGGCTCTTGCCTGCTCGATCTCCTGGGGTCGGGAGCCCGTTTCCAGCTCCTTCAAACGAGCCTGAGCCACCTGTAGATTGGCATAGGCTTCGTCTACCTGCGCCCGAAACTCTGCATCTTCCAATTTAACCAGCAACTGACCTTTCTTCACCAGATCCCCCTTCTCGACTTCAACCGAAGCAACCCGCCCGGTTACTTTGGAGCTTAATTGAATCTTACGGCGAGGGATGATATAACCACCGGCCGTCAATACCGTCGGCAGGGATTGGGTTCCCGACATGCCTGGAGTTGAAGATCCTGATGGGATAACCTGCACCGGTACCACATCTACTTCAACCGGACGCACACCGGTAAGGTATTTCCATCCGACCCAGCTTCCTCCGGCCAGGATCAAAAGCAAAATAAAATAGAACAAGTAACGTCTTTTAGACCTCGATCGACGGTCGAAATCAACTTTTTGAGCTTCATCGATCCGAAGACTCAGAAGCTCCTCGTCTAAAGAATCAAACTCGGACACGGCCTTTTTCAATTCTCTAATCTTTCAAATCCCTTTGATTAACCTCTGCAATTCTATCTAAATAAAAAATTAAGTCCCCCTTTCTATATTGGGTAGGGGTCTGTGAGGTTATCTCGAGTATGTAAACCCAGTATGGGTTGTTCTGTCGATCAGACAATTACCTGCCTTAAAACCCGGTGGATCTTATAGGCACATAATAATACATTTAAATAAATTTTGCCGGTCAAGTCTTTCCCCGGGAAGATCGCTCAGAAGATTGTACAGGTTATGTAAATTAAACCACGGCCCGCAAGGCTTCAAGGATAGGTTTTCGTGCTGCCCGAATAGCCGGAAACAGACCGCTCCAAAGGCCGATCAGTCCGGAAAAGATCATTCCCCATAAAAGTAACTCCGGGGTAATCCGAAATGTGAAAGCGATCTCACTAAAGGTTTGAAAGTTGGTAGTTCCCGTTGAAATTCCGTTAATCGGTAGGGCCAGCAAACATCCTATCACACCTCCCATAAGGGCCAAAATTAAAGATTCAATGGCAAAGGAAAGGAGGATACTCATTTTAGAAAATCCCAATACCCTTAAAATACCGATCTCCCGAAAGCGATTCATGACGGCTCCATACATGGCATTCATGGCAGCAAATCCCGAACCGATGGCCATGACAACACTGATAAACATTCCATAAACCTGGATGACCTTTCCGGCTCCGGTTTGTTCTGCATAATACTGAAGCTCTCCCTTGGCATCTAACTGGAGGCGCTGATCATCATGGATTCTTTTGGAAAGGGGTTCCAGCAGCGTAGAATCTTCTACCTGCAGGTAGACAGAAGAATACAGGTGTCGATTATAGTCATCCCTTACCTGATTTCCATCGCACCAGATTTCAGAGTCGTAAGCCGTACCCGCCGCTTCAAAAATACCTACGACTTTCCAATCCCCTTTTCCAAAGCGTAGGGTATCTCCCATCTGGGTTTTCTGAAATCGACGGGAGATCTGACGACTCACTACAATTTCTCGGGAGCCGGGCGCAAACCATCGCCCTTCCACCAGCTTAACTTGGGGATGAAGGGCAAGGCCCGAAAGAGAAAGACCCCGAATAAGCACGTTGGAGCGTTCTGTGGTATTAACGCGGGGCAGATTGATTAACACAATGGTTTCTGCTGAGGCCAGGGGTTCTCCTTTTTCGTCCCGGGCAACCCCCTGCAGGTATTTGAGGACCTGAAAAGCTTCCGGGGTTATGGTACTGTTGGTCTCTGTACCTGCATTCTGTCGCAGCACGATGAGGTTTCTGGGATGACCTGTGGAAACAAAGGCCATCTTTAATCCGTTGGCTAGGGCCATAAGAGTTATGAATACGGCCACAGTTAAACTAATGCTCAAGGCAGTTACCAGCGTGGTCACCAGGCGTGCCCGAAGATTACGAAGGTTGTATTTTAAAGGAATAGCCATTTACTTCTCTTTCTCTTCTCCTTCTTTATCTTTACAATTGTCTCAGTGCCTGGGCCACGGTAATTTGCGATGCATGCCAGACCGGGATTCCGGCACTGAACAGGCCGAGTAAAAACGCGACGATCAAACCTGATCCTAAGATAGAAGGAGTTACATAGAGCTGACTTAAAAATCCGCCCCCAATATCGGTTAAATCAACCGAAGACCAGATCAACCAGGCCCCTAAACACCCCAAAACCCACCCCAAGAAGCAGATGAGCAGGGATTCTGAAATAAGGAGCAGCAAGAGGGTTTTACGGCGAAAACCGACCGTTTTCAAAATAGCCACTTCCCGCGTTCGCTCCCGCATGGCAATGGCCATGGTATTGGCTACTACCAATAGAATAGCAAACAAAACCACCACGTTGACACTGGCAATTAAAAGCTTGACATTTCCTAACATGGAAACAAAGCTGAGTTGAAAAGCTTTTTCTGTCTCCGTCTTGGTTTGGGCTATCGAGTTCTGAAACCGTGCATCGATGGCATCGATAATCCGGGGAATATCTTCAATACTTTTGGCTTTAACTGCAAAAGTTCCTATCACATTAGGTCGCCCCATGGCTTCATTCCAATATTCTCGACTAAAAAAAACCGCACTGGCATCTTCCCTGGTTGGAGCCGTGTAAATTCCTCGAATGGTTAACTCCATATTCACAGGAAAAATACGACCGATCAGGGTAATTCGATCTCCTACCTTCCAGTTAAATCGATCTGCCAGGGTCTTCCCTACAACAACCCCGGTCCGGTCCTTGATGAAACTCTCCAGTTGATCCGGAGGGATTTGATACTCGCTATACATTTCAAAAATTTTATCAGGCTCCGTGGCAAACTGAGCAAAAAAATTTTTCTCATCGATATAAACCCCCCCGAACCATTGCAGGGGAACTACCTGTTTGACCCCCGGGATCTTCTCGATTTCCTGTTGATAGGACATGGGAAGCATATTCGCTAAAGATACAGCATGTCGAACAACCAACCGTAATTGCGCATCCAGACTATCCGGAGTCCGATTAAGGGTAGTCCAGAAGGCCAGAATGGTTGTTAGCAGAAACAGGGAAATGGCCAGACTTAAAATGGTTAGAACGCTTCGGATTTTATTCCGCATGGCATTTTTCCAGATCAGATGGAGATATTTCATACCTGCCCGTTTTATCCGTTGCTCGCCGTCCCCATCCCCATGGACGACCAACAACGCACAAAAAGATAAAAGATTAAAGACAATTCTGGAAATGTTGCTCTACTTCCCGCACGGTCGATAAAATCTTTTCAACTTCCTGCTGAACGGGAATAGGTCGGAGGTCCTTGGGTAAAAATCGCTTATCACCGTATTCCTGAAGGATAAGTTGCGTCGCTTTGTAAACCACCGTTCCGGCCTTGAAAGATTCTAATTGCTTCAGAACTTTTGAGGTAGAACCCGACTCTGCAGGAAAACCATAGAATAAGCCCAAAGCTTTCCGAAAGGAGCGAGGAATCTGTTCATACAGGATCGATGAGACCGGCTGATTCGCTTCTCTCTGAAGATATTCCTCTATCTTTTTCAGTTCTGAAACGGCTTTTTCTTTTCCGGAAACTTCCTTAAGAGATCGTTCTTTGCTTTGTTTAGTCCACGTGTAGATCAGCAAGGACAGGCCGATTAAAGAAAAAATAAGTAATATAAATCCTAAGAAGAGGGTCCGATAGGCAGAAAATTTAGAAATCTCCGGCAGGTTTGTTAAAGACCTTTCTAAGGGGATACCGTTAATGTCCTTCCTGTTTGCCGGAAGTAGAGAAACAACCTTAACCGGAATGGGATCTGTCTGGATCTCTTGAGTTTCTCCAGGCCCCTGATCAGATCCTTCTTTTTTAATCGTATAAAGGATGTTAACAGAAGGAATTTCATATTCTCCGGTGACATAAAAGACCAGCCGATAATTCCTGGTCGTGAGGATCTGATTATCTTCGGTCCGTGATTCGGATTGAGTTTCTGGAAAAGGACTACCGGGATCATCCAGGATTTTGAACGCTTTGGCGTCTAGATGGGTCGGTTTGAGATTAATGGAACCCGGCGAGAGAAGCGATTCTTCAATCTGGACGTTCTCATCTCGAATTATCTGTAACCGATACAGGACTGGATCTCCCGGATTAACAACCGAAGGGGTTAAATACACCTTCACAACCAGGGGTTTTGGAAGAGAAAGAAATCGGGGTCGTGCATTTTTAACCAGATCACTTTCCTCATAGGTATGAACCATCTGAAGGATATTTTTATCTGAAGCCGGGGTCAGTTGTAAAACAAACAGCTGATACTTATTATTCTCTTTTTCTACCGAGAGTCTTTCTAATTGATGTTTTTTATTAAACTCATTAATCTCTTCAGGAGTGACAAAGGATTTAAATCTAGCCGTGAACTCATCGGTCAACACCAGTGTTTTTCCCTGAGTTTGAACAATGGGTGTTGCAAATTGAACCATGGAAGAACTGGTATTGAATTCATTGATGATATCCAAGAGATTTTGATCGGATTGAATCTCTTTCTTGACCTGCACGATCAAAAGGTTTAAATCTGGTCGGTCTGTAAACCCTGCCACTCTGGAATCCTCTTTATAAAGGCTTATGAAACTCTCCGGTTTAACCTCGGGTCTAAGCCGGACTGCAAAGGCTTTCAAGTAAAGGATTAAGGGAACTTTTTTTCCTTCGTAATCCCGGTAGTAAAAATCGGTAATGACAAATTTTGCCTTATTGGACATAGAGGTATTCGAGGGATTGGAAGGAGATTTCACGATATCCTGAAGGGCCTGGGCAGAAACCCAGGAATTGATTTCCAAAAGGAAGAGGATTAAATAAACGAAAACATTCATGGGTCTTTTGTCCGTGGTCCGTTATCACAGATGACTGCAGAAAACAACGGATCACAGAGGCCGTTAATTCACCCTTCGCACCCGTCTCTTCTGAAAAAGGGTGTCGATTTTTTCTACATAGGTATCCTCTTCTGTTGAAAAAATGACATAATCCAATTCCAAGGCAGAAAAGGCTTCTTGCCGGGTTTGTCTCCATTTTTGCATCAACGCAGCAAATACCTCTGCATCCTGGACGGCATCCCACAGAAGGATCTGACCTGTTTCCATATCCTGGAGTCTTACAAGGCCTTTCCCTTTAGGAAGCTCCAGTTCCCGCCGATCTTCGATGATTACAGGAATAAGGTCGTACCCTTTGTTGAGATAGCGAAGAAGCTCAAACTCTGCCGGATCGATGAGAAAATCCGACACGATGAAAACCAGGCTCTTTTTTACCTTGGCTTCCAACCAATTCAGGGCACATTTTAAGCTCGTTTTTGGATTTTTCGGTTCGGTGAGAAGAACATCGATAATTTTCCACAGATGTCCACGTCCCCGCCGGGGAGGAATATACGTTTCAATCTGATCAGTAAATCCGATAAGTCCTACCCGGTTATTTTTTACAAGAGCGGACAGAGCCAGAAGTCCTACGACCATAGTCTGGGTTTCCTGTTTCTTCCTGGCCAGGGATCCAAACCTCATGGATCGACTTTGATCTAAAAGGATCATAACCGTTAGATCACGTTCGGCCAGGAAAGTCTTCATATAAAACTGGCCCATTTTTGCCGTGGTTTTCCAATCGATTTTTCGGATATCATCCCCGGGCTGGTATTCCCGAATCTCAGACAGATCAGAACCTTCGCCTTCCAAAAAACTGTCCCATTCCCCTGCCAGCGGACTGAGGGTCTTGAGCCTGGTAAAAAGCTCTATGCGTTGTTTCTTTTTCTTCAGGATATCGCTACGATCCATTTATACACATTTCCTTATCTGCTCACCCCTCTGCGCTTGTTTCAGGGGGCAGGAATCTTCTCTAAAATCCATTCCAACATCTCGTCGGATGTTTTTTCCTCGGCCTCTGCCTTCGGGGAAAGGATAACCCGATGGCGGAGAACACTCAGGACGACCGCTTCGATATCTTCCAGAATTACATACCATCGTCCCTGTAAATAGGCCTGGACCAGGGCAGCAGTTTTAAGGGCCTGAGAACCTCGAGGGGAAGAACCATACCTGATATAAGGTGCTAACGCCTCCAATCCGAATTTCTGCAAAATCTCCTTGTTCTTTCGGGTGGCGAAGATAATGAGTAGAAGGTAATCTTCTATCTTTTCATCCATGTAAATTGTTTTATTGATCAGGTGTCGGATCTCTGTTACTTCTTCGGGGGCCAGGACCGGGTTGATTTTGATGGCGTCGAAGTCTCGATGGATAATTTCTTTTTCCTCTTGTAAATCCGGATAGCCCACCTTAACCTTCAACATAAAACGATCCACCTGGGCTTCTGGAAGGTTATAGGTCCCTTCCTGTTCAATGGGATTTTGCGTGGCCAGAACAAGAAAAGGTTCAGGGAGAAGGTGGGTTTCTTTACCGATGGTAACCTGTCTTTCTTGCATGGCCTCCAGAAGAGCGCTTTGTACTTTGGCGGGAGCCCGGTTGATCTCATCGGCCAGAACAAAATGAGCGAAGATAGGACCTAACTTGGGAACAAACTCGGCATCTTTAGGATTATAAATGAGAGTTCCGATAACATCGGCCGGTAACAAGTCCGGCGTGAACTGGATCCGTTGAAAGCTGGCCGACATAGCTTTAGCAAAAGTTTTGATGGTTAAAGTTTTAGCAAGGCCGGGAACACCTTCCAGAAGGATATGACCGTTTGCAAGGAGCCCGATGAGGAGATTGTCAATCATCTGATCTTGCCCTACAATCACCCGCTGGATCTCCTCTTTAAGGTTCTGGATTTTCGTATGATACCCTTCTAGAGATTCTCGATAAGCACCTGCCTGAATCTCAGGGTGAACCTCTTTGAGCAATAACTCACTCTTTTTATGTTTTTTCATGGGTTCGTAATCCGTAGTCTGTAAGCTGTAGTCCGTGATGAATTATCAGTAATTAACCGCTTACTCCCGGTTTCGAAATAACTTATAACCCGTTTCAGTAATAATCCCAAATGAATAGTTAGTTACTTTACCTTACAAAGTCAATAACTATTTAGATTCAATCAGGTTTTTTGTCGCCAAGGGCTAATTTCAGAATTGAACCAGTGTCCTTGGTTGTAACCGGATTAATTAAGTATAGTTGTAACGTTGAATCCGAAAAGTGTCAATGACTTTCCTGAAGTTTTGGGTAAAGAATCTTATTGACAGGGGAGGCACCTCAGTTCTACCTTAGGAAAAGCTAAATATATCCCTGAAGGGCCACGAAGGATCACCGGGAAATTATTTTATACCCTTTCCCTATGGAGATAGGATCTAACCAATAGGAGTAGTTCCCTAGAGTGTCCTGTTGAAGGGTGACGTGGTAAGGGTGTTTCCCCATGGATCAGGCTAACTTTTAGAAACCCCACCGGGACGATCCTGTTTATCAAATTGCGGGCGAGGATGCTCGCGCTTCCAGGCCCCAGAAACCCCGGCGGAGCGACCTTATTTATCAAATTACAAGGGGGCACATCTGGGTTTCCAGGCGACGGTTTAGAGGGAGGGTTATCAACAGGTGTTCTATGGGATTTTTACTCCTTAGCTGGACAGGTTTCTTTCCAGGTGGTTTTTCGTGGCCCTTCATGGAAGTTGGCAAAATGAGACTGATTTTAATTCGACATGGCGAAAGCGAGCTCAATTCGGCGGGCATATTTCAAGGCGGGGATCTCGACCCCGCCTTAAGTCCTCTAGGACGAAGACAGGCTAAAGCTCTTGGAGAGCGATTTAAATCGGAAAATTTGAAGGCCATTTACTCCAGTGCCTTGAGGCGGGCCAGGGAGACGGCTGAGGAAATTGCACAGATCTGCGGGTTGACCTTTCAACCTCTTCCAGAACTTAACGAATTTGATTATGGCTTTTTGACGGGACAACCCATCAATGAAATTACCATGGGAGAGCTCAATAAAATCATAGCTCGTTGGAAAGCCGGAGAGGTTGACTTTGCCGTCCCTCAAGGTGAATCTCCGGTCATAGCGCAAGCCCGAGCTATGCCTGTTATTAAATCTATCATCGAGAAATATCCTTCGGGCGCGGTAGCCGTAGTGGCCCATGCCCAAATCAACCGAATCATTCTGGCCAGCCTCCTTGGGATAGGTTTATCCCGCCATCGAGAGATCCATCAGAATAACGCCTCTGCAAGCATTATTGATATTAACGGCACCGAAGTTACCCGTATTGTTATCAACGATACAAGTCATCTGGATGTTATCAATGAGAATCCCTTTGATCAGATGAAGTGAGTTTGAATTTGTCCCAAACCCGGGTAAGTCCCATGGCTTTTCTTGCAGCCTGTAAGGTTGCCTTCGCCTCCTCCCGGACGCGAAGGGTTCCTTTGTAAATAATTTCTTCTATAAATCCGGGTTGATTCTCATAAAAAGCCCGGCGTTCCCGGATAGGCTCCAAGAATTGGTTGAGGGCCCTGGCAAGTTTTTCTTTAACTTCCCAGTCGCCGACCCGTCCCTGTCGGTATCGGGTTTTGAGGTCTTCTACTTCTTCTTTGTTAGGGTTAAAGGTATCGTGATAGATAAAGACCGGATTTCCTTCAACCCGTCCCGGAATGTCAGCACGAATTCGAGCCGGATCGGTATACATACTGAAGACTTTCTTTCGTACCGTTTGAGCATCGTCACTCAGGAAAATAGCGTTACCCAGGCTTTTACTCATTTTGGCCTGTCCATCGATACCGACTAAGGTCGGCACCTCTCCAATCAGTCCCTCCGGTATGGGAAAGACTTCCCCGTAGAGATTATTGAAGCGACGGGCAATCTCTCGGGTGATTTCTACATGGGCTATATTATCTTTCCCTACAGGAACCAGATGAGCACGAACGCAGAGGATATCTGCTGCCTGAAGAACCGGATAGCCCAGCAATCCAAAGGGCATCTCTTCTTTGTTGGCATCCCGGGCCATTTCCTTCAAACTGGGTAATCGTTCCAACCGTGGGACGGTAACCAAATTCTGAAAGAAGGTGTAAAGTTCGCAAACTTCGGGAACTGCAGACTGAATATAGAAGGTAGCAACTGCCGGATCGATCCCTGCAGCTAAGGAGTCCAGGACCAGATCCCGAATGTTTTCGGCACTCTGGGCGATATCTTCCGGCGCATTCCGGGTGGTAAGCATATGCAGGTCTGCAATGATGAAAAAACTCTCATATTCGTATTGAAGTCGAACTCGATTTGCCAGGGTACCCACGTAATGACCCAGATGTAGTTTACCGGTAGGACGATCCCCGGTTAATATCCGTTTTTTTTTCATAAAATACCTTTTAGAAACTATCCTGAACGGCCCCCCAAGGTTTTTAAAACCTTAGAGATCCTTAATCATCTTTTAACTCTCCCGTTCTTAAAGAAGGATACTTTTAATCTTAATTCTGTAGAAAATTTTTCAACAATCTTTTCCCTACCGGGGTCAAGATGGACTCCGGATGAAACTGAACCCCCTCTACGGGATAATCCCGGTGGCGCAGCCCCATAATTTCCTTATCTTTGGTCTCTGCGCTGATTTCCAGGCAAGGAGGAAGGGTCTCCCGTTTTACGATAAGCGAATGATATCGGGTCGCTTCGAAAGGATTTTCCAGATCTCGAAAAATAGTTTTTCCATCATGATGAATTAGGGAGGTTTTTCCATGCATGATTCGGCTCGCCCGAACGACTTCACCACCAAAGGCGGCTCCAAGGCTTTGATGGCCCAGACAGACCCCTAGAATGGGTATTTTTGTGTAGAAGTGTCGGATAAGCTCTACGGAAATTCCGGCTTCTGCCGGAGAACAGGGTCCCGGAGAGATAACAATCTTTTCCGGAGCGAGCGCTTCGATCTCTTCGAGGGTTATTTGATCGTTACGATAGGTTTGAACCTCAGCGCCCAGTTCGCTGAGATACTGGACTAAATTATAAGTAAACGAATCATAATTATCAATCATCAGAATCATAGGATGAATTTACCTCCCAGAACCCCAAAGTTTTATAGGTTTTTTGAAGTTCTTTGGAGCCCTTTGTGGAGGATACTTTCCTTTTCAATCCAGTCCTCTCTCCGCCATTTCAATGGCCTTCATCATAGCCCTAGCTTTATTCATGGTTTCTTCATATTCCTTTTCGGGGATAGAGTCGGCCACAATGCCGGCCCCGGCTTGAATGTAGGCAATATGGTCTTTCATCACAATGGTACGGATGGTGATACAGGTATCCATATTCCCGGAGAAGCTAAAATAACCCACGGCCCCGGCATAGGGGCCACGACGGGTATGCTCCAGTTCTTCGATAATCTCCATGGCCCGGATTTTGGGAGCACCAGATACCGTTCCGGCCGGAAAACAAGAACGAAAAACATCAAAGGCATCGTAACCTTTCTTCAAGATCCCCCGAACGTTGGAAACTATATGCATCACATGGGAATACTTCTCGATGACCATCAGCTCATTGACTTCTACGGTTCCCGGTTCGGAAACCCTCCCTACATCATTTCGACCCAGGTCCACCAGCATGACATGTTCGGCTCGCTCCTTAGGATCGGCCAATAAATCCTCCATGAGTTTTTTATCCTCTTCATCATCGCGCCCCCGACGGCGGGTACCGGCTATGGGACGAACTTCGATCCTCTCGTTTTCCAAACGGACTAAAACCTCCGGCGAGGAACCTGCAAGCCACAGATCTTTTAACTTTAAGTAAAACATGTAAGGAGAAGGATTGATCATCCGTAAAGCTCTGTAGACGTCAAACGGGTCTGCCGAAAGGGAGGTCTGCAGTCTTTGGGATAAAACAACTTGAATAATGTCTCCGGCCTCTACATACTCAATAGCCTTTTTTACCACATTCTCGAATTCTTCTTTTCGGAAATTTGAGGAAAGGGTCAAGGAGGTTACAGACTTTAACGGCTTCTTCTGCTGTAAGGGATCCCGGTAGTGCCTGGGTAAATAGGCTCTGAGAAGTTCTTCTACTTTAGTAGTTCCGTTCTGGGGTTCCTTGAGTTTCAAAAGCAAGATCTGAAAATCTACCATATCTATGGCATGGCGATAAATTTGCTCCAATTCTGCTTCAGAGGCATTTTTGTCAACATAGGCGTTATAGACCACCTTGATGGTATGGGCCACATTATCGAAAATGAGAAGTTGATCCGTAAAGATGAAAATAGAATCCGGAAGATTTAAATCGTCTACATTCAGATCGGGCAGCTTTTCAAAGAACCGAACCATGTCGTAGGTAATATATCCTACGGCCCCTCCAAAAAAACGAGGTAACCCTTCTACCTGTACCGGTTTGTATCGCGCCATCAAGTCTTTGAGAATATCTAAAGGATCTGTTTTAACGGTTACCGTCTCCGACTTACCTTCTTTAATAATTTCAACGGCCCTCCCTTTAGAACGGAAGATCATAGAAGGCCGACTCCCCAGAAAACTATAACGAGCCCATTTTTCTCCCCCCTCCACACTTTCTAAGAGGAACGCGTAATCACCGTTATCAATTTTTTTAAAGGCCGATACCGGAGTTTCCATATCTGCCAGAACCTCCCGATATACCGGAATCAAGTTCCCCTCCCGAGCTTTTTTTTTGAACTCTTCTAATGTTGGATGATACATAAGGCAAAAAATAAAAAAGCCATAGATAACTTTTTCAGCTACCTATGGCTTGTTTAACGGGTGATAAGCAGTTAACCGATCTATAGAGGAATCCAAAACGAGCTAGCCCACACCACAGGTAAGCATTGGCGCCACCACCAGCGCCAAGCTTGAATTAAAAATTCGTTTGGGCTAACCGTTCGTAAAAAATTCATACGTTACCTGATAAGATAAAGGGACCAGGTCTGGATTAGATGGAAAAAAACTTATTTTAAAGTCTAGAAAAATACCTATCTCCTGTCAAGCTTTTTTTGTTAAGATTTTCTGGCAAGGTTTTTGAAGTAAAATCTGGAAGAGCAAATATATCTTGCTTTCTTTTAAAAAAAGGGATTAGTTTAGCTAAGGTAAAGTGTCATAACCGGGTGAAGAGGAGGGAGAGATGAAAGGTTTTATTTCTATCCTGATTATTTTAATTCTTTTAGTGGGGGGTATTTATTTCTTTATGAAAGCAGGTCGTGTAACCCAACAAAGTGGCCAGGAAGTTCAAAAGGCTATGGAACGGGTTCATGCCACAACCCAAAAGGTTGAGCAGAAGGCCCAGGAGCGAGGTAAACAGGTAGAGGAAGCTACTAAATAGAGATGAGCAAGTCGAAATCTCAGGGGAGTAACTCTTTGAATCTGACCAGGGGAGATTCTGTATATTTACCTGCCCTCATTGTGCATGGAGGTGCAGGAAGAATAAATGATGGACGGTTACAGGAGCGGGAAGTCGGATGTCGTCAGGCTGTCCTGGAGGGATGGCGAATACTTCAGGCAGGTGGAACGGCCTTGGATGCGGTGGAGAGGGCTGTGGTCGTCCTTGAGGATAATCCTTTATTCAATGCGGGTAAAGGGTCTGTTTTGAATCGAGACGGTGAAATAGAAATGGATGCCGGGATTATGGAAGGGGCCGGACTCAGGGCAGGGGCTGTGGCAGCGGTTAAAAATGTAAAAAATCCCATCCGACTGGCCAGACAGGTTATGGAAAAAAGTGAGCACGTGCTTCTGGTTGGCGAAGGGGCATTCCGGTTTGCCCAGGAAGTAGAGTCCAGTCTGGCCCAACCTTTATTATGTCAAAAAGAGGATCTGCTAACGGAAAATCGACTGAAAGAGAGGTTATCATCCCATCACCCACAACGGCCTATAATAAAAAACCCGAAATCCCAGACCATCCAAGAAGAAAGGGATACAGTAGGTGCGGTTGCCATAGATAGAAACGGATGTATTGCGGCTGCCACTTCTACAGGAGGTATCTCGGGTAAATATCCGGGTCGTGTTGGGGATTCTCCTCTGATAGGATGCGGTATCTATGCAGATAATCAATCGGGGGGAGTTTCCTGTACGGGTCACGGTGAATTCATTATTCGGGTCGTATGGGCAAAGAGCGCAGCCGATTTCATTCTGATCAGGAATTGCTCTGCACAAGAAGCTGCTAATCTGGCTATGGACCTTCTCTATACCCGAGTTCAAGGCTTTGGGGGACTCATCTTAATCGATCGATGGGGGCAAATCGGCTTTGCCTATAATACCCAGCATATGACCTATGCCTTTATAAAAGAAGGAATGGAAAATATCATATCCGGAATCTGAAAATTGAGGATATAACAAAAAATGTTGAATTTGTTCTTTTCAATAAAATAAAATTCATTTTAATGAAAATAAAAGTCTGTTTAAAATGTAAAAAAGAACTTTCAAAGGATACTTTTTCCCCTTGGGATGCCCGTGCTGAGTATAGAACCTTTGATTTTTATTGTGAAAACTGCATGCATCTCCGGCAGATAATCGATGTGAAACTTCCCTGTTCTACCCAAGGGTGTGGATATAGTTTATTCCTGTCCCACCTGAATCTGGTAGACCTGGATGACAAGTTGTCTGCACTGGAAGTGGAAATTCTCCTGGAACATTTAAAAATCTCTCAGACATGTCCCAAGTGTCATTGTCCGGGAACCATTGGAGGATATTATATTCCGCTGTTGGAAACATCTGAGGCGGGGGAAGGCAGGTAATAGCTTTATGGACAAAAAACTTCCTGTTATTTTAACCGTCATTTTCCTTTTGCTTCTGGTCACCATGTCCATCAATCCCTACTTTTATCTCGTCGTGTGGGTTATTATTTTCTTTACGGCTATCATCACCCTCTTTTCTGTAGACATGTATTTTTCTCGAAGATCCCCACGAAAAAAACCAGAAGAAGACCTTAACTGGGACGAGACCCTTTGGATCAACGAAGTATGGTCCAAGAAGAGATCCCAGAAAAAAGTTGAGGAACTGGTATGGGATGAAAGCTTCTGGGATAAGAATGTCTGGAAGGAATTAGAAAAGTACGAAAGATCACGAAAGTGGTATAATCGAATTGGGTTGGGATTAGTTTGGGAAAAGGTAAGGCGGTTAACGAAGGACGACGAGCCGTAGGTAGTGGGCAGTGGACCGTAGGGAGAAAGCAGTGGGAGGCAGGCAATACCTTGTAAAGTTAAATAACCGCGCTCTCCTCGCTCCCTCACTTCCCCCTTTCCTGAAGTTTCAGGAGAGGGAAAGGGCTTTCTGGGGTAGGCTTTTTGGACCTAATCCCTCCAACTCCCCTTCCCTCATAGAGAAGAGTCGGGACATAGGCAATTCCTGAGTTTCCCCTTTCCAGCGTGGGAAGGAGGTGAGGGAGTTAGACTTTGAAGGGAGGAAGGGGAGGTGACAAGACGCCTGCGCTCCCAGGCCCGGGTAAAAGGTTGTTAAGTCTACCACCCACGGCTCAATGGTTTAAATCTATGAGCGAAATCATGGATCTTCATGCCAGAGAAATTCTGGATTCTCGGGGAAACCCTACCATCGAAGTAGACGTTTATCTAGACAGTGGAGCGATGGGGCGAGCTGCCGTTCCTTCCGGTGCATCGACCGGAGAACGAGAGGCTGTGGAGCTCCGGGATGGCGACAAGAACCGTTATATGGGAAAGGGGGTTTTACAGGCGGTTGCCAATGTAAATAATGTTATTGCCGAGGAGATTATCGGCATGGAAGCTCTGGATCAGATTTTGGTGGATCGAAAACTGATCGAAATGGACGGTACCGAGAACAAAAGCCATTTGGGAGCCAATGCCATCTTAGCCGTTTCTCTGGCTGTAGCTAAAGCTGCAGCGGAGGAAGTAGGTCTGCCCCTCTATCGCTACCTCGGAGGGGTCAATGCCCGCGTGTTACCGGTCCCTCTCATGAATGTTATCAATGGAGGAGTCCATGCAGATAATAATCTGGACTTTCAAGAGTTCATGATTGTACCGATAGGAGCTTCCAGTTTTAAAGAAGCCCTCCGTATGGGTGCAGAAGTCTTCCATCACCTGAAGAATGTTTTAAAAAGCAAACAATATAGTACGGCGGTAGGGGATGAAGGGGGATTTGCGCCAAATCTCAGATCCCATGAAGAAGCCATGGAAATACTTCTGGAAGCCATCCAAAAAGCGGGCTATGAACCCGGCAGACATATCTATTTAGCCTTAGATGCGGCCGCCAGTGAGCTTTATGTAAAAGAAGAAAGTAAGTATCTGTTTAAAAAATCGGGGGGTCCTACCCGAACCTCTGAAGAAATGGTCCAATTATACAGTGAATGGGTTGAAAGATACCCCCTTATCTCCATCGAAGATGGAATGAGCGAGTCCGATTGGCAGGGATGGAAGCTTTTAACAAAGACGTTATCTAAAAGGGTTCAATTGGTAGGGGATGATCTCTTTGTAACCAATCCGCAAATTTTACAGGAAGGAATTCAAAAAGGAATTGCCAACTCTCTTCTGGCTAAACTCAATCAAATCGGTACACTTTCGGAATGCCTCTCGACAATTTCCATGGCTCAACGGGCCAAGTATTCGGTCATCATATCGCATCGGTCTGGAGAAACTGCCGACACAACCATTGCAGATCTTGCCGTAGCAACCAACTGTGGGCAGATTAAAACGGGTTCTTTAAGCCGAACTGAGCGGGTAGAGAAATATAATCGTCTTTTACGGATCGAACAGGAATTGGATCGGGCCGCCGTCTATTTGGGATTAGAAGCCTTTTCGAATATCTAAAGTGCAAAACGTAAAACAAAAATCGGTAGCTTAAGAAGCAGACCAATCCAGAAGTTGATGGATATTTACTTTTTCCGGAAGGTCCGAAACCAGATAGTAAACCAATCCCCGGTAGTTCCAGTAGACCCCTGTGTATCCATTCATATGATAGAAATCAAAATCGATGTCCTCGGGAGTATTCCCGGCAGTTTCCTCTATCTTAGGTCTCCATGCCCTGGTCACAGCCAGAGAAATAGGATTACCGTTTAATTCATAGATAACAAAGGCCACCCGTTCTCCTTGAAAGCCAGTTAATCCCCCCCCCCCAGCAGCTTGATATTTCTATCTCGAAAGGAAGGGAGAATCAGGTTAAAGTTGACTTTGTTTTTAAACCACCGGATGACCTCTTCACGGTCACTACTCTGGATTTCAAGGGGAAGTTCTTGTCTCAAATAATCTTTATAATCCCGGGTCACAACTCTCAGAAAATCAGCATCTTCTTCGGAACCGAACGGGAATTTTTGCAGGACATAAAGCCCTACGCCGGCTATCCCGGCAAGAAGCAGAACCATTGCTAGGATGGATCTGGCCTTAAGGAAAGAAGGTTTCTTCTGTTGTTGTAATTCGGTCTTTCGCAGTTTACTTCGAATACTCAACTCCAATCCCGGAGGGACTTCTTTCCGAATCTCACTTTCCTTGAGTAAGTTTAAAAACTGTTGCCGCTTTTCAAAGATTTCAGAACAGCCTGAACAAGTGGACAGATGGTTCTGGATTCGTTGAGTATCCTCTTCGCCAAATTCCCCATCCAGGTAAATATCCATTAAGACCTTGATCTCTTCACATTCCTTCATAGGATTTCCTTACTCTTCATTGGGTAAGTTTTTCAATATCATCTCTTTCAGGAGTCTTCGCCCTCTCGATAACCTTGACATGACTGTTCCAATAGGTAACTCTGTAATCTCGGCTATCTCTCGATAACTAAATCCATGAAAATCCTTAGGAACAGGCGGCTGGCAAGATGATTCTATCATTGCCAGTTTATTAGGCTATCGTGGAACAGCTTTAGTCAACCTGACAGGCGATGAAGTCGATAACCGAAATGATGATTTTTGGCGATTTGGTATCGGCATTCAGGGGAAATACCGGGACTTTAAGATCGGAACCGGCTATATCTGGGGAAGCAATGACAATCCCTATGGAACCCTGAGCGGCAAATCTGTCGACTCCAGGTCCTGGTTTATTGAGGGGGAGTATTTCATCTATCCCTGGGTGATACCTTCTCTGCGCTATGAAGCCCTGAGCCTGGATTTACCTGATGTTCCGGGCTTGCAAAGGGATCAAGACCGGGCAAGGTTTATAACCAGCCTCACCTTCCTTATGAGGGCAAACGTGAAAGTCTTAGTGGAAGGGCGCTTTGCAACCAAAGATGAACGTTTCACAAAGGCAACTGCAGTAACGGATTCAGACGGCAAGTTCAAGATTGCCGATGTCCCTATCGGAACCTGGAAACTCAAAGTGTGGAACGAACTCCTCACACCGAAACAGTTGGATAAAACCTATGAGGTAAAGATCGAAGAGGGTAAAGAAACCTCCATAGAGCTTGAGCCTTGAAACGGTAAAATTGAGGTACTGAATTTTTTAAAAGGTGGTTTTCCTACGTTTTACCGAACCAATTCAATTTCTTGTGTAATTGGACGACCTCGCCGATAATGATCGTCGTAGGAGGTTTAAAGTTCTGCTCGACGGCTTTTTCGACGATATTTTGTAAGTTCCCTATGGCCACTTTCTGTTCGGCTACTGTGCCCCACTCAATGAGGGCCACCGGGGTCTGAGGAGGCTTACCATATTCCAGGAGCTGCTTAACAATGTAAGGAAGATTTTTAAGCCCCATTAAAATGACTAAAGTTTGTCCTTCCCGGGCCAGCAGGCTCCAGTCGATTTGAAATTCGCCCTTATTTGAGCTTTCATGGCCCGTTAAAATGGTAACCATGGAACTATAAGATCGATGGGTAACGGGAATTCCGGCATAGGCAGGAACGGCAATGGCTGAAGTCACCCCGGGAACTATCTCAAAGGGAATTCCGGCCTCGGCCAGAACTTCTGCTTCCTCTCCACCCCGACCAAAAACAAAGGGATCCCCCCCCTTCAAT
>JAUQPW010000106.1 GCA_030550175.1 bacterium
CAGTGTATCCAAACGCATTCAGGCAAATCTTATTCCGGCCGTAGGAACCTACAATCCCCCTATTCACCCGCTGATCCAGGAAAAAACCGGTTTTTTGCCCGCGTTGAAGATCTACCCAAAACCGGAGTCCTTCTTCCTCTATAAGAAACCGGTTTGGAACTTCCCCTACCAGGGGTCCGGTTCGCTCCGATAATCCCTCTATTTTTCGTGTGGCTACATCACTTCGTTCATAAATACCCCTGAAGTCGTTTAACTCTCTTAAAGCTGGTAACCACAAATCCTTTAACTTTTCCATCCCCAGTGTCAAAACTTGGACCACCAAAAATTTCCCATACTTATCTACAATCAGACCCGGTAAATGATCCCCCTCGGCATTGATCAAGCGATAAGCCTCTATTTTCCCCAATCCTAAATAAACCTGTCGATAGTGATAAGCCTCCTGGATACGTCGATGGAAAAATTTCCCATTAATTTCTTCCTCTTCAGAAAAGGTCAACACGCGTATTACAATCTGTGAGCGGGAATTATAATAACCCCGGGCTAAGAAATCTCCTTGATTTGAACGTACCTCTACGATATCCCCATCTTGAACAGTTGGTGAGACCTGGGCGATAGCCCCCGAGAATATCCAGGGATGGCGTTGTAAGAGGGATTTTTCTCGACCCGGTTTGAGGGTCACGTACAGCCTTGACATAGATGAACAACCCCGGGTTCTCCGCTATGGTGAATTTTTCTTTAGCGGAAGGATGAGAGGAGAATCCTGTTTACCGATCTTGAACAGGTACTGATCTTTGGAAGGATCATAATCTACATAATCGGCCATTTGATAGCAAGCCGCTTTGCTAAATCGAGCCGGAAATTTCCCATTTTTAACCCGACAGTAAAAGATTTGATTCGGGCTGATAGTCAGCGTTTCCAGATTTAATTCCTCTGTCGTACCCTCATGGAGGGTTATCTGAAATCCTTCGGGAGGAAATTCCAGGGGCTCGATCTGCTCTACGATAAACGGCGTATCCTCTACCTCGACCGGACATCTTTTTCCATGGATTTGTATAAAGTAGCGTCCATCTGGATCTCTTACCAGGTGCTCACCCAGGTACCTGCGTATTTCTTCATGCTCGATTTCGACGTTTTGATAAAACCAGGTTCCTTCTCGATCTATTTTAATGGGTTCTCCAAGTTGTGGGATCATAATAATATGAATATAACAAAAGAAGGAAAGTTCAAGGATTTTTCAAGAATCTTACCTCAAGCTTTTCTCTTGACCTGAGGCAACTTTTTGTAGTAGGTTAATGTAGAGATTAAGCAGATTCATTCAACGGATGGTAGATTCTCGAAGTATAAGTCTTCTTTGGGGTAGGACATATCGGTGATTAAATTATGTTGAAGGAGTTAGAGTTACATATTCAGGCCAGGTATCCTTTGATATACCTGGTTTCTTGGGAAGAAGATCGGGTTATTCGGGAAATCCAGAAAATCTGTGATGATGAGAATCACAAAAAGCGGCTTTATCTCTGGTCTGAAACCCAGGGTTTACAACTGGCGGCTTTGCCCGATAAACCTCCGGATCTGTCCCTTACCGATCCGCTGAATATTCTGGATCATATTATCAAGTCCAGGGAGAATGGGGGAAGACAGATTTATATTCTCCTTGATTTTCACCCCTTTTTAAGCAACCATACCATTATCCGTAAGGTTCGAGATGTAGGTAAGGCATTGCGAAAGAGTGAGAAAACGTTGATTTTCCTCTCTCCTAAATTAGTTCTACCGGATGAGTTGGCGAAGGAAGTGGTGGTTTTTGATTTTGATCTTCCCTCACTGGAGCAGCTTTCTGAGGCTTTGGATAGTATTGTAGAGACGCTTCAGAAAAAGTTTAACCTTACAACCAAATTAAAAAATCCGGCTTTTCGGGAAAGATTGCTGAAAGCCTCTCAAGGATTAACGATCCTGGAGATGTCAGATGCCATTGCAAAAGCCGTGGTAGCTCATCAGGCCATTGACGAATCTACTATTCCTTTGATTCTGGAAGAGAAGAAGCAGATCATCCGAAAGTCGGGGATTTTGGAGTATTATCCGGCTGAAGAGACCTTTGATGAGGTAGGAGGTTTAGGGAACCTCAAGCGATGGTTATCCAAGCGGGATAAGGCTTTTACCGAGGAAGCCCGGCATTTTGGGATACCGGTTCCCAAAGGGCTTATGTTGGTAGGTGTTCAGGGATGTGGAAAGAGCCTTTGTGCCAAAGCTGTTGCTAACCAATGGCGACTCCCTTTACTTCGTTTAGACGTCGGGAAAGTATTCAGTGGGCTGGTTGGATCCTCCGAAGAGAACATCCGAAAAGCCATTAAAATTGCCGAATCGGTAGCCCCCTGTTTGCTCTGGATCGACGAGATTGAAAAAGGTCTTTCCGGTGCGGCCAGCTCCAATTTCAGCGATGCCGGTACAACGGCCCGGGTTTTCGCTACCTTTACAACCTGGCTCCAGGAAAAAACCAAACCGGTTTTCGTTATCAGTACAGCCAATGATATCAGTTTACTTCCCCCTGAGATCATGCGTAAGGGCCGCTTTGATGAGATTTTCTTTGTAGACCTTCCCAACCTGGAGGAACGGATAGAAATCTTTCGTATTCACCTTTCCAAACGAAAGCGCGATCCCCGGGAATTTGACCTGGAGTTTCTGGCCCAATATGCCGACGGATTTAGCGGTGCCGAGATCGAACAGGCGATTATTTCGGCCCTTTATGATGCCTTCGAAGAAGAACGCCCCCTTACCACCGATGATATTCTGCGAAATATCAAAGAAACCGTTCCGTTGTCCCGAACCATGGCCGAAAAAATCTCTGCCTTAAGACATTGGGCCGAAAGCCGGGCCCGTTATGCCTCCGGGGATTATGCATCGGTGAGCGAAGTTCCCAGGGAAGAAATACCGATTCATCTCCAGGGCCGTAAGGAAACAAGGAAAAGGGGATCCATGGGGAGCTTTCAGGGATAGGTTTTTTAACCTATCCCCTTAACCTCATTTAATCAAGTTCGAATCGATCCGGAGACCCACACCATCTGCAAGAAATTCAAAGCGGGTTTTTAAGTTCCCTGAAATCTGGGAGTTGGTCCTCTCAAAAACTGTCCCAGCTATTAAGATAAGAATAGTAATTACGGCTGGAATACCACCTATCAGATGCTACAACAGCAACTGGTAAACGACCGGTGTAATCAAAAAAATAGTACAGGCTAAAACTATTCCAAGTATGGTATCGATAGCATAATGAAACCGTCCATACACTGTACCAAGGATTAACCCACTACAGAGTGGGAAGAGTAGGGTGAAAGATATGAGATCATAACGCAACGCGTTGAGCAATACAATTACAGTAACCGCAGCATGAGAACTTGGGAATGCAGTCCCTTTAGAAGAACCTCGAGAAAGGACAAAGTGGGTAAGTTTATGAATAAAGCCATCTGCCAGATGTCCTTTGATCTTCTCAAACTTATAACGTGGACCTACTACCGGCATAAAGATATGCCAGATAAAGCACAAAGTAAAAGTAAAAACTTCAGCAAAAACAACCTCGTAAAATATCTCTCGTCTTCCCTGAAGATAAAGTACCGTTATAAGGAAGATAACAATTCCATAGAAACTTAGATAGCAAAAATGTAAAAACTCAGAAAATAGTAGACATGGAAAATATTTACTTAAATAAATACTGGGCTGACCTTTGAAAAGTTCAGCTTCCCACTGAATAATCCTATCATCGAAGTAATCTTGGAAAATCAATTGTGTAAGCGGTTCCATTCTCCAATAGAAGGCTAAGATAGTCGCAATGGGATACCAATCGCGTAATACCTGGAATGGAAAAGGTAAAGGATTCGGTAGAAAACTAAATGATAAAATACTCAGAGTTAGTATGGCCCAAAGGAGTAGATAAGTGTGCCACCGCGTCAAGTTTTTATGGAAGAGGATGATCAGTACCCCGGTGATTGTAAGATAAAAGATGATAATCCAGTCAAAAGGAAGGAGATTAAGGCTTATGGATAAAAGTTGCTCAAGCAATCCATTCATATTTCAGATCTAATCTACCCTGAGGGTATCATCCTTATCAAGATAGGATTAGATAAAGAGGGGGTACAAGAGTATTTAACAAGATTTCCCAAAATGAAGGGAGCTAGAAATTCCACGTACTACCTTGGCTTAACAGGGACCGAATGAAGTGGAAACTTGTTGGTATTGCCGAGGTTCTTTTACAGGTGAAACAGGTTTCTGATGAATGGCGACAAATTCTAGGTCGTCGGGAACGCAGGTTCTCATCGGGGATGTTTGAACCCAACTACCTTCGATCCACGCCTTTGCTTACGGCTGCGGACCATGACAATAAGATTCTAGCCTTTGTGAATATCATTCCCTCTTATCGTAAGGGAGAAGCTACTATTGATCCCATGAGACATAGAATAGAAGTCCTCGATGGAATTATGGATTACCTTTTTGTGAAGCTTTTTCTATACAACCAACAGAAGGGATTTCAACGCTTTAACCTGGGAAAGGCTCCCATGTCCGGTTTTCAAGAAAAAGAGGAAGCTTCACTGGAAGAGAGAGCTGTTCATTATTTATTTCAGCATTTGAATTTCCTTTTCAAAGAAACAACTGGAGGATCTTTCTATCTTCAAGCAAGTCATTCTTGAGAATGTAGCGCTTGGAACTCCGCGGATTTATTGTCCTGGATATTGACGTCAAAATCGGTGGGGATGAATCCCTTTTTGAACTGGAAAAGAAGTTCGGATTGTTGATAAAATAGGAATAGCCCTATATGGGCGTCCACCCGATATAGGGCTATTACCGCATGAAAGTACCGATCCAGAGCCACGCTCTGAGATGGCAAACTGGCTCCCCGGGCCGGACTCGAACCAGCGACCAAGTGGTTAACAGCCACCCGCTCTACCTGCTGAGCTACCGGGGAATGTGGTTTAAAGAGTTGGTTTTGAACATAATTAAGTTAGTATGGGGACTTTCTTTTGTCAATACCCTTCAAGCCAATTTATTGCTCAAATTCGCTTGCCGGTACTATCGAAGAAAAAGACCCGCTCCATTTGGAAGGTCACGTGTACCGCTTCACCTTCGGCAACGGGAGCTTCACCTTGAACGACCGACCGAATCTCCCTACCTTTGGCTTCCAGGAAGATGAGGGTTCGGCTTCCCAGGGGCTCGATGAGGGTCACACGGGCCAGAAACGAATTCTCCAACTTAGGACCTATCGTGACAAACTCGGGACGTATCCCTAAGGTGAGGTTTTGAGAGCCTAAAGAAAGGTTTTTAGCTATGGCTTCGGGAATAGGAAGATAAAAAAGATCGGAGATGGCAATCATTTCGGTTCCCCTGGACTGGATTGAACAGGGAAAGAGGTTGATGGGAGGAGCTCCGATAAAGGTTCCAACAAAGATGTTGGCCGGTTGGTGGTAAATTTGGTAGGGGGTTCCTACCTGTTGAACGACCCCATCCTTCATGACGGCAATGGTATCGCCAAGGGTTAGTGCTTCTTCTTGATCATGGGTGACAAAGATGGTAGAGGTCAATAGCTTTCGTTGAATACGCTTGATCTCCGTTCGCATCTCTATCCGTAGAGCTGCGTCCAGGTTGGCCAGAGGTTCGTCCATGAGAAAGGCATCGGGCTCCATAACAATAGCCCGACCCAAGGCTACACGCTGAGCCTGCCCTCCAGAAAGCTGGTTGGGTTTTCGATCCAGAAGTTCTTCAAGATGAAGGAGCCGGGCTGCTTCCTGAACCCGCCTGTCAATTTCCTCCTTGCTACAGGTTTTACGCATATCCAATCCAAAGGAGATATTTTTCCGCACGTTAAGATGGGGAAAAAGGGTAATGTCCTGGAAAACAAAAGCCAGATTTCGGTCTTTGGGAGGTAATCGGGTTACATTCCGACCTTTAATCCAGATGGCATCATCATTATCCGGACTCTCAAGCCCTGCAATACAACGCAGGGTCGTGGTTTTACCACACCCGGAGGGGCCTAACAATACCATAAGTTCCCCTTCAGCAATGTCCAGATTCACATTTTTACAAGCCTGAACAGTACCTTTTTGAAAAGACTTAACCAGATTCTTTACTTGAATGCCTGAAATTTTTACCAAAACTTTTCATCTGCGAAGGACCTGTAAAGGCAACCAGCTGGTCGTCCTTACTTTGTAGTCCTTCGGGGTCCTCCGTAACTTCTAACTTTTCTTATCTTAACGCCGCCTTACGGCAAAGGTTTTCATGAGCTGTTTTTGGGCAAGGATGTAAAGAAGTACCGGTGGAATCCCGGCCATCAAAGTCATCACCATCAGAACTTCCCATTCCACCCGCTCTCCTCCCACCGCTGTAACATAGAGGATAACAGAAGCAGTTCTGGGCCCCTCACCGGTGGTCAGCATGTTGGAAAATAGAAAATCACTCCACCCAATAAGAAAGGTCATAAATAACAACGAGACGATCACAGGCCTGGCCAGGGGGAGCATAACCCGGTAGAAGGCCTGAAACTGAGTACAGCCGTAAACCATGGCACACTCTTCCAGAGAGGGAGGTAATTCTGCAAAGAATCCACGTAAAATCCAGAGAGCAAAGGGGATAATAAAGATCTGATAGGCAATCCATAGACCCGGCAAGGTATCATAAAGACCGATCCGAATCCAGGTAATTGTAATCGGTACAATCAGCAGAACATAGGGAAAGAGCAAGGCCACGGTAATGATATAAAAAAATATTTCCTTTCCTCGAAGCTGCTTCCGTCCGAAAATATAGGCCCCAGGTACCGCAATAAAAATTGATAAGATCGCGGCTCCCAGTCCTGCTATAAAGCTGTTGAAGATATATTTCTGGAACTCAACCGTTTTAAAAGTATACCGCCAGGCCTCCAGACTCCATTCTCGAGGAAGCCATTCGACTTCAAAAACCTCTCCAGGAGGTTTAAAGGCAGTAAGGGCGATATAGGAATAAGGAATAAGGATAAGAGAAAGAACAAAAATAAGCCCTGCATAGGCCAGGGTTTTATGTACGAAGGAAGAGCGATCGGTTACCTGTGCCATATTTTACCACAAAGCTATTGGGGCTCCCATCCTACCCCCTCTTTCCAGCCTGGGTTATCAGAATCTGGAATCGTCTCAGGAAAGGTATCATGAGAATCATCATGAAGGCGATCAGGAAAATACCCACGGTAAAAGCCATTCCGAAATCGCCCGATAAGAACGCAAACCGGTAGGTCAAAACACTTAAAACGCTGGTCTCATAACCCGGACCTCCCCCTGTAAGCTGAAAGGGTTGATCGATCTTCTCCAGATTCCAGACGATGCGGATGATAAAGGCTGCCAGGACGGCTCCTCGAATATGGGGCCAGGTTACAGTACGAAATCGTTGCCAGAGATTGGCTCCGTAAACTTCGGCCAGTTCGTAGTAGCTCTCCGGAATAGATTGAAGGGCGGATAGGATAATAAGGAACATGAAGGGCCAGAACGTCCAGGAAACAACCAGAGTAATAACCCACTTTGCCCAGGTGGGGTCTGAAGCCCAGTAAATAGGCTCAGAGAGAATACCCAGTTTTATAAGGTAGTGCGTGACCATACCCAGATTGGGATCCAACAGGTACATCCAGATAGCCCCGGTCACCACCGGCGGCATGGCATAAGGCATCAGCATAATTCCCCACCAGATTCCTTTAAGAGGGATAAATTTTTGATTCAAAGCCAGCGCAGCAATCAGAGCGATCCCTAACTGAAAAACCGTACTGAGGGAATAGATCAGGGTAGCCCGGATAGTAGTCCAGAAATAACTGGCCGTTACAAAATCCCGGTAATTCTGAAGCCCAACCCACTTCGGTTTGCCGATAAAGGGCCAGTTGTGGAAACTCATCCAGATCCCCTGAAGAAAGGGTAACCACAGGAGAAAGATCAGAAAAGCCAGAGTAGGTAGTAAAAAGAGAATAATCAGCCACCTATCCCCTTGAAGCATTCTTCCCCACAAACCGACTTCCCGGGTGGAAACGAATTGGGTTTCACGAGTACGAGGTTTTGTATCGATCATAGGATCATCGTCGATGAGCAGTAGATCCTGGGCGTAGGTGTGGATTAATTTGTTTTCTCCCTACTGTCCATTATCTCCTATTTTTAGGTTTTTAAGATCTTATTGACTTCTTCCGCATAGGCTTTGAGTTCGGTTGCTACATCGGCGCCTCCCATAGCCTGCTGAATATGAGGGGCAAAAAGATTGTATTGAATATCAACGCTCTTGGGATGGTTGCTCCAGACACCTGGGTTGTTTAGCATGGAGGTGACGGCTTCAATGTAATGATCCGGGGCTCCTTTAAGTCCGTCCCAGACGTCCCGGCGGGCAGAAAGTCCGCTGCTTTTAGCCAGAGCAATCTGGTTTTCAGCCCGAAACCATTCTTTGATAAACTCCCAGGCTGCCCGTTCTTTAATCTCTGCATCGGGCCCGGTCTGCTTGGTAATACTGAAGGAAGCCATAGCTTGAAAGACGACAGAACCCGTTGTACCTCCGGCCATAGGAAAATGGGGTCCCCACTGGATAAGTCCGGCTTCCACTTCCTTGGGAATACGCTTCAAGAAGGTCCCTCGATTGAGGATATCGGCATGAACAATGCTCTTTTGCCCACGGATAAGTTGTTCCACGGCATCCTCGTCGGTACTCTGTGGACTATCTGGAGAAGAGTAGTGATATTTACGAAACAGATCAACATAAAATTGAACCCCTCGAATCCAGGGCTCTGAATCACAGTTGGAACGGGTCCAGTCGGCATTGAGGAAATCACTCTTCTCAATATCCAGGGAGCGAACCCAGCCGTTCAATTGGGTATCTCCAGCATCCCAAATCTTACCGTAAACTTCATAGGGATACTCGCTGACTTTCTGGTCTTTAAATGCCTTAAGAAGTTCTAAGAAATGATCGGTATCTTTGATAGGCCAATTTTTCTCAAAATCTAATCCCGCTTTTTTCCAGTGATCAAGCCGTGTAACCACGGGTGCTTGAGGAATAACCAGAAAGGGGAGATCATAAATCTGATCGGCATCGGAGAAACCACGGTTCTGTACCTTGATCAACGGAAAAAGCCAGGAAACGGGCTCCTTAGTTTCCGAATCCCACTCTCCCACAAAGTCGTTCAGAGGTCTGAGGAAACTTCGAAGTTGTCCCGTCCAGCTAGAAATGGCATCAAAGACCGTAGGAATTTTGCCGGCCAGGAAGTTGGTGCGATATTTGGGTCCTATGATACTCCCATACGTATCCCAGGTGGTATTTACCTTTGCACCGGTCCGCTGCTCGAATGCTTTAATAATGGATTCTGAAAGCTGTTTCACAACGGGATTCTGAACTCCGATCATATTCCAGTAATCGATAGTGACCCCTTTAAGATCGGTACCTGCTTCCCCATAAAGAAGATCGGGAGTTAAACTGGTGGTAAGCCCGACTGCAGCAAGGGCCGTTGTGATCTTCAAGAAATCTCGCCGTGAATAAGTTCTATCGAGTTCCTTGTTCATAATGAACCCTCGTTAAGTTTTACAGGTTATGAAAAAGTTAATTGAGTTAATCCTCTATAAAGAGGAAAGATATAAATTCAGTACACAATCATACCGTAATCACCCTCTTAAAACTTTGTCAAGCAGTTTTTCTTCTTACTCCTGAGGTATTTCCGCTCGTGCTCCCGGTATTATCTAACTAACCGATCCGAATTCCAGAGTTTTTAGAATAATACAATTACGCCCTTTTTCTTTAGCTTCATAGAGGGCTTTGTCGGTGCAGGCGATAAAATCTTCTACTGCAGGGGTCGTCGGTCCATGATCTCTGGGTGGAACGGTGCTACAAACCCCCAGGCTTAATGTGACGTATCGGCTTACCGGGGATTGTTCATGGGGAATGGCCAGTTGCTGAACCTCTGCCTGGATGGTTCTGGCCACCTGGATGGCTCCTTCGGCCTTTGTATTGGGAAGAACTACCGCAAACTCCTCTCCACCGTAGCGAGCGATTAAATCTGCCGGGCGTCGAACACTCCGGGTGATTGCTTTTGCAATGGCACGTAAACAGTCATCTCCTTTTTGGTGTCCATAGGTATCGTTATACCGTTTGAAGTAATCCACATCACACAGGATTAAAGATAAAGATTCTTGTTCTCGGGCCGATCGGCGCCACTCTTGATGAATATATTCGTCAAACTGAAAACGATTGGCTACCTGGGTTAAGCCGTCTAAAGTGGCCAGACGTCGTAATTCTTGGTTCGCTTTTCGTAGTGCTTCCTCTGTTCGCTTACGTTCATTGATCTCTCGCTGAAGTTGTTGATTAAGTTTTTTCTGCTGCTTGATCAGTGCACAGAGCTGTAAATGGGTCCGTACCCGGGCACGGACTTCTTCTTGTTGAAATGGCTTGGTGATATAATCAACCCCACCCGACTGAAAGCCTTCTACGATATCTTCCATTTCTTTCCTTGCAGTAATAAAAATGACGGGAACATCTCGATTCGCTTCCTGCATTTTGAGTTGGCGGCACATCTCGAAACCATTCATGTCCGGCATCATAACATCTGCCAAAACCAAATCGGGTAAAAAGTGATCGGCAATCCTGAGGGCTTTTTCTCCACTTGAGGCTATGGCTAAATCATAACCCTCTGGTTCCAGAGTCCTGACTAAAATGTCGATATTCGCCGGCGTATCGTCTACCAGCAGAATCTTCATTTCAGATAAGTTTAAAACCTCATCCTTCATTCCAAATCCTTCCATGGATATTACCCCTGCTGATACCTGAAGATTTATCCGAGCTACCTCCTGGATCTCTACCTATCCATCGGCAATCATCCCGGTACCTTGTAAAGTTAATTCTGTGTGGTTCCCCCTCACTCCCGGCCCCTCTCCCGAAGCTTCGGGAGAGGGGTGTAGGGGTGAGGGCAAAAGGGTTATCCAAATTCAACTTTACAAGGTAATAGTTTATCAGGATTGTAGCCTCTCTAATATTTCTCGTAAACCCTCCAGATCATATCTGTTTACAAATTCTCTTAGGTACTCGGCTAATTGAGATTCTTCTGGACCTAAAGTTTCCATTTCGGCAAGGAACCGTTTAAGTTTGGTAATCTTACAAAACTCGGCTCCTTCTTTCAAGCGTCTTAAAAGATCTTCCGGTAGCTGGAGTTTGGAAAGTGCCGGAAGGGTTGTGGTAGCTTTGCTATTAAAGAAATCCTCCGGTCTGATTTCTTCAAATTCGTATTCGACCTTGAGAAGGTCGGCCAGGCAATCGAAAATCTCTTCCATCCGAATGGGTTTTGTAAGAACTCTATGGCATCCTGCCTGGAGAAATCGGTCTTGCTCATGGCTGAAGGCTGAAGCGGTCATCATAACCATTTTAATTTTTTCCCTGCCGAATTCTTCGGTGATGCGTTGAAGGGTCTCAACCCCATCTAAGGCCGGCATGAGATAATCCATAAATATAATGTCAGGAGTCTGTTCCCGGACTTTCTCTATAGCTTCCTGTCCATTGATAGCTTCCAGGACTTCACCCCCAATTTCTGACAGCATATCCGATATCACTTCCCGGTTAGAGGGGTCATCGTCGACAACCAGGGCTCTAACTCGATAACCGGGAGCCAGGCGAGAGACCTTTCCTTTATGATCCTCTCGTAAAAAGGATTCTTTTAAAACTGGTGGGAGAGAAATGGTGAAGAAAAAGCGTGCCCCCTGACCCTCTTGGGATTCTATAGCCAGCTCTCCTCCCATGAGTTCCACATAGGTTTTGGAAATACGTAACCCTAGACCGGTTCCTCCTTTTCGGATTCCTTTCTCACCTTGATAAAAAGGATCAAAGATGGTCTTCTGGATATTCTCCGGAATACCCGGGCCCGTGTCGATAACTTCAAAGAGATATTGGGAAGTATCTTTTTGGGTTACCCTTAATAAAACACTTCCAGAAGACGTAAATTTAACGGCGTTATCCAATAAATTGATCAAGATCTGCCGAAGCTTGCCCTCATCTCCTCGCACCAGAAGATGGTATCTTCCTTCCAGGCCCTCTACCCGCCAGGCTAATCCGTTTTGCTCGCAACGAAGTTGAAACATGGCGGAAAGATCTGTCATCAAATCGATCAGATCAAAATCCGTAGGGTTTAATTGAACACGTCCTGCTTCGATTTTGGATAAATCCAGAATATCATTAATAAGTTGTAGCAAATGGTCTCCACTCTTCTGAATAGTATTTACAGCTTTTCGCTGGGACCTGGTTAAATGAGGGTCGCGTTGTAAGATCTGGGTATACCCTAAAATGGCATTTAAAGGAGTACGAATCTCGTGACTCATGTGGGTTAAAAAAGTACTCTTGGCCCGACTGGCGACCTCTGCAGCTTCTTTAGCCTTGTAGAGCTCTTTTTCGGTACGCTTGCGTTCGGCTAATTCTTGTTGGGCCGAAGTATATAATTGGGCATTATCTAAGGCAATGGAGGCCAGTTGGGCAAATCGATTCAACAACTCGATCTCATCTTCCCTGAAGATCTGGCCTACTTCCAGTCGACCTAAGCCGATGACACCTACAACATTTGGACCCGATTTAAGGGGAGCTGCTACAATGGCATGGAAAACGTCATTCCTGAAAATGGATAAGCGACCGGGCCAGGTTTGATAATCTTCCACAACCATCGTTTGACCGGTTTGCCAGACTTTTCCTACCAGGCCTTCATAGGGTTTCAAACAAATCCCGAGGTATTTACTATAAACCCCCACACCTACCCGCAAAACCATGGTGGGAGTTGGGCTCGAATCGGTTCCCTTACCTTCTGAGTCAACTAAAAAAATAAATCCATGGGAGGTTCCCAATAAGTTACCTGCTCGGGCAATAATCGCTTTAAGCAGATCATCTATTTCTAATCGATTCATTAAAGCCAGGGTAGTCTCGTTCAGAGCAGCCAGATATTCATTCTGTCGACGTAATTTTTCTTCAGATTGTCTACGTTCTGTAATATCCCGACTCAACCCGACGAGTCCAAAAATCTTCCCCTGATTATCCCGCAAAGGTATCTTCGTCGTTAAAGACCATCTTGGGTTTCCTGTCCGGTCTATCATGGGTTCTTCTTGATGAACCAGGGGTTGACCCGATTGGAAGATCTGCTGTTCGTCGAGGTAATAGCGTGTGGCCAATTCTTTTGGGAAAAAGTCAAAATCCGTCTTTCCGATGATTTGATCGGGTGTTACGACCCCTAAAAACTGCATCAGGGCATGGTTAACAAGAACAAATTGGCTCTTAACACTTTTAACGTATAGGTAATCGGGTAGGCTATCTATCAGCGTTTGCAATAAATTACGTTGCTTGATGAGAATCTTTTCAATCCTCCGGTGTCGGATGATTTTTTGTTGAAGGTGTTGGTTGATTTCGATTAAGTGAGCAGTGCACTTTTTCACCTCTTCTTCCACATGTTCGCGGCACTTCTGTAATTCTTCTTCCAACTGGGCATATTTCGCCTTCAATTCTTTAAATTCGATAATCTCATCGAGTAGCCCCTCGTATTCTCCCGGGTTTGACTCTTTTATTTTATCTTTACTTTCCATGGTTCTATTTTTAGTAAAATCTATTCACCGTTGTAGATAGGATCGAAAGTAGGATGGAATAAAATCCAGATCACTGGCTTCCTGGACAGCCAGTTTTATTTGGAAGTTCATCACTTCGGGAGGCACAGGATTTTGGTAGTCGCTCAAGCATTCCTTGAGAGCCTCAGCAGGTCGATGGGATTCTGTACGGACCAATCGGTAAACTTTAACGGCCAGGGCTTCGGCAGCTCCTGGAGTAAGTAGTGAAGGAATGAGAGGTTCCAGTTCAGGGAATTGGGCTTCCTCTATCTCGATTCCCCGTTTTCGGCACAAGGCCCGGATAAGCTGAAATCCTTCTCTGGGACCAGTAGTTGGGAAAATGGGTATTTTAACGTCGATTCGACCCGGTCGTTTGAGATCCACCTCGATCAAATCAGGTCGACTTGAAGCTAAAATCCAGACGATTTTACCTCGATTCCGGGTTTGACCCATTTCTTCGGCTATCATTGAGTATACTCGACCGGAAAGACCCGAATCCCCGGTTCCAGAATCCCGCTTGCCAAGAGCCTGATCTGCTTCATCGATAAAGACGAAGCAACGTCCCAGTGCCTGGAGGAGTCTAAAAATTTTCTCCAGATTACCTTCCGTACTCCCCACCCACTTGTCTCGGAAGTTTTTTAACTTAACAACCGGAACTCCGGCTTCCCCGGCCAGGCATTCTACCAGGAAGGTTTTACCCGTTCCTACCGGTCCACAAAGAAGATACCCCTTGGGCATTGCCTGGAGATCATTTTGGTTCCACAGGACAATATCTTGCCGTAGCCAGGCCTTAATCTTTTCCTGTCCATAGAGGTCGTCTAAGGTCCGTTTGGATTCAATGAATTCGATCAACCCATTGCAATCCTTTTCTACAAGTTGCTTTTTTAACTCTACAAGGTCTTCGGATATCAGCTTTTGTTTTTGATATTCTTTCGTTTTAAGCAGGCTTTCGACGGCACTGACCGTAGTGCCGGCCAATTGATGGGCGAGGGTTTCAAAATGATCTCCGTATTCACCCAGAGCCGTTGTATAGTGAGGTGCCATCAGTTCAAAGGCTTTTTGTAAGTCCTGGGGGGAAGGTAAAGGAATTTTAATCTGAGCGGTACGGGGGTTATTTACCAGAAGGGGGTGCAGATCGTTAAGGTTTTCTGTAATGAGAAACGTAGCCAGAGTGTGTCCGCTGAGTAAACTATCCCCGGCCCAGTCGCGAACGAGCAAGGCCATGGCATTCAAATCGTAGTTGAGGGCACCGTACAGAGCCGGCATGACCAGATGGGCTGCTTTGATAAAGCAGCCTACCTGTAATCTGGAAATATTTAATCTGGCCAGATTCGCGCAGTAGCGAAAGTAGTGGGTGAGAGTTTCAATGGCCATACGAGGGGCTTTGGGAAGTTGTTGGTTCTCCTTAAAACTTGGCCATTGGGAGAAGATCTCTCCTCCTTTTTCAACCCGAATCCCATGGCCCAGATCATAGCTGAGAATTACATCAAATCCGGCCATTAAAACCCGCAGAAGAAACTCGTTGAGGTCTCCCAGTACCGTCTTCGGACCTAACGGCAGCACCAACCGATCATAGACATTCCCATACAGGATGAATTGGTTCGTGGCATTACTTTCGTATAAAGTGATGAGCTCTTTACTCCAATCGGGTAGTGGATGGTCTGTCATCATCTGTCCATGAGGAGTTATAGGGTATGGGTCTCAGGGACAACTTTATTCAATGCTCCGTTTCGGGACCCATGGTTTTAGTTTTCTGATTCGATGTATCTGCAGAAGTTTCCCCGGATCCCGTTGGGGGTTCCAGAACAATACCTTCTTTGGCAGCAAAATCGGCCAGGGCTTGTTCGGCCAGGGCTTGTTGTTCGGCTTCTTTCATTAAAACCTCGGTCATATCTATTTCATTGCGGGCGACCCGGACCTTTCCGGCTGCCTTTGCCCGTTCTTCTTCTATCATCTCGTGGAGTCGGTTGAGGGTGTCTCCAGAACCTCCGATGGTCGTAATCATACCCGAGGCCATCTCCGTAAGCTCTGCCATGGCTTTTTTTACCTTGATGTCGTTAATCCCCGACTTGACGGCTTCGATCTTAGCCCTGGCGGCGGTGACGGCTACATCCCGAGCTTTGATAAGATCTCGATACGTGGTCTCGGCCTGTTCCAGTTGCTTTCGGTTCTCTTCTAACTCGCGGGTTACCGTTTGTAATCGGAGCGCATATTGGGCAGCCGCCGACCGATTCCCCGCTTTTAAATTGGCTCCTGTTTTTGCCTTTAAATCCCGTTCTTCCGCTTCGAGTTTCTTAACCTGGGCCATGAGTCTTTCACAAAGTGCTGCATGGGAGGCTAAACCTTGATTGTATTGACTGATCTGCTTGCGCAGATTTTCTTTCTCCGCTTCTAAAACAGCTTCCGGATTTCGCATTTCCAAACCCCCAATGAACAGGCTAAAAAACCCCCTAATTAAATTTGCAATGCGCCTAAACATACATTTATCCTCCCTGAATGGGTTAATCTTTACCTATTATTGCGGAAATTATATAAAGATTGATAGGAAATGTCAATAAAAAACGGGTTTAACTTTGATTTATCCCTTATCCTCCAAATCGATTCGACGGCAATCCGGTTACATCAAGTCGTACACAAAATAAATCTCCTGAGTAAAAGCTCTCCTGAATCTCCGGTTCGCTTAATCCCACCGATGCAGAAGTGACATAGAGCAAATCTCCTTCTTTTCCCCCAAAAACACAACTTGTGGGGCGTTTTACCGGCATGGGAACCCGTTGAATGAGTCGACCATGGGGTGCAAACCGAAGGATACACCAACCATCCCACTGGACAGACCATACACAACCTTCTGCATCCACGGTCAGGCCATCGGGGTAGGAAGGTGCATGGCTTAAATCAACAAAAGTGCGCCGGCGTGTAATATTTCCCGTTGGAGGGTCGTAGTCATAGGCATAGATGATTTTTGAAGGAGAATCGGTATAATAAAAGGTTTTTTGATCCGGACTCCAGCCCAGGCCGTTGGAGAGCGTCACATTCTTTTCCATAATGTGTAAACTTCCATCTGGATCGTAGCGATAAAGGGTCCCCTGACCCTTTTCCAGGGACCGGGACATAGAGCCAAACCAGAACCGCCCTTGAGGATCACATTTGCCATCGTTAAAGCGATTGTTGGGTTTATCCTCTTCTACCGTCTGAATAAGGGTCACCTCCCCCGTCAGGGTATCTAGATAAGCCAGATCATGACGCAAGGTCATGATCAACTTTTGAGATTGGGTTAATGCCACACAACTGACCAGCTCACCTACCTTAAAAACACGATCCTGTCCCGTTGAAGGGGTAAACTGATGAACCACATGGTTGTAAATATCCACCCAATAAACCCTCTGCATTTGATCATCCCATACCGGACCTTCTCCCAAACGTGCTCTGGCTTCCAGAACATTTATGACCGGATAGCTGGTAAGGTTCATATTTCCCTGTTTCCCTATAGGTTAAATACAGCCGTTTATCTAAAGTCCAAAGCCTCCCACCTTCCTGCTACAGGACCCCTTAAAAGATCCTGAGGGTTTCTCTACCTTGCCTTCTTAAACGGGAAAAAATTATACAGAAAAATGGTGATTTGTCAAATGTTATTCAAAACCTGAAATCAGATTTTTATACTTAAATTTTTAAAAACCTCTTTACAGGGAATGGGCGTATGGGTTTACCTCCTTACCCAGTTTTCCTCAGCTCCTTCTGGGTCTCTATACGTCGTAGGGCCTTAATCCGTTCCAATACAGGTGGATGTGAATAGTTCAAAAAAACATAAAAAGGATGGGGCGTTAGATTGGATAGGTTATGTCTGGAGAGTTTTTTCAAAGCTTGAATCATGATCTCAGGCTGATCGGCCGTCTCGACGGCAAAACGATCCGCTTCATACTCGTTCCTGCGAGAAAGTATTTGCATGAAAATGGAGAGCAGAGTCTCTATGGGGGTATAAAGGAGGCCGAAGAAAATGAGTCCGGCATAGATGGAACGGTGCTCCATGTAAAAGGCATCAAAAAGTCCCCGATGACTGATAAAGATGGAGAGTAAGAAAAATAACACCCCCATATGCAGGATGCTGAGGATCATCCCTTGCAGGATATGTTTCTTCTTATAGTGACCGATCTCATGGGCTAAAATCGAGACAAGCTCGGGAACCGTATGGTTTGCGATCAGGGTATCAAATAAGGCAATACGTTTATTTTTACCAAAACCGGTGAAGAAGGCATTGGATTTACTGGAACGTCGAGAACCATCCATAATGAAGATGCCCTGAACCGGAAAATTGACAGAATGCGCGTAGGACAGGATCTTCTCCTTTAACTCACCCTCTTCGAGGGGTTTAAATTTATTAAAAAGCGGCATAATCCACGTCGGCGCAATGAATTGAGTAAACAGGGCAAATCCGGTGGAAGCAACCCAACAGTATACCCAGGCGTAGGGCCCTGCGTATTCAAAGAAAGCCAGTATCCCTGCCAGTAGCGGTCCTCCTAAGGCTATGGCAAGGGCTAATCCTTTAAGGATATCGGTCACAAAGGTAGCCGGAGTCGTTTTATTAAAACCAAAACGTTCCTCAATGACGAAAGTCGAATAGATATTGAAAGGTAACGATAACAACATCTGAAGGAATAACAAGATTCCAATATAAGCCAGACCTGTCCCTACGGGGCCTAGCCGCCAGCTTCGAACTATCCCATCCAGGTAATTAAAACCTCCCGCAAACCAAAATATCAGAGTGACCATAAGGTCGAAGGTCGACGTAAGAAATCCAAATCGGGTATTAACCCGCGTGTACTCTTGAGATTTACGATAAGCTTCTGCGTCGTAAGTATCTTTAAATTCATCCGGTAATTCATTCCGTAAGGCTCTTAGATTCAGAAAATCTGCAAGGAGATCTAAAACATAGTTTATAATAAGCGCCGAGAGAATAATGATTGCGTAAATATTCATAAAATTACTTTAAAACCTATTCGATTCAGCTATGGTTATCACAGGTAAGATCGACAGGTAAATCCTGGAGAAGGTCTTCATTAAGATAAGCTTTTCTGGAATCCTCGCTGGATGATGTTAACCAACCGTTTTGACCTTAAAGTTTTTTCAACGGTTTGATAAATCTTACTTTCCAGCCTCCCTCATCGTATGATAATGATATAACCATCCTGTTAAAATGTCAAAAAAAATGCTCTTTCCCTGGGGGTAATGAGAATTTTCACTAAATAGATCCTATAATCCCGATAAGGGCGATGAATCGGTCGTTTCTATACCCTGATTTTGGATGAGCCTGCTCAACCGGATTTATAAATCGTACCGGGAAAGCGTCTAATTTTTAGACGTTATTTCATAGGACCATTGTAAGGTTTTTGGATAAGAAACTCGAAAAAGTGATATCCAACCCGTCAGGAACCGGACTTATCTCAAATTAGAAAAATCCTGGCATTAAATTTGCCCTTATAAGTAAAGTCAACATTGACCGGATTAAGTGAAAAACTGAGTCCTACCCACTACATACTCTATACGACCGCTTAATCCGGCCAATTTTTCCACTTAACGGTAGCCTTTCAGAGCCGGAGAATCGACCACCACCCCTTTTTCTTTACCCTCTTTTCTTTTGAAGGCTCCTTTTAGCCTTTTTATTCCAGGGGCTGCTTTCAAGGATATAATCTTCTACTAATAAGAAATGCCGTATAACCTGCAGGGGGGACACCCAGGATCGCCCTTAAACAGGTCGCCCCGCCGGGGCTAACCTTCTTATTCTGGTACGTATGCCCCTTAACTCCTTTAGGTGCCGGGTTAAGGCGCCCCCACCCTGTCCCTCCCCCGTCTCACAAGGGAGGGAACTTCGCTTCAAGTTCCTTCCCCTGCAAAGCGGGGGAAGGTCAGAAAAAGGGCGTCCCTCAGGTATCTCACTCTTATCCTGGCGCGTATGCTCCTAACTCTCCTCCAGGGGGGAATTGGTAGGTAGCCTTCTAAATCCCCCTGGAGGGAGGTTGGAAGGGTGTTCAGGCCGAAAATAAGGCTTCTCCCCTTCTTAGCCGGATACCTATGGGGCTGCCCTTACAGTATAGGCGATGTTTCAACGTAGAAATGGTATTATAGGACCGATCGCTGAGGGAGAAAGGTCATCTTAGAAACCGTGAGGAAGGAAACGATCCAGGTGAGAAATCTGAATCCCAATTCTCTCTTTATACCGCTTCCTGATGGGGATTGGCCAGGGAAGATAATAAATTAAGTTAGGAGTTACGCAGTTGACTATAAACCCTTTATTTTATAAATATCCGTACAAAAAGGAGAGTTTAGAGTTTGTCAATAGAAATTTGTCCCAACTCCAGTCCCAAGTTCAGGGGGTGACAAAGATGAATCCGCCCAAATGCGATGATTTGGATTACCTCCACTTCATAATTGCTGCCCAGAAGGTCTTCACCTGCACGGAGG
>JAUQPW010000107.1 GCA_030550175.1 bacterium
CGGGCCGCGGCGCGGGGCGGGGGGGGTCGGGCGCTCGGGCGGTGGGGGCGTCTGGCGGTATGGAGGTGGGGGAGTGTGGGGGTATGGAGGTATGGGAGTATGGGAGTATGGGAGTATGGGGTGGGGAAGTGTGATGTGAGAGCTGGAACTCCCACCCTTCCACCCTTCTATCCTTCCATACCATACTTCCATACTTCCATACTTCCATACCCCCATACTTCCATACCCCCACACTCCCATACTCCCATACCCCCATACCTCCATACCTCCACACTCCCACACCTCCATACCCCCATACTCCCACCCTATTTTTTAAACGAACGTCAACCAGTTATATTTATCTTCGGTTTTGCCACTGGTAATAGCAAAAAATTTAGCCTGAATCCGTTCGGTGATAGGCCCACGGGTACCGCTTCCAATCTTGATTTTATCCACAGAACGGATAGGAGTAATTTCGGCAGCCGTGCCTGTAAAAAAGATTTCATCTGCGATATACAAAAACTCCCGAAGTAAGGGTTGTTCTCGAACTTCATAACCAAAATCTCGGGCTATAGTTATGGCACACTCTCGGGTAATACCTGGCAGGATAGACTGAGCAGTCAAAGGGGTATAGATAATCCCGTTTTTAATGATAAACAAATTCTCTCCACTTCCCTCGCTCAGGTAACCAAATATATCCAGGCTGATTCCTTCTCGATAGCCATCTTCCAGGGCCTCCAAAACCATCAATTGAGAACTTAAATAGTTTCCACCGGCTTTAGCCATAGAAGGAATGGTTCCGGGAGCCACTCTTCTCCAGGAGGACACACATACATCCACCCCGTTTTCAATGGCTTCGGACCCTAAATAGGCTCCCCATTCGATCACAGCAATGGCTACATTCACCGGGCATGTCTTCGGATTCACGCCGATTTCCTTATATCCGCGAAAGGCTACCGGTCGAATATAACAGCTCTTTAAGCGGTTTACCCGGATGGTCTCTAAAATGGCATCCCGTAATTCGGCTCGGGAGTAAGGAATGTCCATTCGATAAATTTTGGCAGAATCATAAAGACGGGTTAAATGCTGATCCAAACAGAAGACCGCAGGACCTTTAGCTGTATTGTAACAACGAAGCCCTTCGAAGACACTGGAGCCATAATGTACCACATGGGATAATACATGGATTTTAGCGTCTTGCCAGGGGACAAACTTTCCGTCAAACCAAATTTTTTCAGACTCTTTCATTGAATATTAAGTGATGAATAATGAGTAATCAGTCATGAGTAAGGGGTATAGAATTCAGAACTCAGAATTACCTTCTAATCGCCTTTGACGATGATTCATTGGATTAGAAAAGATTTAGAACTCGAAATCGCTTCTAAAACTCCTGGCTTCTGACTTCTAACCTCACTCATAACTCATCACTCAGGCTTATTTTCTTCTTGCCCATATTTTCCATATAGGTTTTTTTCTTTGATTCTTAATCAGACCCAAATTTAACCGGACCTCTTCGTAGTCTGGTTTTAGCTGGAGCGCCTTCTCATAAACCTCAACGGCTTGATCCCACATCCGCCGCTCTTCATAAATAAGACCCATCATATAATAAATAGATGGATTATCTGGCTCTATTTGTAAAGCTTCTTTACATTTTGCAATGGCATCCCTTGGCTTTTGACTATCTAAAAGATCACAGGCTTCATCCAGCAAGGAATTTACCTTCGAGTTGGTTGCCGGTTTAGGTTTTAAACCTTGTTGGGGGGGCCTTACTTCCATAGATCCCGGATTAGGAAATTCCGAAGCCTCTGTTTTAATCTCTTCCCCAGGGCTCTCAGAAGCCAGGGTTGAAACCTGATCAGTTTCCGCTTTCGGTTCCCTTTGGATCATGGGTGAAGGGGGTATAGAAGAAGAGGAAGGCATTTCTAAGGTTTCTTTCTGAATAGGAGTTTTTTCTAAAGTTGGTCTGGATTGACTTTTTTTTCCCTTTAGAGCCAAAGCCAGGTAATTCTTTGCCTTTTCATCATAAGGAGTCAGGGTCAAAACCTTCTCTAAAATAGGAATAGCCGCTTCAAAATTTTTCTGTTGCAGATAGAGAACACCTAAATTTTTCTGGGATTGTAAGTCATCTGGATTAATCTCTATGGCCTTTTCAAGAGCTTTTAAAGCTTCCGACCACATCTTTTTCTGACCATAAATAACTCCCAGGTTACGATATCCGTCCAGATGTCGAGGATTTAATTCAACCACCCTTTGAAAACTTTCCAGGGCTTCATCGAACATCCTTTTTTTCAAAAAGTCCATTCCCTGCCGGGCCGCCTTATCTGCCTCCTGGGCCACTATCTCCGGAGGTTCCGAAGTTACCTCCGCTAAAGGAGGTTCCAAAACTCCCTCTGATACCGGTGGAATAGCAGATTCTTCAACGGTCCTTTCTGGGAAAGGTGCCGAAACTTCCTCCCATCCAGACGGAAGGGTGGAAATAGAATCCTCTTTCTTAATAAAGAAAATATTCTGACAGCGAGGGCATTTAATATTAGCCCCTTGGGGAGGTATTTTGGCAGCATCTACATTCCCTTGGGCCCCACAATGGCTGCACTGAACTTTCATGATTTTTTCTCCTTTGGGGGATTAAAACCACGTATTTATACTCCTTGATCTGTTTTTACCCGTTTACCCATGGAGATTCCTTTATCGTACCAGTTCTCTCAGAAGAAATTTGCCTGATCCCTATAAGGAATATATTGTTTACTATGGATTATAATACCCCAGGAGATTTGTCAAGTTTAAAAAGCAACCCGCTTCAGGAGTCAAAAATCAAAACCAGGAGCCAGAAGCCAAAAGTCAGAAGGAAGAGAATTCTTAATTTTGATTCCCGGATTTTGACTCCCCATTCCTGAGGAACAAGAGGATAAAAGTTATTGACTTTCTCCAGGGTAAGGTATAACGTTACACAGAGTTTTAAATCCCTGGTCCAGAGTTCCGAATTGGAAACAATTTGGAATTTTGAAACCTGGGATTTTGCCTGCATGATGCCATCCTCCTTATATCTCAAGCAAATAGAGCTGGGACCCATGGAAAATTTCATCTATCTGATAGGGGATCCTGAAACCCGAGAAGCCGCCGTAGTGGATCCGGCCTGGGATGTAGATACGATTCTGAAAATTGCCCAACAGGATGAGATGAATATTACTAAAATTTTCATCACCCATCATCATCCAGATCATACCAACGGGATCGAAGAACTCTTAAACCATGTTCAGGCAAAAGTTTACATCCAAAAAGCAGAAGCCGAGTTCATGAAGCAAATCTGGTCGGATACCGTCAAAGTAGAAAGTGGAGACGTTATCCGGGTCGGGAACATCCCGGTCACCTTTCTTCATACCCCAGGACATACGCCGGGTTCCCAATGTTTTCTTTTAGATAATAAACTCATTTCAGGAGATACTTTATTTATAGGGTTTTGTGGGCGTTGTGATCTGCCGGGGGGAAATCCTGAACAGATGTATGATAGCCTGTACAACCGACTAGGGAAACTAGATGGCCGAACCCTCCTCTACCCGGGACATAACTACGGAAAAACCCCGGTTTCGACCTTAGAAGAGGAAAGAAAACACAACCCTTATCTGCAATTCCAATCTTTAGAAGACTTTGTGAAATTTAGAATGAGGAGATAAGTATGGGCATTGCAAATCAAGTAGCCATTATTGGAACCGGCCTATGCAAGTTTGGAGAGAACTTCGAGATGGGGTATACCGATATGCTGGTAGAAGCCTGTCTTGAAGCTTTCCAGGACGCCGGAATTGAACCCAAACAGATTCAGGCAGCCTGGTTAGGGACCTACCTTCCTTTTTCCTGGGGATTTGAAGGAGTTGCCGGAACTGCGGTTGCGGAACCCCTTAATCTGTATCCCATCCCCGTCGTTCGAGTCTCTAACTATTGTTGTACAGGTATGGAAGCCGTACGAAATGCCGCCTTAGCCATCGCAGCGGGCGAATATGATTTGGTTCTGGCTGTAGGGGTTGAAAAGATGCGCGAAGTTCCACCCCGAGGAAGCCTGGTTGCCCAGCATGTAGAACGTGGACATCCCCTGTATGCCAAAGGGCGTACGGCACCTGGAATGTTTGCCCTGCTGGCCACCCGGTACTTTGAAGAATACGGGATTGGAGAAGAGTATCTGGCTAAGGTGGCCGTAAAAAACCATTATCATGGTAGCTTAAATCCCAAAGCCCATTTTCAAAAGGAGATTACCGAGGATATGGTAAGAAAAGCTCCTCGGGTAGCCGAACCCTTGGGGCTTCTGGATTGTTGTCCCACAACCGACGGAGCTGCCGCTGTTATTTTAACCCGTACGGATTTAGCTCCTCAATTTACCAGGGATTATGTGGTAATTCAGGGTGTTGGAACCGCCGTAACAGGTGGCTACTACACTGCCCAGTTCGATCCTACTTTTTCTTTTACCGGCTTTCGATCAACCCGGGAAGCTGCAGCAATTGCTTATAAACAGGCCGGCATCCAAAATCCGATGCGGGAAATCGATGTGGTTCAATGCCACGATTGTTTTACCATTACCGAAATCATCAATTATGAAGACCTGGGTTTCTGTGAAAAAGGTAAAGGCTGGCAGCTTATTCGAGACGGGGTTACCCGACTGGATGGGGAACTCCCGGTCAACACTGACGGTGGCTTAAAGGCTTGTGGTCACCCGGTAGGTGCCTCGGGAGTTCGTATGATTGCCCACATCTGCGACCAAATACGAGGTCGAGCCGGAAAAATGCAGGTGAAAAACGCTCGCCGAGGTCTGGCTCATACCTTGGGAGGACCCGGATCTATATCTACCGTCTTTATACTGGGACGGGACTAAGCTTCATAATTTGAAAATCGCTATCCTGAACAATTCGTTTGCGAAGCTAAGCCCCTCTCCTGAGGCTTCGAGAGAGGGGGTTGGGGGGGTGAGGGGAGAAAATATAAACCCTATTGGGAAACCCTGGTCTGCTCCAGAAGTTGGACAATACTGACATCTCCGGGATCCAGAATGAGGGCGTTTTTCCATTCCTTGACGGCCTGCTCCAGATTCCCTAATTTGAAGTAGGCGATACCCATGTTTTTATGGATGGCCGGGTTAAAGGGATTGATCTGGTTGGACTCCCCGTAATTTTGTATGGCCCGGGTGTAATCCCCTTGAGCCAGATAAATATCTCCCAAGTTGGTATAGGTCGTGACATAGTTCGGATTGCTTGCCCTGGCCTTTTCAAGTTGTTCCTTAGCCTTATCCAGATCCCCAAGTTCCATATAGGCTAGAGCCAGCTTGTTGAGAATAAAAGGCGAGTTGGGAGCATTTCGTAACGCTCTTTGATACTCCAGAACAGCGGCCTGTCTCCGTCCAATTCTACGAAAATCATCTCCGCGTTTGACTTGCTCGCGGGCCTGGAAAGATCGGATTTCCTCAAATAACGCTTCTTCCTCGGGATTGGGGCCTTTGAGTTTAAAATTCTCTCCTTCGAGTCCAGGGGTTTTCTTTAAATTTTTACCTTTGAGAAATTCCTTCCAGCCCTTTTCAAAATCTCCGTAGCTTTTTCCCAGGGCTTCGCTTACGGCAACGGAGGCCGGAACACCTTTTTTGAGGATATTCATGATTTTGGGGAGGATTCCAAGGCCACCGGTTGTGGTAATATATTCCACTGCAGAAGCGACTTCCACAAAAGCCAGTTGAACCTCTTCCTGACTGCTCAATTTCACCAGAGAAGGTTCCATCTGTTGAAAGCTAATCAGAGCATTGGTCTCCAGGGCCCTGGCCAAAAGATCTTCTGAAAAAGGAGTCAGATAATCTCCTTTGACATCTTTCCAAAGTTTTTCATGATACTTGGCGGTTCCCTCGTGTAGCCAGATGGGGGTGTTATTGTTACTGGTCCTTACAATGACATAATGGACATATTCATGGGTTAAAGTGTCCATCCACCGATATCCCCGAAGTAAGGTCCAGGGGGATGCCATTACAATTTTGTTGAATTTAGTAATGGCGATAGCACCCGAGACTTCGATGTCCCTTTTGGAAAGGCTGGAAGCCGCATTGAAGCTATCTGCGTCGGCATAAATTTCCACCAAAATTTTCTCCTCAGGGAAGTATTGAAATTCCCTCCCGATCTTTTCATAGGCTTTTTCTAAAGTATCCAGGGCATAATCTACCAAAATTCGATCTATTTTGGGATCCAGTCGTAGAATAAAATGGGCGCTTTCGTATTGGGTAAAAGATCGGGTAAGTTCCTCTAGAGTTTTAACAAAACTCTGAAATCCCTGGATTTGTTGATCGGAGGGGGTTTTTTGATTGATTCGCTCCAGGGTCTCTAAAGACTTTGCATAATTTCCTTGAAGGAAGTAAATTCTAGCCAGGAGCACAAGGAGCTGAGGGTTTTGAGGATCCTTTTCAAGAGCCTGGGAAATCTGCTTGTAAGCAGGAGTTACATTCCAACTCCTTAAATTCTCCTCGGCAGTCTCGATCACTTTTGACCAATCCTCTGCCTGAAGGGAGTTGGATGAGAAATTGATCAAGCACAGAGCAAAGCTCAATAAGATTAGAATAGGTACTCTAGGGATATTCCACGATTTCATGTATTAAAGTCCTTTCTTAAGTCAGAGAGATATTGTTTTTCTTAATAAAATGCCATATTCTCTACAGGCGGTCAACTTAAAAATTTGCCTATGTATTTAACCGAATTCGATTTTGATCTTCCTCAAGAACTTATTGCTCAATATCCGGCAGAGTCTCGGGAACAGTCCAGATTAATGGTAATTAACCGAACCACGGGGGAAATTCACCACACAAAATTCCTTTATCTCCCTGAATATTTAAATCCTTCGGACGTTTTGGTTCTCAATGACACCAAGGTCATCCCGGCCCGACTTAGAGGCCAAAAACGTTCTACGGGAGGTAAAGTAGAAGTACTTCTCTTGAGGCCTCTGGAGAGGGAGACTTCCGAAACTTATACCTGGGAAACCCTCATCCGGGGCAATATCCGGGTCGGAGAAGTACTTATCTTTGGAGATCATCAACTTATAGCCGTTGTAAAAGAGAAGGATGCTACAGGTAAGGGAGTGATAGAATTTCAAAATCCGGGAGATTTTAGAGCTTGCCTGGATAAGCTCGGAGAGATACCTCTTCCACCCTATATCAAAAGACCCGAAGGGATTTCTAATCTGGACCGGGAGCGTTATCAAACGGTCTACGCCAAGGAAGAGGGTTCTGTGGCGGCTCCCACAGCCGGTCTTCATTTTTCCGAGGAATTGCTGAAAAAATTATCAGAAAAGGGTATACAGATCGTCATGGTTACCCTTCATGTGGGGCCTGGAACTTTTCGACCTGTCCAAAATGAAGTTATCGAGGAACATAAAATTGATCCCGAATGGTATACCCTTTCCGAAGAAGCTACCCATACTTTAACCCGGGCCCGGGAGGAAGGACGACGGATTATAGCCGTTGGAACAACGACCACCCGTCTTCTAGAGTTTGTTTATTTGAAACATGGAAAGTTGGTTCCAGGAAGTGGATGGGCGGATCTCTTCATTTACCCGGGATTTAAATTCAACGTAATCCGGGCCCTCATAACGAATTTCCACTTACCCCGATCTACCCTTTTAATGCTGGTCTATGCCTTTGGTGGACAAGAACTTATGCAGAGAGCTTATCAAGAAGCTATTCAGCATCGTTACCGATTTTATAGCTATGGGGACGCAATGTTGATTGTATAAATCCCGAGTCAAAGAGCAGACGGTAAAAAAGAAGGGTTCTGGCTTTTAATATTTAAATTCGTTTAACTCCTTCTCGACCCGATCCAGGTACTTATTTTCTTCGGCGGAAGAGGGCGGATGAATAGAGGGACTGGCGTAGTTTTTCTTTCGTCTTACCCAGATAAGAGTGATCAAAGCTATAACCCCTACTCCATTCAGAAGGATGAGATAAGGAAAATACCATAGGGTTAAGAAAAAGCCTTTCTTGGGAGGTGCTGCCAGGATATTTTCTCCATAAACGTCTACAAAATATTGAATAATTTGTTCTTTCGTTTCACCCTGGGCAATTTTTTGACGGATTAATTCTCGTAGCTGGCCTCCTTCCCCGGAAGGACAATCGATGAGCAATTGACCCGGGCAGGCAGGGCTCATAATTTCACGGGCGACCTCCTCCATGGTTAAAGCCCAAACGGGTTGGGCAGGAAAGAAAATCTGGAAGAGAAGAAGCCCGAATACCAAAAGGCTATAGGTGAAAAAATCCTTTTTTCCCAAAAAGAGATGCTTAAGGATTCGTAAAATAGATAAACTCATGGGCATTCCTTAGCTTTTCTCCATCCGGCTATACGGGCTTCCCTTTCTGTCGAAAACCATCGCTCGCCGGACAGCGTATCAACGATAATCTCTCCATATTTCCGACAGGAAAGAATAAAATATCGTTTCTCCCTCGATTTGGTGATATCTCCCTTAATGGTCCGCTCCAGACCCCGTGAGTTATAACAGGCCCCCCACAACCCCCTTTTGTTTAATCTAGCTTCCCGTTCGGCTTCTTGCAAGACTCTGGTATATTTGGGGATATAGTTTTTAGGGTCATAGTATCTCCCATATCCCCACCTGAGTAAATACTCATTAACAAATACCCAATTTCTTCCCCTTTTTACAAAGACATAGCGGAGTAGTCGTCCGTATTTATCGTGGTCTTCCCGGTCTGATTCCAGAAAGACTTTTTGACCCTGAACCCATTCTGCATTTTTTGTTTCGGCCTCAAAGCTGTAGCATTCCCATATCGGTTGCCAGTCTTTTCCACTAAACCGGTATATTTCCGGAGTATCCACTCCGATATACCGGATCGTTTCACCCCGATCGGTTTCTACCGTATCCCCGTCTTTTACCTTTACAATTGTTGCGAATTCTCGGCGAAAATTCCAGGGAACATCGTTGGGTCTAAGAGTAACCCTCTCCGGCTCTGGAGAAGGATCTGGAAAGATCCCTCCACTCCTCAGCCCCACGCCCTCCTCGAATAGGATTTCGGCTTTGGGTTTTAGAAAATACCAGGGCCTCAGAAGTAAAGCGAGGAGGAGAAAGACAACGGTATATGTGTTAAAATATTTTTTTAGAATTGGCAACGATTCTTAAACCTAATCCTTAGCTAGCACATCCTACTCCAACAGGAAATTAAAGATTCGCTTTTATTTCATCCAGAACTTTACTGAAGCTCAGATAGCTTCCCTTATCAAAGAGGGCTATGATCACCTTTTCAAGGGAGGTATTTCCTTTAAGGTGATCACAAATCACTCCCAACATGATGCGGGCGCATTCTTCTACTGGAAAACCTGCAACTCCGGTTCCTATAGCCGGAAAAGCAATACTTTTTAGATTTCTTTCTTCGGCCCTAAGAAGACTGTTTTTTGTACACTTAGCAAGACTATCTCTACTGGGTTTGGCACCCTGTTCTGCGCCCACTGCATGGATAACATAAATAGAAGGAAGATTTCCTGCTGTGGTGACAATAGCCTCTCCTACCGGAGCCGGTCCTTGGGCGATAGCCTCTTCTTCGATAATTCGACCCCCTTTGGTCTTGATAGCACTGGCAACCCCGGATCCCATCCAAAGTTTATCGTTAGCCGCGCTTACAATGGCATCAACTTCTAATTCGGTCAAATCACCTTGAATAACAGAAAGGGTTGTATTACGGATCGTCAAACTCATTAGCTAGGTCTTTTAAAATTATTATAGGACGGAGAATGGCGGGCGCTCCAGAAAAAGTAAAAGTAACGCCCCACACCCCACGCCTTGAATGGTGTTAGTGTATTTTCTTATATCTGGGTTAAAATCCCAATTTAGATAGAAGTTTATTAAGAATTCTGGCTCCTTTCAAACGATTAAGTTGAGCTACTTCCTGCTCTTTAAAGTTTTCTTTAACCTTAAAGATTAAGGGAAGTATTTTGAGTTTTGCTTCCTCCAGAGATTCCTTGTAGTCATTGAGAACCCGGCTGATGGCGGATAATTGAGTTTGACCCGCCCAAATTCCTTTACAGGTTTTACAATGATGTAACTGAATTCCCGAAGAGTAGGCATAGATATACTTTGTTAAATTAATCTGACATTGGGGACATAAGAGAACGTCACTCCACCGGCTGCCGGTTCCCGGTTCAAGGGGCATATTTGGATCACCAAGCCCATCGAATCCGAGATTTTTAACCTGTCCAAATCGAGATTCTGGAAACCAGAAGGCTTTACAGGGAGAGCACTTATAAAGCAAAATATCCTGATAAAAGTACTCTTCTAAAGAAAGATGACACTGAGGACAAAGGTACACAATATAGTCTTTTTACGGATCCCACATAAGTTCTATGGAGCTGGGGCTCCGTATCTGCCTGTCGTGTAGGTCCCATTTTATAATCTGAGAAAAGCCGTTTACCCGAAGATAACCTATACAAAAATACGATGAGCATCAACATATCCCAAAGGAAATTTTTTGTCAAGTGTTGTATAAAAACAAAGAAAGGGATAATCCTCTATTCGATTATCCCTTTTCCATCCACAAGCGGCTTTCTGCCAGGCTTTTTAAAAAGCTCAATTTCCTCGATCTGATATAACGAATGAATTTCCTTATAAAGTTACCTGGGGGGCTTTACTAAACCTTCTTACTACGGCTCCCCAGTCGATGGCCCTGAAAAATGCCTCGATATAGTCCGCACGCTTCAATCCATAATCGATCATAAAAGCATGTTCAAAGACATCCATAATAAGAAGGGGAATGCCACCTCCGAGATGCCCTACATCATGTTCATTAATCCAGGTATTGAAGAGTCGATTGGCAATCGGATCAAGATAAAGGACTGCCCATCCAATGCCGCGCATGGTACCGGTGGCTTTAAAATCACTTTCCCAATTTTCATAAGAACCGTATTCTTGGGTCAATTTCTGAGAAAGGGGTGAACCTTTATCCAGCGGGTTTCCACCCTTTGCCATATTACCGAAATAATATTCGTGCAGACGCATGCCGTTAAATTCCCATCCAAATCTGCGCTTTAATTCGGCATATTCCGGCGTTCCGGCTTTTCCTTCTTTATGTAACTGGGTCAGAGTACTCAGCAATTTGTTAGTATTGGTGACATAACCCTGGTAAAGGGTAAAGTGGTTTTTTAAGAGCTGATCGCTAAAACCTGGGGTACCTAATAAATGATCAAAGTTTTTTGCTTCGTAAGTCATTTTAACCTCCTCGCACTCAGTTGTCTTCTAAAAGATCCTAATAAGGAGCAAAATCCCCCCTGAGCGCCAAACTCCAGGTAAACTCCCACCCTCAGGACCCACTTCCCAGGGGAGAGGATTCAACCGCATCATTCTCTCCCCGGTAAAACAAGGGCGAGAATGATGCCCCTAGGGTTCCGCGTTTTAGCGCTTCTGGGAGGGAGACTTCTCCTCCCTAGCCATTGGGTAAAGCCCCTAGAGATTTCATTGTATCATTCAGGACTAGAGATTTACCTAATTTATCTTGTGTATCTTAAGTTGACCTTTGTCAAGCCAGAATTATCGTTTCAGGGTAACCCTTTCGCCAACTCCGATCATTTTGATACTTTCCGTAATCAAAGCAGTTGCCGTGTTTTCCTGTACGCTAAGGATTACGAGGCGTCCTAAAGCCCTTTTGGGATAGCCTTCGCCTATTTTCCTATAAATGATGAACTGATCCCCCGGTTGAACCCCTTGCAAGGCTCCTACATCTAAGTAAACTATATCACTGGCTGCAATTCCGATTCGGGCTTCCTTTTCGGTTAATATAAAGGCCTGGAGTTCTCCATCCACCATCAGGCAGCAAGTTTTGGAATCACCTATTGGAGGTTTTGCATAGGGAATAGATAACTCTGAAGCAGGGATTAGCTCATCTCCCTGTTGCATGTAATCATAGGTCTTAACGATTTCTGCACAAGAGATACTCTCTTCTAGACAATCTATTTTAACGCGTCCCAAAACTTTAATAAGGGTTCCTATAAATTGGGAAGTTACAGGATGAAATACCTCCCTTTCTATACGATAGGCCACTAAGATATCTCCCGGCTTTACTTGCTGAGCTCTACCTCTATTTACATAAATTAAATCTCCAAATGTCAAACCCAATTTACCCTCTTCAGAATTGATAATGGTAGCCACCTTTTTTAATTTAAGCTCGGCAGCCCGTTCCGGCACTAAAAAACCGGCTGATTCAATCTCATCTACAGAGGATACGATCAAGGGAGGTGGTCGGAAAGGGGGTACTTCAACGGGTTTCTCGATGGGAAGTCCATACCAGGGTTTTGCCAGTCTCTCAAACCCTCTTTCTCCTTCAACCCTCTTGCTCCAGGCTCCTGAATACCCCAAGGTATCTCCCGGATAAATACGATGGGGATTTTTTATAGCAGGATTCTCTTTCTGGAGTTTTCTCCAGTCTTCCGGGTTCTCTAAATATCTTTCAGCTATTCCTCGAAGCGTATCTCCATATTTAACTACATAATCTTCTTCAGATAAATCCTTCTGAGATTTCGGTTGTGCTTTTACAGATACGTTAAAAAAACCTATGCCGATGCTTACTGCCAGGATGAACAGCTTCAATAAGGAGTTCATAGTTTTTTTGTCTGTTATCCGTTGTTCTGGGTCTAGCCGTTTTACAACTCCCTTGAAAAGACGTTTATTAAGCAGGCTATTCTAAACAACGGGTAACAGACAATCAACGATAAACCAGGGACATTCTACAGCCGGCTAATTTCACTTAACTTTTTATTGGCTTTAGTGCGAATTCTATCGATACGTCCATAGCGTCGGATCACCTCATTGAGTGTAGCTCGAGCTTTATCATACTGCCTCAACTCCGCATAAGCATAGCCCAACTTCAGATAAGCATCTGGAACTTTATTTCCGTTGGGGTAGCGGTCCAGAACTTGTTGAAAGGATTGAATAGCCCGATAGTAGTCTTTTTGTGCATAGTAAGCTTCACCGGCCCAGTAATACGCATTATCTGCAAGATCGCTGGTAGGATACCCATAGGCCAGTTGTTCAAATTTCATGGCTGCCTGAGCGTAGTCTCCTCGGTTAAAATACCCCATGGCTTCACTATAAAGTTGCTGAGGAGACAATCCAGGTTCCGGTGGCGGAATATTGGAGGGGGTATTCGGTGAATAATAATCCCAGGGTTGACCTGGTAAGGGAGGAACCTCGTAATCCCGGTTATAGGGATCCTCTAAGCCGGGGTAATAGGGTCCGTATGGGCCAAATCCCGGTTCTTGAGGGTAAGGGGGATACGAATAAGGATAGGCATAACCCATTGAAGGGCCGTAATCGGGAGGTCCACCGGGAATCTGCCAGATGTCCATAGGAGGTCGGTTCGGCCTAAAATCTAAGGGGGGCTGATCCGGTTGAGGATAATTTTGGGGGTAACCGGGAGGTGGCTCTGTCGGGAGATAACCCGGATAGATGGGAGGGTTACTGGGAACAGGAACTGCCACCGGGCTTTGACTTCCTCCAGGGGCTTTCTCCTGGCTGGTAATTCGGCCATAGACCGATTTAGAGACAATTAAACTACTACTTATGATTATCACCAGAGCAATTAAAGCCAGCTTTGAAATAAAGGGTTTCACAGCTACCTCTCCTCTCGTTCCCATCTTTCACCCTGGGGAGGCAGGGTTCATGGGATTGGAAGGACGTTCAAGTTTATTCGAAGACCAGGCTTCCAAAATACGATAGGTATAACTGTGTGATATTTCCCTGGATCGTGTCAAGGAAAAAATTACGGATTTTTAAGGAGTTAGATTTAGACCCCCAAAACCCTTTCTTTAGCCCACATCAAAGGTCTAGGAACTCCGGATGATTTCTGCTAACCTTTGCACACCTTCTTCAATTTCTTCAGGTTTGGGACTTACAAAATTCAATCGAAGGGTATTGTGACCATCCCCCCGGGGAAAGAAGGTTCGGCCGGGAACGAAAGCAACCTTTTTTTCTTCCATGGCAACTTTTAACAAATCCTCGGCATGCATGGAATCCGGAAGTGTTAAAAGGAGAAACATACCGCCTTCCGGGTAAGTCCAACTTACTTCCCGGGGAAGGTAGCGTTCCAGGCATTGAAGGAGGATATCCCGTTTTTTCTTGTAAGCTTTACAGAGCCGCTGAATCTGGGGTTCCAATCGGCCATTGATACAATAACGATATACCACCCGCTGCCAGAAGGTATTGGTATGTAAGTCGGTAATCTGCTTAACCTGGGCTATTCGATCCATGAGTTCCTTTTCTGCTGCAATCCACCCCACTCGAATTCCCGGAGCAATGGTTTTTGAGAAAGTCCCCGTTGAGATAACTACATGTCCACCTTTAAAGGCTCTCAGGGAAGGTAAAGAATCTCCTCCATAGCGTAAATCTCCATAGGCATTATCCTCTAGGATAGGAACGTTATAATGCTCAGCCAGGGCAACCAGCTTTTCCCGTCGGTTTAAGGAAAGAGTTATTCCCGTCGGATTCTGAAAGTTAGGAAGCGTATAAATCAGCTTCGGTGCCTGGGTCTTTAGAAGCTCTTCCACCTGATCCACTATCATGCCTTCACCATCCATAGAAACCGGAAGATACTCGGCTTGATAGCTATCAAAAATTTGGAGTCCTGCAAGGTAGGAAGGATTTTCGATAATAATTTTATCACCGGGGTCTAAGAGAATTCGAGCTGCTAAATCCAGACCCTGCTGAGAACCATGGGTGATGAGTACATTATCGGCGGAAGTCTTTTCACCCTGGCGGGTTAACCTGTCGGCAATAAAGCTTCTTAAAGCGGGGTATCCCTCCGCTGCACTGTACTGTAAAGCTATCTTGCCTTCCTCTTGAAAAACCTCATCACATAATTTCTGTAATTCTTCCAGGGGAAAGAGTTCGGCATCCGGCAATCCACTGGCAAAATTAATAAACTGAGACTGCGTCACTACCTTCAAGATTTCCATAATGGCTGAAGGTGTAACCCGTTCCATTCGCTTCGAATATTTCTCGGTCCATTGCATAAATCGTAAATTTCCACTCCTTTCTATTTCGAATACCTATATTAAGGCTATTCGGCTATCTTATCTTCAAAACACCCTTTTTGATGTCTTTATAGCCGATGGTTAGAATTATTTTATCCCTGGGTGTACGCTTATCACTATGATAGAATCCGATAGGTTTGTCAAATTAAAAAAGGAGACACCATCCAGGTAATCTAAATAAGGAAATCCTTGACATATCTTTTTAAGATAGTTATCCTATAAGCGAATTTGCTCTTTGACATCACTAAATTAATAGCTCCTGGTTAATTAAGTAAGTAAGGTACCTGATTGGAGAGTTAATCTAAACTTTATATTTGATTTAAAATCAATGAGGAGTATATAAAATGGATCGAGTGGGTATATTCGTAGATGTCCAAAATATTTGGAAAACTTTTGGAAAAATAAAATATGATGTTTTATTAGCGCATGCTCAAAAAAATCGAAAATTAGTCAGGGCTTCGGCCTTTATGAGCTATGATCCGGAAGATGAAGGTCAGCACAATTTTATGAGAGCCCTAAGCCATCTGGGATACCGGGTGGTCAGTAAACCTATCCGTCGTCTACCGGATGGAAGTATCAAAGGTAATATTGATTTGGAATTTGCTATTGACGCTCTTACCTTAGGAAAATATTTAGATGTGGCCGTTCTGGTTACTGGAGATGGGGATTTTGTTAAACTGGTTGAAGCCTTAGGCCATATGGGTACCCGGGTTGAAGTCATTGGACCTGATGCTAATACGGCCATCGAGTTGATTTATGCTGCCGATCACTACACCAATTTAAGCCATCTTGAAGGGATCGTAGAAGGTCCGGAATCTGGTGGGGATCGAAGCTTTAATCATTATAGTGAAAAACTGGCCAAGAAGCAGAATGATTATACTAATCGTTTTGAAGGGAGAGTCTCTTATAGGCCAGGTTCAACATAGGGTTTCAATCTGTGAAACGTAACGCGTAAAGCGGAAGGACTTTTTATTCGGTTACTTTCGTTTTACGTATTACGTATTAAGTATTAGCAAATTTAAGCTCAACATTGACAATGCGCTGACGCTTCTTCTGATTTTTGTACCTATCAGTTTTTTCCTTGAGTTCACCCATGCCCGTCCTACCCTTATATTTATCTCTTCTGCCTTGTCTATTCTCCCTTTAGCTGGACTTATGGGTAAGGCTACCGAGCATCTGGCAAGTAGAACCAGTGCGGGTATAAGTGGGTTATTGAATGCTACGTTTGGTAATGCAGCCGAGTTAATTATCGCTTTGATGGGAATTCGAGCGGGACTTTTTAACATGGTTAAAGCTTCTATTACCGGGTCCATCGTAGGAAATATCCTTTTCGTCTTGGGACTCGCCATCTTTTTGGGTGGATTAAAACGGGAAAAACAAACCTTCAATAGCTTGGCGGCCGGTGTAGGATCTACAATGTTAACTTTATCGGTTATATCTCTGCTAATTCCGGCCGTCTTTGCCCAAACTGCCCACTTTCAGAATCCCTCTCAAAAATTTATCCTCAGTGAAGAACTCAGCCTGGCCATTTCGATAATCCTTATGCTGGTTTACATTTGTGGACTTATTTTTTCCTTCAAAACTCACAGGCACCTGATTCATGAGACCGACTCGGAAACCCATGATGAAACAGAATCCCACTGGGGAGTTAAAAAATCCATTTTCATCCTTTTTATATCTACCGTTACCATTGCTCTTATCAGTGAATTTCTGGTTACCTCCCTTTCACCTACTGCAAAGTCCTTGGGACTTACCGAGCTCTTTATGGGAATTATCGTAATCGCCATTATCGGTAATGCTGCAGAACATAGTACCGCAGTTCTGGTAGCGATTAAAAATAAAATGGATTTAAGCATGAATATTGCGATTGGCTCAAGTATCCAAATTGCTTTGTTCGTTGCCCCTGTTTTGGTCATCACGAGTTATCTAATGGGTACGCCCATGGATCTGGAGTTTACCTTATTAGAAGTGGTTGCAGTAGCTATCTCTGTAGCGGTTGTAAGCCTTATTTCCCTGGATGGGGAATCGAATTGGTTGGAAGGGATTCAATTGCTGGCAGTGTATGCCATTCTCACTATTGTATTTTTCCTTTCACCCTAAAAGACAGTGAGCAGTAGACAGTAAGCAGTGAGCAATGAAAAATCAAACAGCCCACTACCTACTGCCTACTCCCCACTGAGGCTATGAAAATTCGTAAAGCGGTCTTTCCGGCAGCAGGTTTGGGTACCCGGTTTCTTCCGGCTACCAAAGCACAACCTAAAGAGATGCTTCCGGTAGTGGATAAACCGACCATTCAATATGTGGTTGAAGAAGCCGTTGAAGCAGGTATTGAAGATATCGTTATTATTACTGGTCGAGGTAAACGAGCTATTGAGGACCATTTTGATATATCCTTCGAGCTGGAATATAATTTACATAATAAGGGAAAAATAGAAGAATTGAATGAGATCCGTCATATCTCCGAAATGCTCACCGTGTGTTATGTCCGGCAAAAGCAACCCCTCGGACTGGGCCATGCCATCTTAACGGCAAAGGACATCATCGGCGAAGAACCTTTCGCCGTTTTGCTCGGAGACGATATTATCTACTCTAAATCACCTTGCATTAAGCAACTGATAGAGGTACATAATCGTTATAATTGTTCTGTGGTAGCCGTCAGGCGAGTTGATAAGAAAGAAGTTCAGAACTATGGAATTATTGACGCTAAAGAAATAGAGCCTCGAATTTATCGAGTCCTGGATATGATAGAAAAACCGGCCCCTGAAGAAGCTCCTTCGAACCTTGCTATTATGGGGCGGTATATTTTAACTCCTGAAATTTTTGACGTGCTGGCTGAGGTTAAACCCGATCAACGGGGTGAGATTCAACTGACCGATGGGTTGAAAGCGTTACTTTCAAAACAGGTGATCTACGGATATGAATTTGAAGGTATCCGCTATGATATCGGGAATAAATTGGGTTTTTTAACGGCAACCGTTGAATTTGCTCTTCGAAGAGCTGATTTAGGTGATGATTTTAGAAAATATTTGCAAAGCCTGGATTTAAATAAAAGCTGGATTGAATCCGTTTAATACGGGACGCGGAGATATGGAGACTTAGGGGACGCGGGGAAATGTCTGCGCGTCTCCATATCTCCGCGTCCCAAAACTTCTCATCCCCGTGTTTCTCATCGTTTTAGTAGGACCTACCGGAGTAGGTAAAACCGAAGTTGCTCTTGAACTGGCCCAACAGCTGAAGACAGGGATTATAAGTGCAGATTCCAGGCAAATTTATAAATACATGAATATCGGTACGGCTAAACCTACCCGGAGCCAACAGGAGCTGGTTCGGCATTATCTGATCGACCTGATAGAACCGGATCAGATTTATTCTGCCGCGGATTATGCCCGGGATGCCGGACAGGTGATTCAGAAATTCCATACCCACGGACAAATTCCCCTGTTGGTGGGTGGAACCGGCCTGTATATTCGCGCGGTTACGGAAGGAATTTTTGAAGGGCCGGGTGCAGACCCAGATTTTCGTCAAGAAATGGAACGGTTAGCCGGTCTTTATGGAAGTGATTACTTACACCGGAAACTCCAAAGGATAGATCCCGAGACGGCCGTACGCCTCCATGCCAATGACCTGGTTCGAATTATCCGGGCATTAGAGGTTTATCATCTCACCGGTAAGCCCCTTTCCTATCATCACAAACAGAGTTCATGGGGACACCTCCGCTATCCTACTTGCTTTCTGGGTCTGACCCGACCCCGGGAAGAGCTCTACCAACGAATCAACCATCGGGTGGAAGCTATGATCGCACAAGGTTTTGTTGAGGAAGTTAAGGCGCTCTTAGAAAGAGGTTACCATCCGAGCCTACACGCGATGCAATCGCTCGGCTATAAACAGATGACTGAATTCATCTTAAAAGGAGGGAGTTTAGATAAAACCGTTTTAAACATTCAAAAAGAAACCCGTCACTATGCGAAAAGACAACTCACCTGGTTTCGACAAAACCCCTGGATTACCTGGCTCCATATTCTAGAATCCCAAGCCCCTTCAGAGGTTGCACAACAGTGTCTCAGGCTTATAAAAGCTTTCTACTCCAAAGTCAAGCCTAAAGACTTTAAAAACTCAATATCCAATTGATTAAGCTCGAAGAAGACCGGTTGATCCGATGGCTCGAACCCTTCCTCCCTCTGACCGACGTCTACGACCTCCTCTATGGGTGAAGTTTCCTCTTCTTCTTCGGAGTTATCTGGCCGGTCATCTCGTTTATGAAGGAGGATCCCTGAGAAGACCGATAAAACAATCTCGTAACCTTCCTGCCCGGCTAACTCTAAAGCATTTGAAAGCTCCTGAGAGTCTCTCAAGCTATTTTGGATAGCTTCCGTAATCATCTGGATAATCTTATTTCTGATTTCCTCGTCTTCCATGAGATCACATGCGCGTATGTGCTTGAATGTCAGCCGATGGAAAGGATCCTTAACGCTTCTGTACACTCATGCACGCGGCATCTCATCCTTCGATATAATAAATAATAGTTCTTTATTCGCCAAGTTAGTTATAAGAAACCATTTTACCCTATTTTAAGTAAGAAGGTTATGTTAAATATCCATCGCTCCA
>JAUQPW010000010.1:0-76503 GCA_030550175.1 bacterium
GGGGGGGTTGGGGGGTGGGGGAGTCGTATGGTTTATTTTTAAGTGGGTGGGTATGGGAGCATCGGCGATTTTCTTTCTTGCGCTTACACTCCCATACCCCCATACCCCCACACCCCTATACTTAAGCATATACCTTCCTACTTCCACGCTTTCCTACTCTTTCATGAGTATGAACTGGCCTCCTATTTATGATGAAACTTATTTGCCGGAATTGCATCAGAAATATTGGTTCCCACGAGAAGAAACCATGGATCCTGAAGAACGGGAGAAAATCATTTTGAAAAAGCTTCAGGCTCAAATTACCTATGCGTATCAACACGCCCCTTTCTATCGTAAAAAATGGGATGAAGCCGGACTTCAACCGGGAGATATTAAAACTCTAGAAGATTTCCACAAGATGCCCCTGGTGACCAAGCAGGAAATTCGAAAGGATCAGATGGAACACCCACCTTTTGGATCCTATCTCTGTATACCCCGGGAGCAGGTGTTAAGAATCCATGGGACTTCTGGAACAACGGGAAAACCAACGGCTTTTGCCATTGGTCGAGACGATTGGAGACGAATTGCCAATGCCCACGCGCGGGTCATGTGGGGAATGGGATTACGCCCAGGGGATACTGTTTTTATCGGCTCTTTTTTTAGCCTCTATTTGGGAAGTTGGGGAGCTCTCGTGGGTGCCGAGCGGCTTGGTTTAACCTGTTTTCCCTTCGGAGCCGGGGTTCCTGGGCAAACAGAACGGGGAATTGAATGGATGCGGGACATCAAACCAACTGCCTTTTATGGTACCCCTTCCTATGCTTTATATATTGCCGAGAAAACCCGGGAAGCCGGATACGATCCCAGGGACTTCGGATTGAAAATCATGTTCTTTTCTGGAGAGCCTGGAGCTGGAATCCCTTCCACCAAGAAACTCATAGAAGAAACTTATGGGGCCATCTGTATTGATACGGGAAGTACGGCAGAAATGACTCCCTGGATGAGTAATGGGGAATGTGCAGATCGTCAAGGAATGCACCTGTGGCAGGATATTGTTTATACAGAACTCATCGATCCGGATACCCGGCAGGTTGTTCCCTATGGAAAAGAAGGCGTTCCCGTTTATACCCATCTGGAGCGGACTTCTCAACCTATGATTCGCTTCTGGTCCGGAGATTTATCTACCTGGACCCAGGAGCCTTGCAGTTGTGGAAGGACATATCCCAGACTCCCTAAAGGGATATACGGTCGGATTGATGACATGTTCATCGTTCGCGGCGAAAACATTTATCCCAGTGCTATTGAGGATGTATTAAGGGCCACCGAGGGATTCGGTGAAGAGTTTCGTATTCTCATTACCCGGGAACGGACCATGGATGAACTGACCGTCCAGGCCGAGTATAGCCCCCGATTCCAAAAGGAAGCCAAAGATAATCCCCACATACTGGAGAGATTACGGGAAACCCTGGAAACCAGGCTACGGGTCCGCCTTGGAGTTCGAACTAGAGTTGAGTTGATAGAGCCCGGAAAACTAGAACGGACCCAGTTCAAAGCGCGAAGGGTTATCGATAAACGTTAAAGCCGGAAATCAGAAGCCAGAAATCTAAATTCTGAATTCTGATTCCTGGAAGCTGAAAGATATGACTTTTCAAGTCCAGAGCGCTCTCATTGCGGCTATTGTAAATCTCTGCTTTGCCGTTTACTTCATCCTTAAGGATCGAAAGAACCAACTCCACCGAACTTTCTCCTACCTCAGCTTTAATATTTTTGTCTGGAACCTGGGATTTTTCCTCTATAAGCTCACCCAAAGTGATTTCTGGTACCGGATTCTCTTTCTCGGTTCTCTTTTTATTCCTCCCAGTGCGCTTCACTTTACCCTTGTATTTCTTTCGGCTCGAAATCCCATAAATTGGAAACTTTTAAGATATACCTACGCAATCAGTATCGGTCTTTTCATAACCGTCCTGACTCCCTTCTTTTTCATGCGAGAGTGGAGTATCATAACGGTATGTTATTTCTTTCCGGTTCTTTATCTTTGCCTGTATTTGATCTATAAACGGTATTCTGAAACAGAGTCAACTACAGAAAGGGCCAAGCTCAAATACATGATAATAGGCGGAGTTATTGCCACAACTGCAGGAATCACAGATTTTTTACCAGGAATAGGAATCAATGTTCCTCAGCTAGGAAACCTGGCCGTCATGGTTTATATGTATTTTATCTCTCAATCTATTGTAAAGTATCGATTACTGGATCTCCACGAAATCATCGGAAGGGGGATCGTGCTTGTTACCCTAGCCTCTATAACCGGAGGTATCTATGGAGCTTTGGTGTTATGGATTGGAAACAAGCCGGGACTGGCTATCTTTAACACTTTTATTGCCTCTCTACTTATTCTACTTCTTTACGAACCGATTAAATTGAAGGTCCAGGACCGGGCCAATCGTATTTTTCTCAGGGAGAGTTATAATCTCCAAAATATTTTGAATACCTTGAGTCGAAAAATGGCCCGGGTTTTAACGGTGGATGAACTCTTTAGCCTGATTATCAACACGATTAAAGAGTTTCCCCGTGTAACCCATGCATCGGTTTATGTTTTGGATGAACGGGAGGATCTGTTTAAGCTGGTAGAAGCAATTGGCGATCATCGGGAGAGAATTCCCAAATTCCTTGAGACCAAAGTTCTCACCGATTATATCAAGGAGAAAAGAGGTGCCTTGATTCTGGAAGAACTGGAACGGGAGTTGAGAACTTACGAGATGGAGAACGGAAGAGGAGAAGAAGGGAGAAAAGGATATACCAACGACCCCTCTTCTCTTACCCGTTCTTCCCCTCCCTCGCCCACTTCCCCGGCGGTTATTAAGTCCGTTTGTGAGTTGTTGAGGAAAATGGAAGCCCAGGTCTGTATCCCCCTAATGTATAGAGAAGATAGGGTCCTGGGACTTTGGAACCTTAAAGATGCAGGTTCTGAAGAAGCTTACTCCAGTCAGGAAATTACCCTGCTTATGACCGTTGCCAATCAGGCAGCTATCATTATTGAGAATTATAAAATCTACGAGACCATGAAAAAGAAAGATCGTTTAGCGGCCTTAGGAGAGATGGCTACGGGTCTGGCCCATGAAATAAGAAACCCCCTGGGAGCTATTAAAGGTGCGGCCCAATATCTTCAAGTAGAGCCTTCCATAGAGGAAAGAAAAGAGTTTTTAAGTATTATTATTGAAGAGGTCGATCGATTGAATCATGTAGTTTCTCAGTTCCTGGATTATGCACGCCCCTTCAAGAAAAATATCACCCTTTGTGAAATCAATAAGATCCTGGAGAAAACCTATGCTTTGATCAAAGCCGAGGGAATTCCCGAACAAATAAAAGTAGTCCTGGACTTTGAAGAAAATTTACCTTTGATCCATGCCGATGCAGAACAACTCCGACAGGTTTTTTTAAACCTCTTTTTAAATGCCATCCAGGCCATGCCAGAAGGTGGAAATTTGATTGTCTCCACGACTCTGGAGAGCGATCCCGATAAAACCGGAACCTATTTAAGTATAAAATTTATAGATACCGGAATTGGAATTCCTGCAGATCATATAGATAAATTGTTCAATCCATTCTTTACTACCAAAAAAGAGGGGACAGGGCTTGGCCTGGCTATTTGCCATCGTATTGTCGAAGGACATGACGGGACCATTGAAGTTAGCAGTCAAATCGGTAAGGGAAGTCAATTTGTGGTAAAATTACCTGTTCAATGAGAGGGTAAAGTGATAAGGTAGGGAGGGAACCTAGGAAGGTAGTACCTTGTAAAGTTAAATTTGAAGGGCTATTCTACCCTCATCCCCTAACCCCCTCTCCCGAAGCTTCGGGAGAGGGGCCGGAGGTGAGGGGGAACCATACAGAATTAACTTTACAAGGGAGTAGTTACGCGGGAGTGAGAGGGTGAAAAGGTAAGAAAGGATTAAGATCCCCTTTTCACCCTTTACTTCCCATAAAGAACCCTTGAAAAAAAGGATCCTTGTCGTAGATGACGAAAAAAACATGCGTCGGATTCTAGAGGCCTTATTAACCAAAGAAGGTTATGAGGTCGCCGAGGCCGTGGATGGGGAAAGTGCCCTTGCCTGGCTAAAAGGGAATACCTGTCATGCAGTCATCACGGATTTAATGATGCCGGGAATGGATGGGCTTGTTCTTATGGAACACATTTTAAAAGATCATCCCGGTCTTCCGATTATTATTATTACGGCCCATGGAACCATTGAGACGGCTGTAGATGCTATGAAAAAAGGAGCCTTCGATTATATCACAAAGCCCTTTGAACAGGATGAAATGAGAGCCATTGTCTATAAAGCGGTTAAGACCCAGGAACTCAACCAGAAGGAGATCCTCCCTGAATTTGAGTATCAGGAACGGTTTGGAATTATCGGGGATAGCCCGGTTATGAAAGAAATTTACAAGATTCTTGAAAAGATATGGGATAGTCCTTCAACTGTTCTGATTACCGGTGAAAGCGGTACAGGAAAAGAATTGATTGCCCGGGTTCTCCATGAAAGAAGTTTCAGAAAAGGAAGGCCTTTTATCAAAGTGAATTGCGCCGCCATTCCCGAAAACCTGGTAGAAAGCGAGCTTTTCGGTTATGAGAAAGGAGCTTTCACAGGTGCCGTTGGAAGTAAACCCGGTCGATTTGAGCTGGCCCATACCGGTACACTCTTTTTAGATGAAATTGCCGAGATCAAAAGGGAAGTGCAAGTAAAACTTCTGCGAGTTCTTCAAGAACAAGAATTTGAAAGGGTAGGGGGAATTAAGACCTTGAAGGTGGATGTACGCCTCATCGCGGCTACAAACCGAGATTTGCAAAAAGAGGTTAAGGAAGGAAATTTTCGAGAAGATTTATTTTATCGACTCAATGTAATTCCCATTAAAGTGCCCCCTTTGCGGGAACGAAAAGAAGATATCCCCCTCCTCATTCACCACTTTATTACCAAATACAATAAACGTCTGAATAAAAGCGTACAGGGTATCAGTGAGGAAGCTAAAGCCGCTTTGATGGAATATAACTGGCCGGGAAATATTCGAGAACTGGAAAATGTCATCGAACGAACCATTCTGCTTTTAGATTCTGATTTCATTACCTTGAAAGATTTACCAAAGGAACTGAGAAGCCTGATGAGTACAAGAGTTGCATATAATATTTCAACTGAATTACCCGGCAGAGTAGAACCCGATTTGAAATCTATCCCTGCATCCCAGTCCAGAGAATTGATGGGAACCGGTTCTATACCTGATTCTACTCCAGAAGGTCAGATTACCGATTCAAGTGAGGGTGGCTCCGATTTAAAATCAGACCTGAGTTTGAAAGAAGCCGTTAAACAAGCCACTGCTCAAGTGGAAAGAAATTTAATTATTAAAGCGCTTCAAGAAACCCGGGGAAATGTGACCCGAGCGGCTAAAAAATTGGGCATCAGTAGAAAAAGCCTTCAAACCAAAATGAAGGAATATGAGCTAAGGGAAAAAGAATGGAATATCTAAAGTTATGCAAGTATCTTCTTTGTCTGATATAGAAAAATTAGAACAGGCCACCGCAGAGGACCTTGTAGAGCATTTTAAAAAAATACCCGACATAACCGAATATACGCTGGATTGTAACTCCTATCCGTTATCAAGATTAGAAAAATTGAAGAAAATCCTTAGCGAAGCTGCCGAATCTGTTTCCCCCCAGAGTGAGCTTTATAATCCGTACGATAAAATCCTTAAGCGCCTGTCCGGTCTGATTACCACTCGGGTTGATTATGTAAAGGGCTTTATTCAACAAGTATTAGGCAGGGAATCCCCCTTAAATAGTAAATACTTCCTGGAAACGGCCCTTACGTCGGATATCCTTCACCATGTGGATCTCATGAAAGACGTTGGGATTTCTCCGGAGATGGATGAAACCGAGTATAATGAAGTCCTTCAAAAGCTGGTGAAGGTTTTAAAATTTCGATTTAATGAGGCTTTGAGCACCTACAAAGAGCTTTATTCCACCACCTATGAAGAAATTGCGAAAAATAAGACTAAATTCCCCCAAGAGGAATTAGAACAATATAAAAGATTTCTGGAAGACGCTCTCTTGATGACGAAGACCCATATTACCGTTAAGCCTCAACAGATTCAGCAGCTCAAGGGAACTCTGATCAAAATTCTGGAAGCTTTGGCCGTTCGAGCCCTTGAATCCGTGGAGACTTTTGATAAGTCTCAATATAGACAGATCTTAAATCTCATTGAAACAAACATAGATGGCCTGGAAGCAGAGTTTGCCCATGAAATTATCGAGCGTTTCTCAAATCTCATCCCCGAGACTATAGCGGAAAAATATCCCCTCACGATTATCCGCCATAACAGGAAACTGGCCGAGTTACTGATCGAAATTTCTAAACCTTCGGAGTCGATTTTAGATCTGTACGATATGTTAATAAGTTTCACCATTGCCGAAGCCGAAAAAATCCGAAGCCTGATAATTGAAAAGCAAGAACTTGCAGATTCGCCCCTAGAAGTAAAAATAACCCTGGGTGAGCAGGAAATTCGGGAAGAAATGAAGCACTTTGAGGCTTTAACTTTAACCCAGAAAGCCCTGGCTTTAATTAGATTGTCTTTTTACGGACTTTTTGAAACCCTTTCCTCGCTCACTTTAGAAGAATTAAATAAATATCCTATCGGAGTCCTTAAATCTGCCGAGAAGACTTTAAAAGAGCTGGAACAGCAGGAATTACCGGAGAAGGAGATTCAGATCATTCGGGCTAACACCGATTATATAAAAGCCCTTGAACTTCTGGATAAGGCCATTGCAGGTTATAAAACCTCGGGTGAAAAGTACGATTTTATAAGGATCTATAAAGAAACCGACTATGAAGTGCAAGGGGTGAGTTACTGTACTTTTAACGACCTGATCTTACGAATGATTCAGAACATCGGAGAAGCCAATCTTATCCTGAATTCTACCAGGACAGGAATTTCCGAGGAGCGTCAACACGAGTTAACAATTACAATCACCGAAAGATATCGTCAAGAATGGAAAAGACAAGCAGAAGAACGGGAAAAAGAAGAAGAACTCCAACTGATAAAATTGGCAGGGCAGAGTGTCTTACCTGACAAGGTCAACTAGCGAAAGAACGCGAAACCTCTCAAGCTGAGTCAAAGGGAAGGCGGGGTTTACTCCATACACATCAAGCTAAGAAGGGGAAAAGCCTTATTTTCGGCCTGAAAACCCTCCTTGGCGGGGCGACCTGTTGATAGCTCTTAGGCGGATAATGGCTCTTCTTTTTTCCCTCACCCCCGGCCCCTCTCCCACGCTGTGGGAGAGGGGAATCGACACATTTCCAGGCTAACTTCCCAGGCCTTATCCTGGCGTCAATGGGCAAGGGGAGTGCCTGGGCCCCAGGTTTCATCCTTAACTGGATGACTAGGGGGTTTACCCTGAGTCCTTCGATAAACTCAGGACAAACTCTGACGAAGGGCTTCTGGTCACAGCTAATTACTTCCAATTACTTTATGAAATGCAAAGGGGTATGACCTCCCCCCCAGCCGGAACAAGCCTGGTTCTTGATTCTTATTTCTTCTCTTCGGTACCCTTCAAAGCTCTGGTAAACTGGCTTCCCATAGCCGTCTCCAACTCGATCAAAGCCAGGTTATAGTTATAGAGGGCTTCTAAAAAGAGGGTATTTGTTCGAATAAAGTCTTCTTCCGCCCGGGCAACTTCCAGAAATTCAATTTCCCCTGCCTGGAAAGCCTTCCGATTCAACTCCAGATTTTCTCGGACTAGTTGGATAAGGCCTCGCTGAAACACATCCAGATTTTTCTTACCGGTTTCAACCTTGGTAAATCCGATTCGTACCTCTTGCTCGATCCTATTTTTCAAAGCTGCTAATTCCAGGCTTACCTGATCCTTGCGGCTCAGAGATTTAGCAATTTCCCCCTGATTCCGGTTAAAGAGAGGAAGAGGAATAGAAACAAACCCCCCTATGCGACGCTCATTTCCCAATTCCCGCTCAAAAGCCCCCCCAACCTCGATATTTGGAACTCCTTCTGCCCTGGCCAGGGAAATATCGGCCTCTGCTGCTTTTACGGCTACTTGAAGACTTCTATAATCTGGCCGATTGGCCAGAGCAAATCGGATTAATTCGGTCAGATTAAACTGAATTTGTTCCTTAGAGAGGGTTCCTTCCACTTTAAGACCCTCCACCCCGGAAGGCCCCCCTGAATCCAGGATAATCCCAAGAGCCATTAAAAGCTCGGAGTTCGCTTGACTAAACTCATTTTGAAGGTTTAGACTTTCTATAGTGGTTCTCTGTAATTCTACAGAAGCCAGATTAACCCCCATGAGAGGGATATCTCCGGCTTTATAGCGTTTATTAGCAATATCTAAAATAATCCTGTTAACCTCCAGGACTTCCTTTATTAACTCCTGTCGTCTTTGATTAAATAACACAGCATAGAAAGCTTTTTTGACCTCGGCCGTTTTTAGCCGAACCACATTCTGAAAATCCAGCCGGGCTTTTTCCAGTTTTAATTGGGCCACCCGTTTGCGGTGTCCTATTTTTCCACCCAGAGGAATTTCCTGGCTTAAGTTGATATCATAATTAAACCCGGATAGATCCTCATCTGGAATACTTTGATTTCTTCCTGTAAACTCAATTTTAGGATTGGGAAGGAGTCCTGCAGTTATCAACTCTCCCCTGGCTATATCGATTTCTGCCTTAGCTGCCAATATTTCCGGATTATGCTCCACGGTAAAGGTTAAAAGCTCATCTAAAGTATAAGACTTAGCGGGATTGAGTTTAGGAACCTCCTGACCCGTCACCTGTAATGGATCCTTCAACAAACCGTTCAAACCCACCAGTATAAACAATAAGATCGAAAAAAAAGGTTTAGCACTCTTCACAAGATAGGGTTTACACGCCGAGCTTTGTACCGATTTAGTCAAAAGAATACCGGGAAATTAGCCTCCGGATTCCTTTCCCAAAATTCAGGACAGAGCTCTTTGTGCTTTTATGAAAAGACAATTAAAGACCAACCCTGTAGGGTCCCCGACCCTTCAGGTAATAGTTTTGCGGCGAATAAGCATAACGGTCTTTTTGTAGAAAGATTTTTAATTTTAAAACAGGAAGATTGTTATAAAACAAATACCTCTATTTTAATTCTTCGAAGGCTTTGAGGCTCCGATAACTATAGAGATTTCCTTATTTTCAAAACCTTCATTAAAAAACTAAAGGAATAAATACATCTAAATTAAATGGGAAACAGAAAAAATCTCCGAAAAAATCCTAAAAAAGCAGTAAGTAATCTGCCCTTCAAAGGGATCGAGGTGGCTGGATGAGAGGATGGGTAAAACCGGGGAGGGTTTCGCCGGAGGTTAGAAGCGAGATCGTAGAAAGTACTACTATAAAGACCAATATTCCGGGGACCATCAGATGAAGATTCTGATAATAGAAATGAAAACAGAACCCACTTCCTAAAGAATCAGTATGCTCTATGTCTCTCCATTCATGGGGATTTAGAAAACACCACAGGTATCCCATGGAAAATAGCAAAATCGCCACTATTAAAAGGAATCTGTAAGGCATAGAATTCCGCGGCATAAATTTTGTGGGCTTTTATAGTAAAGAAGTTTAATAGGGAAATTTTTATATCTTTGAAGTATAACCATCTATTTGGATCTCGTCAACAAATCTCTTCTACTGATCTGAATTTTCTTACTTAGTTAATTGAATTATTTACTGAATAAGGTAATTTAATAAGGTAAGGGAAGGAACTTAAGCCGGTAACGAAGGTTTTCATTGAAACGGTAAAACAGGAGAAACCACAGATTGTGTGAATCCGCAATGTGTGTTCTGTAGGGTACATTAACCTTTCATGCTACAACTGCCCTGGTATCTAAAGTGCTTCGTGAGGAGTAGGAAGGACAAAGCAGATAAGGGAATTTATCCTTTTTCTTGGGCTCATCCTGAGAAGGGGAATTTATTTTCATCTGTAGGGCGAATTCGTAATTCACGAAAGACTCGGTGAATGTAATTCGCTTCATAGAAGGGGTTTCCCTTAATTTAGTTAAAGGAGACGACTATGTATTTTAAACAATTTTATCTTGGATGTCTTGCCCATGCTTCTTATCTCATAGGATCCGATGGGGAAGCTGCTGTAATCGATCCGCAACGCGATGTAGATATTTATCTTGAGGAAGCGAAGCAACAGGGATTGACGATTAAACACGTGATTGAAACCCATCTCCACGCTGATTTTGTATCTGGTCATTGCGAGCTTGCCAAACGTACTGGTGCAAAGATTTATCTAGGTGCAAAAGCAGGAGCAAAATTTGAGCATGTACCTGTTTATGAAGGGAATGAGATCAAGATGGGAAAAGTTGTTCTACGCTTCATGGAAACACCCGGCCATACCCCCGAATCCATCTCAGTCCTGGTGATTAATACCGAGAAATCCGACGAACCCGAAGCAGTACTTACAGGTGATACCTTATTTATTGGAGATGTTGGGCGCCCTGATCTTCTTGGCTCAAAGATGAGTTCCAGAGAACTGGCCGGCCTGCTTTATGACTCCCTTCATGAAAAGTTGTTAAAATTACCTGATCATGTAAAGGTTTATCCGGCCCATGGAGCCGGTTCTTTGTGTGGGCGAAATATTTCAAGTGAAACGAGCTCTACCATTGGAGAGCAGAGGCGGTTCAATTATGCCTTAAAGGAAATGCCAAAAGAAACCTTTATCCAAATGGTTACAACCGATTTACCGGAAGCACCTGCTTATTTCAGCATGGATGCCCAAATAAATCGCCAGGGTCCCTCTTCACTAGATGAGTTACCGGAGCTACCGGCCCTTTCACCTGAAGAAATCGAAAGGATGAGAAACTGGTCGGGCGAACCTGAAGGCCATATCTGTGTAATTTTAGATACCCGATCCTCTGCCCAATATGGAACGGGTCATATTCCAGGTTCCCTTAATATCGGTCTTGGCGGTCAATTTGCCTCATGGGCAGGGTCCCTTATCAAACCAGAAGTTCCCATCATCATCATTGCAGAAGATGAAGGACGGGTCCGCGAAGCCAGGATAAGGCTGGCACGTGTTGGACTTGAAAATGTCGCAGGATATCTTGCCGGAGGAATATCCGCCTGGGACAGGGCAGGGTTACTTCTTACTACAATCGAGCAGATAACGGTTAACGAATTAAATGCCCGTATCCAAGAAGGTATGCCATTGCAGGTGGTAGATGTAAGACGCCCTGGGGAGTGGAACGCCGGTCATATTAAGGAGGCCATCCATATACCCCTTAACCAGCTTGTAGAGAACATTGCTCAACTCAATAAAGATAAGGCCATTGCAACTATCTGTGCAGGAGGTTATCGCTCTTCGATTGCTACAAGCCTTCTCGAGCAGCAAGGGTTCCGGCACATTACAAATGTCGTCGGTGGGATGAGTGCATGGCTCGCTGCAGGATTTGAAGTTGTAACCGAAAACCCTTAAGCCTTTTAGAGAGCATCGGGAAGCCGGATCAGGATACTAAAATGGAGTCATCTTTTTCATTGAATTCCCTGATCCCACCTTACCTCTCATGGGGTCATGATACGGTAGGGGAAGGTTTGAAACCTCCCCTACTTTATGAAATGCAACAAGTTGATACCCTCTCTTTCCTTAGCAGGAAAAGAAAGAGCCGATTCCCCTTTCTGCAGATCCTCACAGTTACTCCTAAATTCTTACATAAATTTAAGAAATACTTCAGTAGGAAGTGTGAAAACTTATCTTACCTTTTAATTAACAACAGGTCGTCCTTTCAGTCAGGGGATACTTCCCAGGTTGAGAGGAATACTTTAAGCAGGTCCTTGTTGGCGACGATGGGAACGAAGCCATCTCGTACAAAGAGGGAGGTGGCTTTGTCCCCTTTGCTTTGCCCTGGACTGAAATATGATATAAAACTGCAAAAGCCTAAAAACCTATGAAAAAGTTTTACTTATTGCTGATTCCGGTTATCCTGCTCATTCTCAAAGTGCAGGCTCAAAACCCTCCACCTCTTCAACTGGTACAAACCATTCCTTTACCCCATGTTGAAGGTCGTATAGATCACCTGGATGTAGATCTTAAAGGCCAACGACTATTTATTGCTGCCCTGGGTAATAATACGGTGGAAATCCTAGACCTGCAGGCAGGTAAACCTGTCCATAGTATTACAGGATTGCACGAACCCCAAGGGGTTGCTTTCGTTCCAGAATTCAACAAGATTTTCGTAACCAATGGGCAAAGCGGTACCTGTGATATCTTCGACGGAAACTCCTTCAAGCCCCTTCAAAGTATCAAATCTCTGGATGATGCGGATAATATTCGTTACGATGCAACCGCCCAGTTTATTTATATCGGCTATGGTGATGGGGCCCTGGCCCTGGTAGCTGCAACAAGTGGCAAGTACCTTGGGGATATTAAACTAGAAGGCCATCCCGAGTCTTTCCAACTAGAGAAGCAAGGGCCGAGGATTTTTGTGAATATTCCATCGGCCCATCACATAGCCATCGTGGATCGAGAAAAACGCACGGTGCTGACAAAATGGCTACTCAAAAATGCTCAAGCAAACTTTCCCATGGCATTAGATGAAACCCATCACCGACTGTTCATCGGCTTCCGAAAACCTCCAAAACTTACCGTTTTTGATACCGAATCAGGCCAGGTAGTGGCTGAATTAAACAGTGTGGGGGATAGTGATGATATCTTCTATGACCCTATACGCCGACGGATATATGAAATAGGTGGAGAAGGTTTTATCGATGTTTTTGAACAGAAGGATGCAGATCACTATGAAAGGGTTACCAAAATTCCAACGGCTTCTGGAGCTCGTACAGGACTTTTTGTGCCTCAGTTTAATCGTCTTTACCTTGCAGTCCCACACCGCGGAAATCAGAAAGCAGAGATACGGGTTTATGAAGTTTTGGGATGAAATGAAGAAAATAGCTTTTTACCCCCAACTTATGCTAGATTATAAAATAGAGAGAAATTTTGAGATTATAAAAGAATTCATCCATGAAGGGTATTCCCGATAAAGAAAGGAGTTTTTATAACATTCCTGTCTGTATTTTTCCTAAAAGGGATTTTAGGAATTATGGATAAAAATGTTATATCTATAAGAATTATGGATGAAAAATGTGAGACTTGCTCCTGTTTACTGGAGCGACGCACCTTGCTGAAAGCAGCACTGGGTATGGTCTTAGGGTTACCGTTCATAGACCCCGCCCTTGCTCAACCCACCAGTCCCGCCGCTGCGCCTCCTGAGGAAGGAGATCAATTTGTTTTTGCGTTTGGAGATAAAAAGGGAGAAATTATTACACCTAAAGACCTCCCTCTGGGTGGACCCCAGGTGATGGCTTATCCCATGGATCCTAAAACCAAAGTTGTAAAGGACGGATCCCGTCTTAACAAGATTATCATTATCCACCTGGATCCGATAGAACTTTCTGAAGAGACCCGTGCTCATTCAGTCGAGGGGATTGTAGCATACTCGGCTATCTGTACCCATCAAGGATGTGACGTGACTGAATGGAAAAGCAAAGAGAAGGTTTTCCTGTGTCCCTGCCATGAATCTGAATTCGACCCAAAGAATGGAGCTCAGGTTGTGCACGGACCGGCCTCTCGGAGACTTGCGGCATTACCCCTTAAGTTAGTAGAAGGTGTTCTGGTCGCTGCAGGAGGTTTCATAGGTTCCATAGGTCCCAGAAGGAGTTATTAACCTCGCATAGATTTCCGGTAAAATTTTAACTTCTAGATGGCGTCTCTTTTTATAAACTATCGATAACTTTTTTTAATTTATTTCGAACTTCTGTAGCAATTTTCTTTAGCGCAGGATTTTCGATTGCCTGCATGGAGGCCACGGGATCAATGGCAGACACCTCTACCTGTCCCTCAGAAGTTTCCTGCACAATTACATTACAAGGAAGCATGGTACCAATTTTATTTTCCGCCTGTAAAGCCTGATAGGCAAAAGGTGGGTTACAGGCTCCCAGGATTCGGTATTTCTGAAAATCGACCCCCAGTTTTTTCTTTAGGGTCTCCTTGACATCTATTTCCGTAAGAACACCAAAACCCTCTTTTTTTAATTCTTCTGTTACTTTGGCTATTGCTTCATCGAAAGTCATTTCTAAAACTTTGCTAAAATAATAACTCATAGTACTTTCTCCTTTCATCTCGTTTAATAGGAAGAGTCGAGATAACGGGGCATCCGATTTGTAATGGATGCCCCATCCCTCAGCTCTTCAGTATTATTGTTGCTTCATCATCTCCGACATTCCCTTCTGCATCTCTGACATCCGTTCTTTCATCTGTTTCATCATATCCTGGTTCATCATCTTTCCGCTGCTCATCATCTCCGACATCTGTTTCATCATCTGAGTCATCTGGTTCATATGTTCAGACATCTGTTTCATCATATCTTGATTCATCATCTTTCCGCTGCTCATCATCTCCGACATCTGTTTCATCATGGAAGACATGGCCCCCATCATCGTTCCCATATCCCTCATCATCCCCTGGTCCATCATCATTCCTCTAGATTGTCCAGAAGGTTGGGATTCCTGAGAGGGTTGTTGGGCCAGAATAGCCCCACTGAGGGCCAACCCCAAGAGGGTAACTAAACTAAGAGTCAAAAAGTGTTTCATTTCTATCCTCCCTTTTTGAGTTAGTTCACATGATTACAAGCTTATAGCTTTGTCTTAGGATCGATAGTTTTAACGGTTTTAACAGTTAAAGAGTCAGATCTTTATTTATAATCCTCACCTCCTCCTTTTATTCTGAACCGTATCCACAGTGATGATCACAGCCAATCCGGTACAATCCGGACAATCATCGGCCTGGATACAGGTCATATAAGCAACAAAAGGTATCGTTACATACGACTTTTACTCTTAATTCGGTTATTTTATTTTGCCAGCACGCGTGCCAACTCCAGCAGATGGAGATCCGGTAGTTTCTTGTTGGCAACCACCTCGGCCAAGGGTGTAGCCGTAACTTCCCCTTTGAGCAAGCCTACCAGCAATCCATGTTCCCCCCAAGACAGGTATTCTATTGCTGCCGTACCTAGTCGGGTGGCCAGGAGCCGATCGAAGGCACCCGGGGCTCCACCTCGCTGAACATGACCCAATACAGTCACCCGCAGCTCAAAGCCCAATCGTTCCTGATGTTTCTGGAAGTAGCGTGCAAGTCCTTCAGCGTTATACCGGGCCCCTTCGGCTACCACCACCAGTGCATGGGCCTTGCCTCGTTCGTAGGCAGCTCGTAACTCGGTAGCTATAGTTTCCGGGTCCGTTTCCACCTCAGGGATGACTACAGCTTCAGCACCGCCGGCAATGCCGGCCATCAGGGCCAGATAGCCACAATCTCGACCCATAACCTCAACCAGAAAGGCCCGTTGATGGGACGAAGCTGTAACTTTCAGCCGATCTATAGCTTCCAGGGCAATGTTGAGGGCGGTATCTACTCCGATGGTGATTTCAGACCCATAGAGGTCATTATCAATGGTTGAGGCCACACCAACCACCGGGAAACCCATCTGAGATAGCATGTGGGCACCGGTCTGAGACCCATTACCTCCGATGACAATCAGGCCGGAGACGTTTTGTTCCTGAAGCTGGTTCAGAGCTTTCAAACGCCCTTCCTCGGTCTTGAACTCGGGACAACGGGCACTGCCAAGTACAGTACCCCCTCGCTGGATGATACCCCCCACGTCTCGAGCCCCCATGGGTATGAAGTCACCTCTAATAAGACCCGTGTAACCATGGCGTACACCGAAGACCTCCCAGCCTTTATCGAGTCCGGTCCGGACCACGGCCCGGATGGCAGCATTCATACCGGGAGCATCCCCTCCACTGGTCAATACCGCAATACGTTTCATGCCATGTTCCCTCCCATTTTAATTGAGCAAAAATCATTTCCTGGATTTCAACAAACTTACGCAAACCCTCGACCTCTTGTAGACTTAGTTCTAATTTAAGACTCCCTTCGACGCCTCTCCTTCTAGCAGTGGGTAAACTTAGACGAACATCGCTAACCTTATAGTATCTGCCGGGGGGGGGGAACGTGTCTTTATCCCATTATGTATCGGCCCGGTCACTCTTCCCACAAATCGCGATTCAACTGACGGTAGAGTTTAATGATGCCATGATTCCAGGTTGATAACTTCTGAGTGATAGAAGCCATCTATGAACGACCCGACCGCCAGATAGACCATAGTAGCCCCAGGCCGAAAAACAGGATCATCCCGAACAGTAACCCAAATACCCGGCTCCCCCATCGCTCCCAACCCGGAGGATGATAGACCAGCATAAGCAAGCCAAGTCCAATGATCAAGGCTGCTGTGAGGGTGCTCATCGCCTGCCGGTTGGTAGCCCGGTGGAGTTCTCTCAAGATCTCTTCTGGTTCCTCACGGCGGCTGACAATGGTAATCTCACCCCGTTCCAACTGTCCCAACAGGCGCCCGAATCGTCTGGGAAGATCAACCCCCAGATCGATCAAATCCAGTGCTCCTTCCGCAATCCGATAGGCTTGTGTTCTGGGAGAGTGACTCTGCCACCAGAAGCGCTCGAAGTACGGTTGTGCAAACTCCATCAGCTTAAATTCCGGATCTAACTGAGCTCCCAACCCCTCGCTCATGGCAATAACCTTAGCCATTAAGGTCCAATCGGTGGGAAGCTGCAGTCGGTGACGCAGGGCAATGGCCATCAGTTCGTTAAAGGCCTGCCCTGCCGCGATTTCTTTGATCGTCCGATCGTAATAGCGCTGGATGAAGTGATCCAGGTCTCGCTTAAGGGCCTGGCGTTGCACGCGCCTTCGAGCGATGCCAAAAGCCAGAAATTCGTCTACCAACCGATCGGCATCCTGGCGAACCAGAGCCAGGAATAGTCGAATCAATCCTGCCCGTAAAGGGGTATCCAGGCGACCGACCATACCGTAGTCAATCAGACCAATCACCTCACCTGGCAACACAAAGAAGTTGCCAGGATGGGGATCAGCGTGGAAGAAACCATGCTCAAAGACCATGGTGAGCATAATGCGGGCACTGTTCTCAGCGATGCGGTGACGGTCTAGCCCGGCAGCCTCCAGAGCTTCTAAATCACTAATTTTGATCCCCCGGATCTCTTCCATGGTGAGCACCCGCTGGGTGGTGTATTCCCAATAAATCCGAGGGACATGGAGGGCCGGCTCATGGGCAAAGTTTCGACGGAAGCGATCGGCGTTTTGACCCTCCCGCGTGTAATCTAACTCATTGCGCAGGGTGAAGGCGAACTCCTCCACCCAACCTTCAATATCGAGATATGTACCCAGAGTGGTATATTGAGTAGCTAGGTGGGCTAAATCAGCCAATACCTCTAAATCCTGCTCCACCTGAACTTCTACCCCAGGACGCTGTACCTTGACTACCACCGGAGTACCATCTGGCAAACGGGCCATATGTACCTGGCCAATAGAAGCTGAGGCGCAAGGTTGGATTTCAAAGGTTTTAAAAATCTCCTCAGGTGGCGCCCCCAGCTCGCATTGGATCACTTCGACTACCTGGGAGTAAGGTACTGGCAGCGCGCTGTCCTGCAGTTTGCTGAACTGAACAATGTAATCGGGGGGTACCAGGTCAGGACGGGTGCTCAACACCTGACCCAGCTTAATAAATGTTGCACCCAAGTCCTCCAGGACCATACGCACATGTTCCGGCTGAGTATAAGACTCCGGTCGCCGGGGATGACCCAACCATCCCCAATGGAAGGGGACAAGATCACCCAGACCCAACTGCACCACCAGCCAACCAAGGCCATGGCGAACCAGGGTGCCAGCAATCTCCCGATAACGCCGCAGATGACGAGTTCGTCGTGATCCTATCAGCATCCTGTTCCCCCTACAGAAATCGTTGTCTTATGCCTAACGATTTATTCGTCATTTCTATCGACTCATGGGCATCCTTAACCGTTCCTGTTAAGGCACGAATCGCATCGATGGTCTCAGGAATCACGATGGCTTGATTGTCCACCATGTAAGAATAAAAAACTTCATCTCCTTGTACCTTTAAAACATCCTCCCAAAGGGCCACTTCATAAAGGTCTCCGTGAGGTCTACCCATGTCCAGCATGAGCTCCTTGACCGCATTAAGGGCTTTTAATCCATCACCCGTACGAACCATCGTGATACGGGAAGAGTTACGAAGTGCATCGAGGATTTCATCCTCTGAAGCCTCCCGGGTTAGTTTTACCGACCAATAATGGAGATGGCCCAGGGTTTCGGGTACTTTGACGGCCATAGTTACGATATCCAGCTCTGGATCCACTGTTTGTGCATCGGGACCTTGATGACTCGGAATAGTTTCTTCGGGCACCAAGGTATTCATAATCCCGCCCAAATGGCTCTCCCAAGGATCTGTAGCCCTTCTGAGCAGAGTCCCACGGGCTTGGAGGAGTAATCCCGCCTTTTTTAAAGCGGTCAGGGTTCTCACAATGGAAGTGGTATTGCAGGAAACTACCCTGGTTGAATCACGCCCAAGGGCACTTTCATAATTGGATTCGGCTACGAAGGAATGTCCGGTCACTTCGTGTTTTTCTCCTCCTTGAACGATGAATTTCACCTTCGCTTGTCGATATTTTTTGGCATTTTCTGCACCAAACTTCTTCGGTGCACAGTCAACAATTACATCTACCTGCTTTAGTAAATCATCTAAAGTACCTTCGACTTTTAATCCAGCCTTACGCATAGCCAATACGGTATCAGGAGTTGAACCAAACAGGGAATAGCCTTTATTGACTGCAACCCGGATACGCCAATCGGTGGCCACATCGCAAACACCAACTAATTCCATATCTTCTTGTAGGACCACGGCGTCTGCAACGCGCTTTCCTATGACACCATAACCGTTAACAGCCACTTTTAGGGTCTTTTTTGAGCTCATAACTTATCTCCTCTCGTTAAAGAAACAGATATTAAATACCAAAAATTTACCTCTTATAAAGATAAACAGTTTAAATATAAGGACAATAGATTCTTTCCTCCTATCCACTGGTGAATTTGCCGTAAAATAAACCTATAACGCTCATCATTACCTCCATCGAAGGCGAGGCACGAACCGGGGGGCACCTGCTCCATGTACTCGCGGTAGGCCGGCAGACGCTGCACCAGATCTAGTTCCTCTCTCAAAATCAGGGTGGCCAGTTGGCCGCCCCGTTCACCCCAGCGCTGGGAGTAGGCGGCCGTGAAGGCACTGGCCCCGTTCAGGGCAAACTCAAGTATTAAGGGAATGAGAAACAGATACATATTACTGGAAGTTCTCAGGATGGAGTTTAGCTAAAAACCATCGAGTTCTCCGGGAATTTTATCTGGAGGGACCTTCCCCGGCAAGATTCCGTTTTTCTTTTTCTGGAGGAAGCAGCCCCCTAGCGGAGTCTAATAAGCACCTGACTACTAAAAATGGATATTCTGATAAATAAATTTGTCATAAACGTGTTAGTCTAAATCTATTTACCCCTCTACGGCTCGGTCGGCGGCTTGTCTCGTTCCAGCCTCGCCTTTCGCTCTTCATACTCTTCGATAGATATTTCCCCCGTCGCATAGCGCCGTTGTAAAACCTCCAAGGGTGTTTCGCGGTGAAGTCGCGCCTTCTTTTTCGGCACCGGAGTTAGTAATGAAAAGAACAAGATAATTAAGATTATCCAGAAAAGCCACCAGAATATATGCATCCCCCAAAACCATCCCCCATCGTACATCATAGTTTTACCTCCTTTAAATTGAAAAAACATGTGTTATTCATCCTAAGAACAACTCCAAAGATCTTGTTCTATTCCAACCGGACCTGTTCCAGATACTTCGGTACCTGACAGGGCTACTTCGGCTGTTCCTCGATCCGATGTTGCAATGGGTCCGTTATGATGGATTTATCATGAATAATTGGGGAGGAACATCAAAATGCTCCAACCAACCCATGATCTCAACCTATCATTTGCTGTGTGCAATCGCACGGTCAAGGTGCGGAAAGAAAGCCGGTGTTGTCTCAGCATAGTGGGCATATACCTCACCAAACTCTGCCAACATCTCGCGTTCCTCCTGGTGCGCCAGTCGAACGTACCTATAAACCAGCACGGGAAACATAAGCAATGTCAGTAAGGTTGGCCACTGTAGAAGGAATCCCAACATGATCAATATAAAACCATCATACTGCGGGTGGCGTACATAGGCGTACGGACCGGTCACTGCCAGCTTGTGGTCTCGTTGCGCTTTATAGAGCACCTGCCAGGCAGATGCAAGCAGGAAGAAACCCCCGAAGATGGACAGATTGCTGAGGATATGAAACACGTCAAAATGAGGATCCCCTTTCATACGAAACAGCGTATGCCAGAGGTGCTCGGTATTATGTGAGAGGAGGTTAAGCTGGGGATAGCGGCTGCCCAGCCAACCTGAAAGCAGGTAAAGGGTTAACGGAAAACCATACATTTCGGTAAAGAGTGCCACGATGAAAGCTGCAAAAGCACCGAACGACCGCCAGTCACGACGCGTACGCGGACGAGTAAAGCTAAAAGCAAAGATGATGAAGACTAAGGAGTTGATGATGACCAACCACCACAGGCCATAGGCAGGGGTATCACTCATTTTTTACCTCCTTGAGGGTTATGATTGGGGTTTTCGGCGTGATTCACAGGTTCTTTCCTGTCTTTGCTATGCCCGCCATGTCTTCCATGGAGGAAATGCAGAAATGGGCAGGCAAACAGCAACAACCAGGGTAAGATACCGAAGAGATGGGCTGTATGCTCGGTCGCGAGAAAAAAAGCAATAATAACAAGGAAGGCAATCAGCACAAAACCACTTCGCGAACGGAACAAGCCATTTGGATTAGAATTTTGTTGGGTCGCCATAATTTTCTCCTCCTATTCGACGATGAGTTTGCCACGAAGCATACCCATCTGGCAGGCGAATTCATACTCACCGGGTTTTTCTGGCAGGAACTCGACTGCCACGGTTTCACCGGTAGGTAGTCTGGCACTTTTGTTGAAGTCTGGAAACAACACCATCTCCGAACAAGAGGCAGTCTCTTCTCGGCGGAAGTTGAGGCGCACTGGCTTCCCATGCTCCACGACAATCACATCTGGAGTGTAACCCCCCTTGACCAGGATCATAGCTTCTTGATAGCCACTACGGGTTATAGCCGCCCGCGTACCCTTGGGTTTCTTGAGCCAGAAAAACCAGATAATAAAGGCTATCACTAGTAAGCCAAATACCGTAACGATCCAGCGATCTGGGGTCATAGGACTCCTCCTTTCGGTTTAAAGTAGTGTAAACGGTTGGCGTTACTAACCACCGTTACAGAACTGAAAGCCATGGCTGCTGCGGCGATCCAGGGAGAAAGTAAGATACCAAAAAATGGGTAAAGTACTCCCATGGCGATGGGAATACCCAACACATTATAAATGAAAGCACCAAACAGGTTTTGATATACATTGCGCATCGTTGCACGGCTGATCTCAATAGCTGTTACCACTCCCATAAGACTTCCTCTGATGAGAGTAATGTCACTGGCTTCTATGGCCACATCCGTACCGGTACCTATGGCTATTCCCACATCTGCTTGAGCTAAAGCCGGAGCATCATTGATCCCATCACCCACCATAGCCACTGTCTTACCTTCCAGTTGTAGTTTTTGTACTTCATGGGCTTTGTCTTGGGGTAGGACTTCTGCCAGTACCCGGTCCACGCCAACCTGTCGAGCAACAGCCTGAGCTGTGCATTGATTGTCTCCGGTGATCATGATGACCTCTAATCCTAACTTGCGCAAGGCAGAAATGGCGGTCTTGGAATCCGGCTTGATGGTATCCGCTACGGCTACCAACCCTACCGCCTGACCATCTACAGCCACATACATGGCTGTTTTGCCCTCCCCGGCTAATCGTTCCCAATAACTGGAAAGGGCTTTAATATCAATGTTGTGATCCTGCATGAGCCGGATATTACCCAGCAGCACCTCTTGCTTACCTACTCGACCCTTAACTCCCTGACCTGGAACAGCAACGAACTCCGATGCTTCCATAAGTGGAAGGTCTTTTGCCTTTGCGGCCTTAACGATAGCATCTCCTAGGGGATGTTCTGAACCACGTTCCAGTGAAGCCGTAAGGCGTAGGATTTCGGCTTCATCAAAACTTGGCTTGAGACCTGGAGAACCTGTTACCGAAATTACATCGGTCAGGGCAGGCTCACCCTGGGTAATGGTACCCGTCTTGTCTAATACGATCGTATCCAACGCCTTAGTGGTTTGCAAAGCATCACCAGAACGAATCAAAATACCATTTTCTGCAGCTTTGCCGATACCTACAGTTAGTGAGGTAGGCGTGGCAAGACCTAAAGCACAAGGGCAGGCAATAATGAGTGTGGTAACAAACACGATGGTAGCATAGATAATGCGCGGTTCAGGACCGAAATCGTACCAGATTATGAAGGCGAGTACCGCGAGAATCATCACTGCCGGTACAAAATAGCCAGAAACGGTATCCACCACACGTTGAATAGGAGCCTTAGAACCTTGAGCATCCTGTACCATACGGATGATATTGGCAAGTGCTGTATCCTTACCTACCTTAGTAGCCCGAAATTTGAAGCTACCGGTTTTATTGAGGGTAGCACCAATCACCTCATCACCTACATGCTTCTCTACCGGAATGGACTCGCCGGTGATCATGGATTCATCCACGGCGCTACTTCCCTCAATGACCGTTCCATCCACTGGAATCTTCTCACCCGGTCGCACCACGACTATATCTCCTACCACAACCTCTTCTACCGGCAAGTCGAGTTCCTTACCATCCCGTATGACCCGCGCAGTTTTAGCCTGCAAGCCGATGAGCCTCCTGATCGCTTCGGAGGTCTTACCCTTGGCCTTTACCTCAAGGGCCAGGCCCAATACAACTAAGGCCGTTACAACTATACTTACATCCCAGAATACTTCGGCCAGTTCCTCTTTGGGAAATAAGCCAGGAAATGCCACAGCTACCACAGAATAGAGAAAAGCAGCAGAAATGCCAATGGCAATTAAGGTATGCATGTTTGCAGAGCGATGTTTCAAAGCCTCCCACATCCCTATGAAGAACTGGGAACCGGACCATAACATCACAGGCAATGTCAACACCCCTAACAGTCCCCACACAATACGTCGTTCGATACTCCCCCTGGGCATCCATTCCTGCAGGCCAGGAATCAAATCTGGATAGCTGAAAACAATCACAGGAAATGATACAATAGCTGCAAACCAAAATTTGTGCATAAGAGTTTGATATTCTTCAGCTCTATTCTGTTCCTCCTCAGTAATTACATCTTGTGCCAGGCCAGAGATAGACTTGACATGATATCCGGTAGACTCGATGGCCTCGCGTAGGGCCGCCATATCTACCTTGGCAGGTAAATAGGTTACATGGGCTGATTCCGTTCCCAGGTTAACCGAAGCTGTCAGGACACCGGGCGTTTTTGCCAATGCTTTTTCAATAGCGACCACACAGGAAGCACAATACATCCCAGAGATCGGTATAACTGTGCTCACAAATCCGGCTCGATACCCATTCTGTCGGATCACTTTGACAAACTTCGCGATTCCGGTCTCATGGGGATCAAAGGTTATACTGGCCACTCCTGTAACCGGATTAACGAATACTCGTTTTATACCTTTGACCTTTTTAAGTTCACGTTCAAGGGCCTGCGCCGAACTGGCGCAATCGATACCCTCGATAGGTAGATGGACCGTGGTTTCAGTAGCGTCTTTCTTTTCTTCTTCAGTAGTTTTTTCAAGATATTTACCAGGGTTCGCTTTAAACTCACCCAGACATTTATCCGAGCAAAAATAATAAACGGTCCCTCCATAGGTGGAAGTACCTGCAGCCATATTCTCTTCCACCTGCATACCACATACTGGATCTTTCACCTGAGCCATGTTACTTACTCCTTTGATCTAAAATCACAGGAATTGTGAAGCAGGCAAGATACCTGCACCTTCTGATTAATAAGGTATCTGATTTTATAACAGATACCCCATACGTATCACGCTAAGAAGGGGAAAAGCCCTATTTTCTGCCTGAACACCCCCTTTCCCCCCTCTAACCATTACCCATATTTTTTCATTTCGGGGATGAAGAAAGGATTCAAGGAGCCCACCGGTTGAAGAACGAAATAGATCAAACCCCCTTCGGGAAGGCAAGATCCCTATTTTTGCAAAATGAGTCGCTAACCCCTAAAGCCTATCCTGCCCCAGGGAAGAGATTTAGCTACGAGCTTTTAGTCGGCTTCCCATTTACTCAATCCCAAGCCTGGTAAGCCGTTTTAAGTCCCCTTCTCCCCAATCGAAAGATGTGGGTAAAGATAAGCCTGCGGAGCGGGGGAAGGTCAAGAAGGGGGACCTTAACTTAATACCAGGGGTAAGGGGGTGTCTAAACCCCAGGTCTAATTCTTATTCTTAGCTTGGTACGTATAGTATAGCGGATGCCTTATCTATAGATACTTTATCCCATTAGGGTTGTTTCACCCCTTGCATCCTCTTCTGCATCTCCGACATCCGCTCCATCATCCGTTTCATCATATTCCCACCACCCATCATCTCTGACATTTGTCTCAGCATCTGAGCCATCTCCTGCATATTCTCAGACATCTGCTTGGCCATTTCTGGCGTTATGCTTCCCTGCGCCAGATCTTTGGACATCTGCTCCAGCATGGAAGACATGTTTTCCATCATCGTTCCCATATCTCTCATCATTCCAGGGCCCATCATCATTCCAGGGCCCATCATCATTCCAGGGCCCATCATACCACCCCCCATCATGCCTCCCATCATACCTTGCTGGGGTTGTTGAGGCCTCTGGGATGGTTGAGGTTGTTGAGACTCTTGGGGTGATTGGGGATGATGTTGTTCATGTTGCTCAGATTGTTGAGCCAGAGCAATTCCAAAAGGAATCAGGAAAAATATAGAAATTAAACTAAAAGTTAAAAAGAGTTTCATCTTGACCCTCCTTTTCAGTTTAAATTAAAGAGCTGGAGAAAGGACCCTCATTGAAGGTATAGGAGGTATGGTCCTCAAGGTATAGCCGTCAGAGGATCCTACTCTCCAGAGTTTAAATACCTCGAGTCTTTTAATTCAGATGATCCCTTTCCTCTATAACTATCAATAACTATCAAAAGTGATGCCAGAGATACTCCAAACTTCATAAGAGGTGACAGGATTTATGATGATAGTTATTAACCCTCTACAAATTCAAGATATAAATCCAAGATTTGGATTTTAACTTACCTGTCCTGAAATCTTACATTACTCTTAAAAGCCTAATATTTATAAGTTTATCCTGGGATGTCAGATATCAGGACAAAAACAAGTACCTTTAATGATCCCTGTGAAGAGGAGCTGGCTGTTGTTGGGGTTGTTCCGTCCGTCTCTCTTTCACCATAGCCATCACTTTTTCGTACATATCTGGTGGAAGGACACGGACTAAGGTCATCATACCCTGTACGCCGCCTGACCATCCCGGGCGTAACCCGTAGGTCTCTGGTTTAGCAACGACCTCATCCATAGGCATGAACATGTCTTGCGGAAATCCGGGTACCCGTTTTTTGTTTCCATTTCCGGTAGGAGTCCCGTGACCCTGATGTGGTTCGGTGCTCTGAATACCTACAAGATGAGAAGTCGGTTTTTCTCGGGTGACCATGCCAGTACCACGTCCCAAAGCAGGTCCAAGATCTTCATCCAGAGCATTCCCTTGCCGGATTATCCCCATCCCTTCTTCCATTCCCATACCTGTATGGATCCCAGAACCTGGGTGTGCTAGGGGGCCTACCATAGAGACCATATTGTTCATCATGTGATGAGGGAGGTGACAGTGCAGTAGCCAATCCCCTGGATACTTCGCATCAAACTCGATAACACGAGCCTGAGCCACACCGACCAGCACGGTATTTGCAGGATACCACGCAGATTCAGGTATACGTCCTCCTTCCGTTCCGGTGACATAGAATGTGTTCCCATGTATATGCATGGGGTGATGGTCCATACCCAGATTCACCATACGAATGCGGACACGTTCTCCCAATTTGACGATCATAGGAGTCGTGGCGGGCCCCGCTTTACCATTTATGGTAAGCCAGTTAAATTCCATGGAAAGGGAGTTCGGAATGGTATTATTGGGTAACACAGCAAACTCCTGAAGGATCAGCCCAAAATCTTTATGAACAGGTGGTTGGTAAGGTTTTTTGGGATGAATGATAAAAAGTCCTATGAGGCCCATCATTTCTTGCATTGCCATATGGGAGTGATAGAAGAAAGTACCGTTTTGATGAAGGGTGAATTCATAAGTGAACGTCTCACCCGGTTTAACCAAAGGCTGGCTGATAGCCGGTACACCATCCATCTCAAGGGGGACTTCCAGACCATGCCAGTGTATCGTCGTGGCTTCAGGTAATTTGTTATGAAAGAGAAAGCGTACCCGATCTCCTTCCATTACCTCGATGGTAGGCCCTGGTACATGGCCGTTGTAACCCCAAACATCAAAGACTCTCCCCGGAATAAACTCTTGCCGGACCGGCTCGGCAACCAGATGAAAAACCTTGATACCATTCTCCAGGGTGTAGGGAAGTTTAGGAACATCGGGCATGATAACCGGAACAAATCCTTCCGGTGGCCGGATAGTTGCTTGACCGGATGATATCTTTCGCTTAGATGGAGTGTGCTGAGCTATGGCTTTTCGCCCAGTCAACAACCCAGTAGCTCCAAGAAATACCAAACCTTTTAAGAAATTACGTCTGCTTTTATCCATGGGATATTTTCCTCCTTATCGTTGTCCCTGCACCTTACGGATTCCAGGGCCCGGCATCCCGGGACTGCTCCCCGGGGTCTCATCGGTCTGGATTTTGCCTCCGGTTGGAGACATGTCCGGTGCATTCAGTCCTCCTGCCAGCAGCAATCCTCGGAGTTGAATCACATTCTGCCACAGATCCACAAGGGCTCCTACGTATTCAACCCGCACCTGGAACAGGGTACGCTGTGCAATCAGCACCTGGGGATAAGCTGCAGCCATCTCTCTAAACCTCGTTAAATAAAGCTCATAGGCCTTTTGGGCTGGTGGCAAAATATCCTTCTGATAACGCTGTACCATACTTAAGGCATTGAGGTAGCGTGTAAAAGCTGAGGCCAGATTTGCTCGCAGAGCTAACTCCAAACGCTTCACTTCTTGCTCGGCCCTATCGATTTCAGCCCGGGCTGCTGCAATATTCCCCTGGTTGCGATTAAAAAGCGGTACCCGGACCCCTATTTCAATCGCTCCTTCTAATCTCGTCGGCCCGCCCAGTGCTTCCAACGGCTCAAAGTTGTATCCAAACGCACCCCGCACCAGGAGATCCGGAGTAGGCTCTGCCTGGGCCCGCTCCAAATCTGCCCGGGCTTGCTCCACCCTGGCTTGTGCCTTCTTGATCTCCGGACTCTCACGCAGAAGAGCGGCCAGGATTTCCTCCTGGTTAAGCATCGGTATCTCTTCTTCCAGATTCCCTACCAATCGAGTCGGCTTGAGGGATGGATCCCCCACAACGGCTGCCAATTGCTGCCAGATGCGTTCTCGATCATTTTCAGCTATCTTGAAACCTAATTCGGCTCTCTGCGCCTCAATCTGGGCCTCAAGGACGTCTGGTTGATCAGCCTGACCCACGTTGAAAAGCTGCTCAGAGATATCCACCGCTTCCCGGGCAATCTTAACCAGTTGACCATGTAGCTCAATCAACTGTTGGGCCCCCAAAGCTTCATAATAGAGAAGACGAACGGTACTGAGCACGCGAAGTTTCTGGGCTTCTGCTTCAGCTTGAGCTTGAGCCTTTTCCTGAGCAAAAATATTGCGGCCTTTCCTGAGTTTTCCAGCCGTAATGATACTCTGTTCCAGGAAGAACATATGCTCACTGGTCTTTGAAGGAGCCCGCAGGCTAAGTTGTCCACCCCTGTAGCCCATTACCGGATTGGGATATAGACCTGCCTGAATCCTTCGTCCTTCGGCTATGCGGATGGCAGCCTCTGCCTGAGCAAGAGTCGGATTGTTTTGTAAGGCCCTCTGTTCCAGGTCTTCGAGCCGTAAGGTAGGTTCAGAGGTTACGGTTTGCAGGTTTTCTTCAGCACCTACTTCTGGAAAGAAAGATATCAGATACAATACCAGGATGGTTGCTAAGAATATGGGCTTGCTATAGAACTTCGTCCATTGAATTTGCTCGATAAATCTAGAAAGGTTTTCAGTCTTTAGTGGAAGAATGATGCCGGCTATATCTTTTTGTACAGAGTACACTTTAGCCAGCCACTTACCTGAACCCATAGTTTTTTCCTCCTTGATTTAACACCTTCTTGAAATAACTTCCAAATCCAAGGGGAAGCACCTTAGTTACCCCAGTGGTTAGTAGCTCGACAATGTCAAATGAGGTTTTAACCTTAAAAGCTCCGTAGGAATCATCGGTTGGTAGCAACAATCCTACCGGGCACTAAGCCCCCTGGAGGTGGCCTGTGAAATTCGGGCATCGTTTTTATCCACAGGTGGCCCCTACGGGGCTAAAAGATTTGGGGATAGGGAACCCTTATGAGCTACCCACAGGTTGCCCCGCCGGGGCTTTTCGGTAATTTAACCTGGTCGAGGTGAGCTTCATCCCCTGTTACCATTCACCCCTATTGATGATGTTCTTGCCCGGCTGGATGGCCGAACCTTAAATTCTCTTTCTTATCCCCTATCTTTAAACTAACTACGGCTTCACTATAATCTCCCGTCCCAAGGTCCACGTTCCCTTTGAGGAAGGTTATATCTTTTTCTTTGACCGGGGTCAGTTTGGATTCTTTTCGGCTGTTATCTGTTAATTTGAAATAAACGACTCCTTCGACCCCTTCCGCTGAGATCGGTTTTAGGTTTTTATCGTAAAGATAGACATAAACTTCTTTTCCTCCTTTTACTAAAAACTCTACATGTTTCTCTCCGGTATCCAGCAGTTGACCCTGATGAGGTGCCTTCTCGGTATGGCCTTCTTTACTAGTTTCTTGAGCAGACCAGGCTAAATGGGCGATGAATACCGGGCTGAATGCAAACAGGATTAATACGATTAAGGTGCAGTAGATGTTAGATCGTTGTAAGTACTTCATATTGTTTTCTCCTTTCCTTTTAATAGGGCTCATCTCTGGGGGTTCTCTATCCCAGAGATGAGCCGGTTATCTGCTAACAACTACGAACTGATCGCCAGTTCCTGACTTTTTACTTTCTACCTTCTTTCCACGTCCCTCTATCAGGTGGTACAAGACAGGTAATACCAACAGGGTTAGGGCAGTTGCCGAGAGGGTTCCGCCTACAATAACTGTAGCCAGAGGCTTCTGAAGTTCTGATCCAGATCCCTGTGCCCAGATCAAAGGAACCATTCCGATAGCCGTTGCCAGAGCCGTCATCAACACCGGCGTCATTCGCTCCTCGGCTCCTTGAATGATAGCTTTATCCAATTCCAATCCCTCATGGTCTCGAAGATCGTTAATATGGGAAACCATGAGTACTCCATTTCGGACGGCAATACCGAAGAGCAAGATAAAACCTACCAGGGAGGAAACGTTAAGCACTCCACTGGACAGGTACACACTGATAATCCCCCCTACTACAGCTAAAGGAAGATTCAGAAGTACTGCGACAGCCAGCGGGGCGGAGCGAAGGCTGATATACAGCAAGCTGAACATAACAATAGTTACCAGTACGAATTCAATGGCCAAGCGTTTGAAGGCGCGCTGCTGGCTCTCAAATTGTCCTCCGTAGGTAACAAAATAGCCTTCCGGGAGCTTTACCTGATCTGCGATCTTCTGCTGAACTTCCTGGACAAATCCTCCCAGATCTCGCCCGGATACGTTACTCTGAATCACTATACGTCGGGCTACATTTTCCCGATTGATGGTATTAGGGCCGGTGCTTATCTGAATCGTTGCCAGTTGTTCCAAAGAAACCCGAGAGCCCGTTGGGGTCTGTATAATCAGATTCTTGAGCTTTTCCAGGTTTGCCCGACTCTTTTCATCCAGGATCACAACCAGATCATACTGCCGTTGTCCCAAGAGAACCTGGCTTACCGCTTCTCCTTTAAAGGCGGTTTCAATAAAATGGGAGATGTCCGCAATAGTCAAGCCGTAACGAGCCACAGCTTTGCGATCAACCTGAATCTTGAGTTGAGGTACCTCTACTTGTTGCTCTACAAAGAGATCTGCAACTCCTGGAACGGTAGAAACAACCCGACGAATCTCTTCCGCTTTGGTCCGAAGGACATTCAGATCATTACCAAAAAGCTTGATGGCAACCTGGGCATTGACCCCAGAGAGTAAATGATCAATACGGTGTTGAAGGGGTTGTCCGATGGTAATAAGAACCCCTGGAAACTCCTTGAGCCGTTCCCGCATGGCAGTAAGAAGTTCTTCTCGGGACCGCTTTCGTTTTTCCGGCGGGAGGAGACTTACCAAAATTTCAGAAGTATTAACCCCTTCGGCATGTTCATCTTCTTCGGCTCGACCCAGACGGTTGGTGGTAGAAACTACTTCGGGGAACTCATGGAGAGCCTTTTCAATCTGTATTCCGACCCGCAGGGTTTGCTCTAAGGAAGTTCCCGGAGGGAGTACCGCATTCACCAGCAAAGTCCCTTCGTCTACAATAGGAAGAAACTCCCGACCCATAAATGGAATTAAAACCAGGGAACCTAAAAATAGGAGAATAATCGGAATCAGAACTTGTCCGGGTTTTTTAAGGACCCTGTGGAGGGCGGAACGGTATCTTTTTTTAAGCCAACGAACCAGAGGACTTTCCTGTTCGTTAAGATACTTGGGTTTTGTTAGCATTAGATCACTCAATACAGGTGTGACCGTCAGGGCTACCAGCAAAGAAGCAGCCATAGAGATGACTACGGCCAAACCCAGAGGATAAAACAATCGGCCTTCAATACCTTCCAGGGTAAACAGAGGAATAAAAACCAGGATAATGATGAGGGTTGCGAAGACGACCGCGCTTCGAATCTCGTTAGAAGCCTTCAAAACAACCTCGCCGGGAGTTTGGGCCATTTTAGACAGTAACGTAAAAGCCCTGTTATTGGGATCCCCAGGGAATGGAACCTGCCCTGTTCCTGCCCGATCTGTACCAAAGAAGTATTCCCGCAGGCGTCGAAAGATGTTCTCTACATCGATGATGGCATCGTCCACAACCATTCCTACCGCAATGGCCAACCCGGCCAGGGTCATATTGTTGACACTCAATCCGTACCAGTAAAGAATCATCAAAGTTAAGACAAATGAAAGGGGAATCGCGGTCAGGCTGATGAGGGAAGTTCGAAGATTAAACAGAAAAACCACAATAATAACAACGACTAGAATACCTCCTTCTAAGAGAGCTTCTTTGACTGTAGCCAGGGCCCGTTCAATGAGATCCGATTGAAGATATTCGGGTTTGATGACAATCCCCTCGGGGAGAGATTTTTCCAATTCCTTGAAAGCTTCTAGGATTTTTTTTGTCAGAGTAAGGGTATTGGTGTCAGGTTGTTTACTTATCTTCCCCAATACCGTCTCCTGGCCGTTTAAAGTTCCTGCTCCACGACGGATGGCAGGTCCTGCTATTTTGACAGTGGCTACATCCTTGATTAAGACCGGTATTCCGCCTTCTTTGGTGGTGATAACCGTGTTTTCAATATCACTTACCTCCTGAACACGCCCAAATCCTCGGATTAAGTATTCCTGGGTAGGAGTTAAAAGAAACCCGCCTGAGGCATTCATATTTCCCTTTTCCAAAGCCTCCCGAACATCCATCAGACTGAGCCCATAGCCCAACAGCTTATCCTGGTTTACCTGAACCTGATACTGCCGGGGAAGTCCTCCCTGGTTGATTACATTGGCAATCCCTCCAACGGATTTTAACCGAAACCGAATGATCCAATCCGCCATATCCCGCAAATCCATGGGGGAATACTTCCCGGTTTTATCTTCTAGAGCATATTCCACAATCTCACCTAACCTTGAGGTAATAGGTGCCATAAAGGGTGCTTCCACACCGGCTGGTAATTTTACCGTCTGAAGCTTCTCTGCAATCAGTTGTCGGGCCTTGAAAATATCTGTTCCCCATTCAAATTCAATAAACACCACGGAAATTCCGATTCCTGAAGAAGAGCGAACCCGGGTCACAAAGGGAGTCCCATTGAAAACACTTTCCAGGGGAAAGGTCACTAAAGCCTCTACCTCCTCAGGAGACCATCCAGGCGCTTCGGTTAAAATGGTTACTCTGGGGTCATTGATATCCGGGTAAAGATCTACAGGAATCTTCTGGAAAAGGTTGTAACCCCAGAGGAGAGTAATAACCGCTGCTATCAGAACAAATAACTTATTTTTAAGTGAAAACTCGATAATTTTAGCCCACATAACTTCGCAACGCAGGGACATGGAGACGCGGGAACTTGAGACTGGGAAACACGGAGACTTGGGGATATACCCCCGTGTCGCCGCGTCCCAATGTCTCCGTATCCCAAAACTCCGTGTCCTTATGTCTCCTTGTCCCCGCGTCTCTCTCAATGAGTGTGTGCATGCCCATCCGCTCCAACAGGAACTGTTTTGGGAGTACTCGCCATGCCAAGCTCATAAGCTCCTTTGGTAACTACAACATCGCCCGGGAAAAGCCCGTCTTTGATCTCCACATATTGATCATCGCTGATTCCGGTTACAACACTCTGTTTAACCAGAGTCGTACCATTTTTGACAAATACGTATCGCTCAACCCCTTCGGTGAGGATAGATTCCTTCGGCACAGCCAGGGCTTCCACGGATTTCTCCACAACTACCGTAAGGGTTGCAAAAATCTCTGGTTTTAGTTTCCGATCTGGATTGGGAACCTCGGCCAGGATATGGATCGTTCGTTTTACCGGATCGGCTACATCTGATATATAATTGACTTTACCTTGAAAAACCTCATCCGGATAACTGGCTACCCGAACCCTTACTTCCTGACCTTGCTTGAAAAGAGCCACATTTTCCACCGGAACATCTCCTTCCACATAAATCACCGAAGGATCTACAATCTGGAAGAGAACTTTCCCAGGCTCTGCAACGATTCCCAATGTTGTGTCCACGCTGGTTACAGTTCCGCTTAAAGGAGAGGTTAAATCAATCGTAGCCTCATCTTTGGTCAGATGACCCGGATGGGGGGGATGGCCTAAAACCTCAAGCCGTTGTTTCTTTCCTTCTATTTCCACCTGGAGACTCCGGTATTCGGCCTCCTGATTAAGGAGTTCATTGAGAGCCTCATTACTCTCCAGTGGGGAGAACTTCTTAATAAGCTCCTTTGGAGAAAGGGAAAGAATATCTATCACCGATTTGCTATCGGTATTTGAGTTCAATCGATCAATCTCTTTATCCGAGAGCCCTAAAAGTCTTAACTTCTTCTTCACTCCTTCCAACTCTCCTAAGGCCATCAGGTATTCTGACTCTCGCTGTTGGATTTCCTTGGCTGGAAGAATCTTATCAGAAAGACTTTTAGCCCGCTCCATGCTCTGTTTAGCCAGTTTGACTTTGTTGCCGGCGTTGATCAACTCAATCCGATTTCGCTCTAGTTCGTTTCCAATGGCTCGCTGAAGTACCTCCCTGCGTAGGGTCAGAGATGCTTCCAAAGCCTTGAGCCGGTTAGTAACCTCGGTTAACTCTACATGGAGGTTTTCAATTTCCAGGCTTCGAAGCGTGGCCAGTTTTTGTCCCACTTCCACTTTATCCCCCGGCTGGACCAGAATTTCTTCTACCCGGCCTGAAATCCGAGGGCTCACACCGGTCATACGCTGAGGGGGAAGTTTAATAATTCCAGGTACCTCGACCACCTTTGCAAGGGTTCGGATATCGACCTCTGCAACTTGAATTCCCAGGCCGGCCATGGCCTGCTGGCTCAATTGAATTGCCCCAGTATTCCCGGTACCAGCGGCATCAGAATTTTCATGATGGTGATTCGGCCGGGTTCCCTCTGAAGGATTATGTTTATCTAGAGGGTTATCCTCATTTTTTTCTGTGACCGATGGAGATTCCGTTACGGAACCTTTAGGGTCAGTTACTCTACTCGTGGGAGTTCTTCGATATTCAGAGTAACCTATTAAAAACCCTATCAGGACCGTGAACAACAAGAGATAAAAAAGTCTAGATTTATCTATTTTCTCATTCATAGTATCTCTTAAATACTACCTTGTAGGTGATTAAAATAAAATTTATCTTTCTAAGTATTATAAACGAACTTTCTTTCCAGTTTAGACTAAAAACCGGACAATAATGATAACTAAAGTAAAGTGCTATCGGGCGGATGAATTTGAGGACGGGAGAAACCAGGCAAGATAGAACCCAAACGGGAGGATAAAACAGTGAAAAGTAAAAACAAAGAAAGGAGTTCCTTATAGACCGTAGAAGGAATGGCTACACTGGTACAAAATCCATCTGGGGAGTGAAGAGGGCCATGATTATGTTCTTGCAGGCTTAGTTCTTCAGAATCAAAAAAACATCCTATCACCGTGACAAAAAGAATTAAAATAACCCCACTTATAAAGAATTTAAGGTACTTATCCATAAAAGAGAATGCCTCCGCAAGGGAGGCTTCTTAAAACTAAACCCCTTACTCAGAACAGATCTAAGTTAAAAGCCTCCCCAGATAAAAATTCTATTAAACAAAAAAGGGGAAATTTCCGGAAAAAGACGCTAAAAAGCCTTATAAGGGGAGGAATCTAGGTGGTTCGAGGAGAGGAGAGGTAAAACCAGGAAGGATTTCACCCAGGTTTGATAGTAAAATGGTGAAAAGTAAGATGATAAAAAGGAAGATGAGAGGTATCTCAATATGAACCGTTTGATTATAGAAGTGAAAGCAGAAATTATTACCCCATCTGTGGGAGTCGTTATGTGGCTCACCTTTCATTTCTTCCGGGTTTATAAAACACCACAGATATCCCACTGTGAAGATCAAGATAACACCTACTAAAAAAAACCTGTAACGGACAAAATGTATAAGCATAAAGGGAGTAAATTAAATTAAAAAACCTCTATTTTAACTTTAATATAGAATTTATCTGCCATCTGTCAACTTTAATCTTTCTTATTCATTCAAAAAATTTAACAAAACCCTTGACCTTCCCGTATAGGGGAAGGTTTATCTTAAAAGTATCCAGAAGATCGGAGAAAGCTATGGAGAAACTACTTTATATTGGCCAAATAGCTAAAAACACGGGAATTTCACCAAAAACGCTTAGGTACTATGAAGAACTGGGACTTCTTCCTCAGCCGATGCGAACGGAGTCTGGATACCGGATTTACGACCCGGATATCCAGGAGCGGTTAGTCTTTATCAAAAAGGCTCAAAGATTGGGATTAACACTTTCGGAGATCAAACAGATCCTGGACATTTATCATAGAGGACAAACCCCTTGTTCCCATATTCAAAAGATGATCAGTCAGAAAATCTCTGAAATTGATATTCAGATCAAAGATCTGCTGACGCTTCAACAGGATCTCCGAGACCTTCTATATCGGTGGGAATGTTCAGGTAAGAGGACTTCTGAAAGAGAAGCTGTCTGTCCCCAGATCCAGAGGTATTCTCCGGCTCCTGGTCGTGAACAAACCCCAACGGTGAATAATCTAAAAAAGAAAGGAGGGAAATTCCATGAAGGCTAAGCAAATTATCTCCCTGTGCCCTGCCTGTAGTGCCTGTCCAGCGGTAACGGTTTATGAAGATGAGGTCCATATTGGAGAGGAAGGAAATCTTGTAAAACTCTCTAAAGAAGAATGGAACCTGTTGGTAACCAGCATTTTGAAGGGAGAACTTTCTGAGTTGAAGTAATAGCTTATACTTGGCAGGTAAACAGGACCTACCTATTTTGATAGACTAGTTTCATCTTAAGGTATATTCATCCAGTTAAGGATTAGACGATACCTCCTTGTCCCCATACACGCGCCAGGATAAGCTGAAAAGCCCCGCCAGGGGCGAACCGTAGGTAGCCCCCGACTTAGGTCGGGGGATTTATAAATTCAGAATTTTTTCAAGCTCCTTAACCACATCCTGTTAAACAGGTTGTCCCGCTGGGCTAACCTTCTTATCCTGGCACGTATGCCCTCAAGGGAGGAAAGGAGGTGTTCAGGTCGAAAAAAAGGCTTTTCCCCTTCTTAGCCGGATGCGTATACCCATGAGGGTGGGATTTTAAGTCCGTAAAAAATACCAAAATCTGGCCACATTTTAAGTGGAAACCCAAACCCTTTTCTCCGCTGATAAACCTTTAATGTCAAACGAGGACGTTTAACCTACTTTTAGGTTTCGATTTCCTTCTTTATCGAAGGTGGGGCAGTCGCTATCTTAGCGACCCATAACATATTCGCTAGACTTACCTACGAAAGGTAGGGCCAGCATCCAGGGTAAAGTTAAGTACCTGGCATTTCGAAATTCGGGTAATCCAAGAGCCATTTTTTCATGGCCTTCACTGGGCTGATCGCAATAGGTACCGAACAAATAATCCCACCAAGACAAGTTAAAGCCAAAGTTTCTGTTTCTTTCCTGTCGTAACACAGAATGATGGACCCGGTGCATATCCGGGGTAACCACAAAAACCCGTAGAATTCGATCTATATAAAAGGGCATTTGAATGTTGCTGTGATTAAACAGAGCCATCATGTTGAGTAATACCTCAAAGATGACCACAGCCAAAGCAGGAGAACCAAGTACCAATACTGCCACCAGCTTAATACCTGTGGAAAGAACTATCTCAATAGGATGGAAGCGAATCCCGGTTGTTACATCAAAATCTAAATCTGTATGATGAACCCTATGCAACCGCCATAATACTGGAACGGCATGAAAGAGAACATGTTGAAGATAGACGACCAAATCCAACACCACTACACTGCTCAGGACTGCCAGCCCGTAAGGTACCTTCCAATAGTTCAAAAAGCCCCATCTTTGTTCATGGGCCCAAATAGCCATGCCCAGCACTCCCATGGGAAGCAACAATCGTAAAGTCAAGGTATTGAGAAAGGCAATGCCCAAGTTATTTATCCATCGGGTAACTTTAGATATTGTTAGAGTGCGGCGTGGCGTTATGGCTTCCCAGGCAACCATAAGGGCAAAGACACCCAAAAAGAAGCTAAGCCGAATGATCATCTCATGGCTTAGAACCAAAGCGTCCATTGGATTTCTCCTCGTTAAGAAGCAGAGAGGATCTTCCTATACCCTCTGTTTCTACCCGTTCACTGTGAACATATTTTTGTTGCTAATTTAAAAATTAACTTCTAATCTATCATTAGGGAAATGAATTGTTTAAATGATTATAATAGGTTTTCTTAATAGATAGATGGATATTCGGGACCTGGAAGTTTTTCTGGCAGTGGCTAAATACTTAAACTTTACACGTGCAGGAGAGGAAATCCACCTCAGTCAGCCAAGTATTTCTGTACGTATTCATCAGCTTGAAGAGGAACTGGGAGTGAAACTTTTCGAGCAGGCAGGTAAGAAGGTATTATTGACGGAGGCCGGACATCTCCTGGTACCCTATGCCCGACGGGTTGTAGCGGATCTGGAGAATGTCCGGCAGGTGATGAAAGAGTATCAGGGTTTGGAACAAGGATCGTTGAGAATCGGAGCCAGTACAACCCCGGGTATGTATTTGATCCCCAGGATTATTGCCCAATTTAAAGGGGTCTATCCAAAAATTGATATCTCCCTTAGCATTGAAAATACGCGCCGGGTCGAAGAAGGTATCGTAAAAAACGAATTTGATTTAGGTTTTGTGGGGGGTCATCTGATTAACGAGGAGGTCGAAACTATCCCCTGGCTCATAGATGAAATTGTACTGGTTGTTCCACCCAGCCACCCCCTGGCATTACAGCAGCAGATAAAACTTATCGATTTGGCAAAGGAACGTCTGATTTTCCGTGAACCGGGTTCTGCTACCCGGGCAGTGATAGAGAATCATTTCCGTACATGGAACCTTCAAATCAAGGCAGCCGTCGAACTGGGAAACCCTGAAGCAGTGAAGCAGGCTGTTATGAGTGGACTTGGTATTGCTTTTCTTTCGAAGTTCTCAGTCGAAACAGAACTCAAAGCAAAAGTTTTAGTGGCCGTAAAAGTTCAAGAACTCTCTATCTCGCGAGAATTGAAAATGGTTTACCGCAAAGGTAAACATCTGAGCCGGGCTACAAAAGCTTTCATTGAAATGGCAAAACAGAGGCAGTGACGATCTTATTCTATTACCTAAATTCCAGATTCTGAAGAGTGGCAAAAAGCTAAAGGCTATACAAAATTCATTCATTATAGAAAAAGTAAAAAAGGACTTGACATGGGGAGAATCTTTAGTAAATTCTAACTTAAATGCAGGGGTGCAGGTTTATATTACCCAGTGCCAATATTTTATGGATCAGATAAATCGGAGAAAACAAATAAGCATAGGTCTCTTAGCGCTCTTGATTGCCGGGATCAGTTGCATGTACATCGCCTTATTTATGCACCTGTGCTGTTCTTCTACCTTTGTGCCTTATCATTCCCTACCTTCTCCGGACTGTAATCTATCATCCAACACCTTGGTCCTTGGAGTTGGTCTTTTTATGTTATTCGGCTTAATCCTTCTCTTTTTCTTACCCCCTGCCGACCTTATTCCCCATTTATCAGAATTTATTGATTCCCTTTTTAAACCTCCTCAGTCTGTAATCTGCTTTTCCTAAGACTTTTCTTTTTTCTAATTCTCACAATCCCTTTAAGTTGAGGTTGTTGGTTGTCTTGCTCAGGAAGTTCCAGCCTGCAGGTAGTTAGGCTCTTCCCGAGAAGCAGGATAGTACGGTCCTTTTCCTATATTACGATCCCAGGTTTATCCCAATAAACCGATAGGAGTGGATCTGAAAGGGTGGTGATCGTATGGACCCAGAACCCTCTGAGGGCTTTTCTGGGATGTGGGAATCTTACTCCATAAAAAACATCCTGAAAGGATATTTATGCTTAAAAAAATCATATTAAGGATTTTTATCTTGATCCTGGTAAGTGGAATAACTCTTTTGTCGCTGATCAATGGTTCATGGTCAGTTATTAAGGGTCAGTTGTCAGAGGTCAAGGTATGGATACAACAGACAACAGAGAACCGACAAGGGACAACAGACAAAAGACCAGCCGGTCTCCAGGTAGATAAGTCCCAGGCCACGGAAGTCGAAACACTCTTAGCTACTGCCGAAGAAGATCTCTTTGCTAAAGCCGGTGTGCAGAAGTTCAACGAGAAAATTGAAGCCCCAGACTTTACTCTGAAAAACCTGGAGAGGCAGGATGTTAGTTTAAAGGAGTTCCGGGGTAAACTGGTATTTTTAAACTTCTGGGCTACCTGGTGTGGCCCGTGCCGCGTTGAGAAACCAACCATTGAAAAACTTTATCAAGAATTTAAGGAGAAAGGGTTAATTGTTTTGGCTATTTCCGTCGACCAGGGAGACTCGGCCCACTTAGTTCAATCTTATATGGAGGAGCACAAGCTCAGCTACCAGGCACTCCTGGACCCTGAACAAAGGGTAGCGAAGGCTTATGCAGTAAAAGGAATTCCTATCACGTATTTGATTGATCAAGAGGGGTTTATTATCGGGGCAGCTATGGGAGCACGGTTGTGGGATAAGGACGAGCCGAGAAAGCTGATAGCCCATTTGCTTGAGAAATCTGAAAAATGAGCTGATACGCTCTCTCATACTGATTCTGAATAAATAAGTTGCATAACCTGTTGTAGGAGCACTCTCTGGAACTGCCCTGTTTAAGGGTAACGAGAAGAATTACCCCTACGTAATCAGGTAACCTTTTCAGAGGGGATAGGTATTACCTAAACAAGGAGTGAGATATGTTAGTTGAGTGGTATACTTTTCTAAGTAAATTCTATGCTTCGGTTGCCGATCCCATTACAAAAATAAGTGATACCCTTAATATCCCGGTTCTAAGCGCGTTGTTAATGGGAGTTTTAGGAACCACGGCTCCCTGTCAGTTGACTACCAATGCCACTGCCATTGCCTATGTATCCCGACGACTTTCTAACCCTTTCCAGGCTGCCAGAACTGCTCTGGCCTATCTGTTGGGAAAGGTTCTGGTGTATTCTTTGATTGGAGGCTTAGTGGTCTTCTTTGGAACTCAGGCCCAAGCCCTTTCCATTCCGGTGATCATCGTGGTGAAAAAAGCTCTAGGCCCTCTGATGATCCTGGTTGGATTATATATGCTGGGGGTGTTTAAGCCAGGGATATCCCTGGGGCAAGGTTTCAGCCGGTGGTTGAAAGGACAGGCTCAACAGCAAGGTATCTGGGGGGCTTTTCTCCTGGGTGTGGCTTTTTCCTTTGCTTTCTGCCCGACCTTATTCCTGTTGTTTTTCAGTATTGTCATTCCCTTGAGTTTATCCGCTACCGGAGGATGGGTCTTCCCGGCTATCTTTGCACTGGGCACCACTTTGCCACTCCTGGTCTTTACCTCTATTTTTCTTTTTGGATCCGAGCTGGCTGAATCCTATGTGAAAAAAATAAAAAATCTGGACAAATACCTGCGTCGAATAGCCGGGATCATTTTCCTGTTGGCTGGACTTAATGATACCTTTCTTTATTGGATGCTATGAATCCAGGGTGAGAGGTTAAAGGTTAGAAGGGTTCTTCACCTTTTACCTTTCCACGGACGAGAGGTTCGAGATCTCAACATGAAACGATTTGGAGAGTACTTATGCTCAGAAGAGCGTGCCGAAGAATATGTTAAGGAGGTTCGAGCTCAGCGAGCCGGAGTGACCCGATCCAGATCTGAGCCGGAAGAACAGATTACTCCTAGATCCTGTCATCGAGTCGGATGTTGTTAACTTAAACCTTTAATAAGGAGGGAGAAGATGAACTGCTGTAATAAGGACAAAGACGATAAGAATAGTCAAGGTACGAATAACCTGCAAATGGGCGTAAAAGACCTGCTCAAGATGGGAGCATGTTGTGCAGGTCCTCTGGTAGGGGCTGCAATTCTGGGGGCATTTGGAGTTAATGCTTCCTTCCTGGCTGCCCTGGCCTGTCCTCTCATGATGGGATACATGATGTGGATGATGGGAAGGATGCAACCATCTCAAGGCCAGTCTTCAGAAGTAGAAGAGTCACCTGGAGTCAGAACAGGCTTAAAACCTGCCCCTATGGACAAATCTGCCGAACAATTTTCCCCAAAATCAATTAAAGAATTGCCTGACTTACCAAAAGCCCTGGAGACTGCTAAGGGGGACTTAGCTGGAGAAGAGGGGAGTCGTTTAGATGAAGGAAAGATTGGTAGGGAAAAGATTCAAACAGGGGTTGTGAGGGAGATTAAACCGGTATCTGCCGGTCCTGACGGGGCGAAAGGAGAAAGAGAGTCCTATGAGAGAACCTAAGGGAAAACAAAGCAAGATGAAACGATCCAATCGGTATACTAACATTTATATTGTAACGGGTTTGGTTATAACCCTTGCACTGGCTTTTGTTGTTTTAAAGATTAGTGTTCAGGTTTCCGGTAGCGCCATGGGAAGGGAAGAACTTCTTGCCAAAGGACAGCATCTCCACTCCCTGGCTGTTCTGGCTGGAGATCCAGATATCATCCTGGTAGGGGCCCATGGGGGGCTTTTCAAAAGCACCGACGAAGGGAAAACCTGGGAAGTAGTCCCTGGAGAAGCCATTAAAACCGATGTGATGGGACTTTACGTGCATCAGAAATCCGATCAGGTGATTTATGCCAGCGGCCATGACATCGGCATCATGAAAAGTGTCGATGGAGGACAAAGTTGGATTTCTCTGATCAAAGGGTTGCCTGAACACCCCGATGTCCATGCCATGACCTCTAACCCCCATAATCCCCAGGAGGTGTATATCTGGGTAGTAGGTGTAGGCCTCTTCAAAAGTTCAAATGGAGGGGAACGTTGGTCATTGATCAGTCCGGGGTTAGCCAAGATAAATGTGTGGTCCTTAGCAGTTCATCCGGAAAAGCCGGAAACCCTTTATGCCGGGACCAGTGCTGGTTTTTTAGTAACTCGTAATGGAGGGTTTAGCTGGCAGCCGGTCAGGGAAAGATTCCCTGAGAAGCCGCTATTTTCTTTGTTGATAGATCCCGAAAATCCGAAGGTGATTTTAGGGGGAACGCAACAAGGGATGCTTAAGACCGTGGACGAGGGGTTAAGCTGGAGTCCTGTAGAGGGGGTTAGGGAAGACGTGCTGGCTTTAGCCCGGCATCCTGTAGAATCCAGGAGGTTTTATGCTTTAACGGCCAGGGGGAACATCCTTAAAAGTCAGGATAGTGGAAATACCTGGCAATAAACAGAAAGCAGAAAACAGAAGGTGGAAGGCAAAGGTAACCAATCATTACAGCCCCCTGCTTTCTGAATTATAAGGGAGGATATGAAAAAATGATGAGAAAAAATCTGTGGTTAATCTTGACCCTATTGATTATAGCAGTTTTTGGAGGATGGATCTCTTTCTGGACTCTCAATGGGGAAGTTTCTGCCCAAGAGAAGGAATCCTCCTTACTTGAAAGTCGTAGGATGGAGATGACCGAAATGGAGCATCTCCATGTTTTAGCTCTTAACCCCCAGAATAATACCCTTTTCAAGGGAACTCATTATGGACTCTATAAAAGCACTGATGAAGGAAAAACCTGGCAAAAGCTGGATCTCATAGGGGATCTTAAAAACTTTGACTTTATGGCTTTAGTACTAGATCCGACAGATCCTCAAGTGATGTATGCGGCAGGTCATGACATGTGGGTAGTTAAGAGTACCGATGGAGGGATAAGCTGGAAGACGGTTAAAAATGGACTTCCCAGTAGCGATGTCCATGGCCTCTCCATTCATCCTACGGATAAACGGCTTCACGCCTGGGTGGTAGATAAAGGGCTATACCGATCCAAGGACGGAGGAGCGAGCTGGCAACGGGTAGACGATGGGCCTCCTGCTGATGTAAAGACTCTAACAGTAGCCAACGTCCCCACAGGAATGGGAGGAATCTGGTTGATAGCTGCGACAGCCGATGGTCTTTATCTGAGTATGGACTGATTTTGAGGATGGAGCAAAGCGGGTGGTCTACCTGCAAACCAAACGGTTTATACGTTTATATTAGATCCCCAAGATCCTCAGGTGCTCTACGTGGGAATGAAAGATGGGGTTTATAAATCCCAGGATAATGGACGGCGCTGGAATCGAGTGGGGGAAGGGTTAAGCAACATTACGACTCTGATCATTCACCCTGAAACCCGGGTATTGTATGCAGGAAGTAGCGATGGAAAGGTTTTCAAAAGCTTGGATGGAGGAGTACACTGGGAGGCTACAAATTAGTTTTACCTGTATAGGGTCAGAAGGGGGAAGATCTCTAACCCTAAGTGCAATTCTTTTGATCTTCACAGCAGCCGTAATCATGGCTGCAGAAGAAACCCAGACCCTTACCGGTCATATCTATTGTGTGCTGCCAACAGATATCGGTGTAAAACTCGAGCCTGGGGTTTGCCCCGGAGGTGAAGGCCACGGTACCCATATCCTTAAAACACCCGATGGCAAACTGATTCTCTTACAGGAAACTCCGGATCTGGAAAAAAATCTGTCGAAACTCACAGCAGAGCAAAAGAAGAACGTGACTATGGAGGGTAAAATGATAGGTCCTACGACTTTTAACCCAGAAATTATCAGGTGGCCCTGGCTTCAGAGGTAGCTTGAAGCCTGCTAACTTAAAAAACCTGAATGGAGACCAAAAGTTCTACTTTCACACTTTAAAGGGAGAAAAGTGGAAGTCCGGGCCAATCTCAACTCTGTTGGAATATGACCGCATTAGGTATAGAGAAAAAGCTAATTCTGATACTTGTGATCAGTCCGATCCTTCTCGTTCTAATTGTGTTTGCACTGGCTTTTATCCAGAGGGATAAAAGCTCGAAAACCCTTCAAAAATCTGAACCTCTTAAAATAGGGTCTTTGGCCCCGGACTTTACTTTCCCGGATTTAAATGATTCGGAAAGAAAGTTGTCAGATTATCGAGGCAAGGTGGTATTTATCAACATCTGGGCCACGTGGTGCCCTCCTTGTATTTACGAGATGCCGTCCATGCAGCGGCTTTATGATCAGTTAAAAGGAGAGGATTTTGAGATACTGGCGATCAGCATCGATGCTTTAGGTAAGCAAGTTGTTGAACCTTTTATACAAAAGTATCATCTGACTTTTCCCATTTTGCTGGATCCCACGGGAAAGATAAAAAAACTTTATGCAACCACCGGAGTTCCTGAAAGTTTTATTGTAGATAAGAACGGGATACTGGTTTTGAAAGTTATAGGACCTCAAAAATGGGATTCCGAAGCTGTGCTAAAATTTTTTAGAAGGTTAATTCAAGGTGAAGTGAGCTAGCTCTCACCCCATCGTTCCTCCTCTCCGGAAGCTTCCGGAGAGGAGGAAATTTTTCAGAGGCAGGTTTTTTAATCTAATCCCTCCGACTCCACTTCCTTCTCACCTGCTGACTCCCCTTCCCAACTTGGGAGTGGGGGAACGAGAGGGTGAGGGGAGAGTGGGGGCCCAGGCAATCTACGAGTTCCCCTTCCCGATGCGGAAAGGGGTTAGGTTAGAAAAAACGACCCCTGAGAGGAGGGAGAAGGAGGGTAAGGCAGGAGGAATCTTTTAATGGATAAACCTTCCATAGAAAGTAGGAGGAACGGGACCATGAAAGAGCAAGGGCATTTAAGAGATGACACCGGAACAGCAGCGATAAAGGAGGAGTCTTTCTCACGGCGAGAGTTTCTAAAAATATCCGGACAGATAGGGTTAGGTGCTTTGGCCCTTACGGTTGGTAACCGAGCCCTATCCATGGGACAAAGGGGTGCTATCCAACGGAAAGATGCAGCTGGGATCCGAGAGATCTATCTGGAAGCACGGGAAGTGGACTGGGAGCTGGCTCCGGGCAAAGTTATCAGGGCCATGGCCTATAATGGTCAGATCCCGGGTCCCGAGATCCGCCTCAAGGAAGGGGAGCGGGTTCGGATCGTCTTGAAGAACGCACTTCCCGAATCGACGACCATCCACTGGCATGGGGTGGATGTGCCCAATCCCATGGACGGAGTGCCCGGGATCACTCAAGATCCCATCAGGCCCGGAGAGACCTTTGTTTATGAGTTCAAGGCCCGACCTCCAGGAACTCGCTGGTACCATACCCACTTCCAGGAGCATCGACAGCTCGACCTGGGTCTCTATGCCCCCTTCATTATCGAACCTGCGGAGGAAAAAGAACCCACCTTCGATCGTGAGTACACCTTGATTCTCGACGACTGGGCCACCGGGATGGGGCCCCCACTCCCGAGCACGCGGGCAGGAACCGCAGGCCGCCGTGGTAGTATGGGAGGAATGATGGAGGACATGATGGGAGGGATGATGGAGGACATGATGGGAGGGATGATGGGGAGCAAACAAACGCCTGTTTACGATACCCTGACCATTAATGGAAAGGCCTATCCGGCCACCGAGCCCCTTCACGTCCACAAGGGAGAGCGCGTCCGGCTTCGGATTATCAACGCAAGTGCCGACCACACCCATGTCCTCCGCCTGGCAGGACATCGTCTGAAAGTAACCCATACCGATGGAAACCCGTTGACACAATCTGTAGAGGTGGATGCAATACCCATCGCCCCCAGCGAGCGGTACGATGTCCTCTTCGTAGCAAACCGACCCGGTACCTGGTTCCTGTTTTGTGCCGAGCCCGGCCATCCCGATGCAGGTGAACGGGTCCTGGTGGTGTATGACGGATATGAAGGAATAGAGCCGGAGATGCCTCCAGAAGGAGTAACCGGCTTGAACCTCTGGCACTACCGTTTAGGCCTGGGCAAGGAAATCTTGCCAAAACCCTTCGGGCAGGAGCGAATCTTTAACCTTACCTTAAGCGGCGGGATGATGGGCTCTGATGCCTGGACTATCAACGGCAGGCAGTATCCCAACACCGAGCCTCTACGCCTCCGCAAGGGGGACCTGGTCCGGGTTCGCTTCCTTAACCACAGTATGGAGGCACACCCTATGCACCTACACGGCCAGTCCTTCAAGGTCCTGGCAGTAAACGGCCGGAAACTTTCTGCTCCTATCGTGAAGGATAGCATAGACGTGGAGGCCCACATGGGTTCGGTAGATATCGAGTTCACCGCCTATAACCCCGGGAATTGGTTCTTTCACTGCCATAAGCCGATGCACATGCAAGGGGGAATGATCACCCTTGCGAAAATCGGTTAATAGCCGGAGATTGAGAGGTCTAACCTAACCAGAACTGTGACGTAGAGACCTGGCCTACACCGGAGACTTTAAGGAAGTGGAGTTAGGCGAAGAGGTCCAGACCAGAGGGATTCCCACCTTTGTTTTCCCGTATAGACATCAGGTATGGTGATGGTCCCCGGCCTCATCGCCTCCTCCACATCCATCTGAAAGATTCCAAACTTCCGTGACCTGTTCCCCTGTGAACTTATAATTTCGAATTAAATATTTGCCCAGCCCACTGTATACATACCATCGCCAACATTTACAACAACAGGGTCCCCCCTCATCAGCGTGCTGCATCGCATAGTCATATACCCTTTGTTCCTTGGAAGTTAATTGGATGTTCCGGTCCGAAGTAAGTAATTTTTTAGCAAGTTTTACCTCAATGTCATAGGGATCCGATGGGATTTCCGGGATAGAACTATATTTTTTTAGACCTTTAATCTGTTCGCTATAGCGGTGTAAACTCATAGGACTGCAACATGAACCCTGCAGGTGAGCTGTATCTGGCATGGAAGGAATAGAGTTAAGAAACGATAAGGAACAAGATGAATTGCCGTGTTTGCTTAGATACTCAAACCGTTGAACCAGGGCTTCATTAGCCGGATCGTTCGAAGGCTCTTTAGAGGCTTCTTTTGAGGAACCGGCTAGTGACGTAAGATACGTAATTCCCAATACCATTGAAAATACGGTTAAGAAGATTAAACAGTTTAAAATTTTATGCCTCATAAACCCTCCTTTTTAAGCATGGAAGCTTTTTCCCTTCGAGCTTTTGATATTTCTTCTCAACTTTTTTACTTCCCTTCACCTCATGAATGGAATCTTCCCTTTTTACCATTTTTATGTTTTGACCTGACTGTAGGAGCAACAATGTGTAATTACCCGGTTGAAGAAGATTCTAAAGAATCACTCCCACCCTCTCAGGTAACGTTTTAACAGGGAATGGGTATAAAGCATTGGATTTTTAACAGATGCCTTATTTATCGGTGCTTACAGAATTTTTTATGGGATTAGGGTTGCTTCATATCGGACATTCTCTTCTGCATCTCCAACATGCGCTCCATCATCCGCTTCATCATCGCCCCACCCCCCATCATTTCAGACATTTGTCGCATCATTTGGGCTATCTCATTGAGATCCTCGGACATTTGCTTAGCCATGTCCGGGGTTATGTTTCCTTGGGCCAGGTTTTTGGAAATCTGTTCCAGTACAGAAGACATATTACCCATCAGAGTTCCCATATCTCTTATCATACCGGGTCCCATCATACCTCCTCCCATCATACCAGGTCCCATCATCATACCAGGCCCCATCATACCAGGTCCCATCGGGCTTCCGGGTTGTCCCGAAGGTTGAGGAGGTTGAGGAAGCTGAGGTTGCTGAGGACTTTGGGAAGGTTGCGGACGAAGTTGTTCCGGTTCCTGGGGTTGCTGGGCCGGGATAGCCCCGTCAAGAATTACTATCAATGCCACAGCTAAACTAAGAATTAAAAACTGTTTCATAGATATCCTCCTTTTTCTGATTGAAGTTATTCCTTCACGAACTGACTCTACAGGATAGATTCAGATTTTATTTTTAAAACTGCAAACCTTTTTCCATTTATTACTATTACCGGGTCAGGAGATTTTTACAAAAAAAAGGCCTACAGGTATTTACCTGTAGGCCTCACGGGGTGATACCGGAGGGAAGAGAAACCCTCTGGATTAGGCAGCTTTTAATTCTTTTATCTGGGTAGGTTCGGTCTGGATCTCGATTTTCTTCCGGCCTATGAAATTCTTAGTCGGGAGTGAGATCTCCAGCAATCCATCCTTATAAGTGGCATGGATCTGATCCACATCCACTTCCACAGGCAGCATTACGGTCCGCTCAAAGCTTCCATAGGGGATCTCGCAGAAGTAGTAATCCTCCGGTTCGATCCCTTCAGCCGCCTTCCGCTCGCCCTTGATGACTAAGGTATTACCATGGATGGAGATGTTGACGTCTTTCGGATCAACGCCAGGAACTATAGCCCTCACAATCAGGTTATTATCCTTTACATACCCTTCCAGAGCAGGCTGCCAAGTTCCACTACCTAGCATCGCCCTGGACATGAACCCACTCCCTTCCATTCGGCCGAAGAACTGGTCGAATAAACGATCCAGATCGCTATGAAGAGAAGCGAGCTCTTTCCAAGGATTCCATCGTGTGAGTACCATAGTTCGTCACCTCCCTGCTAACCCTTAGTCAGATTTTGGAAAGAAGCTCCAGAACTTCCCTAAGAGATTGGGTTAACCCCTTATCAGGTTTCTCCTCCCTCCGAGGAGGAAGTTCTGGAAACTTCTTTCTGAGTTTTCAACCTTTTCATTTATCAATTTAAATATAACTCCTTATTTTTTCAACTCTTATAAATTTTAAAGGCAAAGAATAAACGAAGAAAGAATCCCAATGTTATCAATTATTTTTATCTTTTGTGTTTTTTTTGCAAAATTTTTGATTTTTCTTTTTTTTAAAATCTTCAAAAGACCCTGTAGATCAAGATTTTGATCACTTCTTTTTCTCCTTTTCCTGGTAGGGAATGGGAATATACTGTACAGAAGGTCGTCTTTGGGCCGGCTGAGGATAAAGGCTCATCAGCAGATAGATTTCTTCAGGTAAGTCTCTTTTTACCGGTAGTCCCAACTCTTGTGCTTCTTCACAACTGATGGGATAGTCATGGGTCCATCGCCCTTCTGTCAGAAGAATGGCCAGGTCTTCGGCTTTCTTTTCCTCCATCTGATTACTCACCAGGATTTCTTTAACAGTACGCCGTACCTGTCTCATGGCCTTTTTAGCAACGTCCGCCAGAATAAGGGTTTTATCTTCCAATTCAGGGATGGGTTTTTGTTCTATCACCGCCAAAAGAGAGGCGGCGGGATATTCTCCCAGTTGAGGATCTAGAGGTCCCAGTACCGCGTTTTCATCCATCAGAATTTCATCGGCTGCCAGGGCTATGAGGGTTCCGCCAGACATGGCATAATGGGGAACCATCACCGTAACTTTTCCTTTATGTCTACAGAGGGCATGGGCAATCTGTTCAGAAGCCAGAACCAGTCCTCCCGGGGTATGGAGAATCAGATCGATGGGCATATGATCCGGGGTGAGTCGAATGGCACGCAGTACATCTTCAGAGTCATTAATATCGATATAACGTATGACAGGAAATCCCAGCAGGCTCATAGTTTCCTGTCGATGAATCAGGGTAATGACCCTGGAACCCCGTTTTTTCTCCAACTTTTGGAGAATTCTCACCCGATTTGCTTCTAAGATCTTCTGCTGAAGCCAGGGAGTTATCATAGAGCTTATAAAGAAAATCCAAAATAAATCAAGAATTCCCATAACTCAACTCCTTTCTAAAATCCCTGGGTTACCAGGAAGGCCAGGCCTCATCTTCATAATATCTGGGAACTCGTCGCCTTTTAAAAAAGTGAACCAGAAGAAATCCGGCTAAGAAGCCTCCAATATGGGCCCACCAGGCAACTCCCCCGGTAGCCTGGCTGACAAAAGTAATGGCAATGGTTCCATTCAAGAACTGCATAAGAAACCACAAGACTAAAAATGCAACGGCCGGAACTTCTACTAAAGTTAAAAAGAAGAAAACGGGAACCAGGGTAATCACGGTAGAATGTGGGAAAAGGGCTAAGTAAGCTCCTAAAATACCCGCAATGGCTCCACTCGCTCCAATCATGGGTACTGTAGAAAGAGGATGGGTAAGATATTGGGCATATCCGGCAATAAATCCACAGAGCAAATAAAAAATCAAATATCGAAAATGGCCCAGGCGATCTTCCACATTATCTCCAAAGACCCAAAGATACCACATATTGCCGATAAAGTGAATCCAGCCTCCATGGAGAAACATAGACGTCAAAAAGGGTAAATACCGAAACATCGGATCCACATCCCATTTTGCCGACAGTGTAAACTTAGCTGGTACCAACCCGTAATGTAATACCAAGGCGTCCACTTCCCTTCCTAAGGAGAGTTGATAAAAAAAGACGAGGGTATTAATCGAGATGAGGATAATATTCACAAAAGGATATTCTCGAGATTTTATCGTATCACGAATCGGTATCACGCTAAATTCCCCCTAGCTAATATTGAATACTCATCGCTGAAACCCATCCCAAGACTTTGATGAAATGTCTAAAAGGAAGGTCCTATTGTTTGGGTTATTGTTTTTATAAAATAGCATAAGTTTTTAAAGATTTACAAGTTAAGAAGTTGAAAACCGATATAACCTGAAAAACTTTTAAAAATAAAAATTCACGAAAATTGATCGGAATGAAAGTAATTTTAAAAAATTATAGATTATTCATGGAGGTGATCTAAATGATAAAGGCCGTCCATCAGCTCGATAATTTGGAAAAGAAAATTATTTTACTTCTTTATGAAAATCCCTCAGGACTTACAACCAGTCAACTCCAAACCCTTACAGGATGTACCCGGCAGTACCTCTACGATTTATGCTATTCGGTCTTTTATAATGATCGAATTGAAGGAATTCCACAATACTTTAAAGCCTTCCATGTAACCGAAGATAAAGGCAATTTTAGAGAGTGGAGATATACGTTAACAGAAGCCGGAAAAATCCTGGCCGAAGCCCTGGGAAACAAAACTGGAAAACCTTGAAAGATCACCTACATCTTCCTTACGGGCTTACGATGATTAAATCCACAGGTTGAAACCTTTTTATTTTCCCTTCCTCCCTGTAAAAGGAAGGTTTAAAGCAGGATATGGCTAAGTCAGGTCATCGGTTCATATCCCTAAGCCCCTTAGAAGGATAGAAATCAATTCTAAAAGCCTTCTTGGTAAGTTCTCACTGAGGAGGTTTTTGAGGAGTTTCTTCTTTGGGTGGCTGAGGTCTACCTTGCCTTGATTTGATAGCTTCTGTAATAATAGGCGTCAGTGATTTGATAATTTCCCCGATCATGCTTGTTTTGGCTTCCATAACCTCGACTTTATTTTCTGTAATAATCAACAGAGATTGTGGGCTAAGCCAACCACCCCCACCTCCATTGAGCATGGCTCCTTCCGCTTCCATTTTAGGACAACCCATACAGGAACCAAAACCAAAACCAAATGCCAGGCTAACCACAGGAACGATGGTTCTATTTTTGATCTCTATGGGTTGTCCTAAGGCTGCATTGGCCGATAGAACTTTTTGAATTTGATCTGACAAAGCACCTATAGTTCCTGCCGGAACTGTTTGGGGAGGGGGAGCCGGTTTCGTTTCCTCGGCCATTATCTCAGAGGGGGAAATCACCCCTTGAAGTCCTAAAAGAATTAGACTCAGAGTAGAGAGGATCTTGAGAGAGTGTAACATAGTTCTTTAATCTTTCCAGGATTTGAGCAGGGGTTGGGGGATTAAAGTCTTCCTCTAACTCCTTGCTCTCCCGTACGATTCCTCAACATGGTTAAAAGTAGTGCGCCAAATCCTAAAATACTTAGCAACATCCAGAGTATCCATCCTACAAATGGAAGTAAACGGAGGACACCCAGGAGAACAGCCCCAACAAGTGCCGCCATTGGAGAAGACAAAGGTTGATCCCTTAGGGAAAGGGCTATTCTTTGCCCGGTAAGGAGAGCTATACTTGCCAGACCCAGCCAGAGGGCGCCGATCGTCAAAAGACTGATTACCACCATCAGAGGAACTCCTATGAGAGAAAGGGCAAGTAGGAGAAGGGTTAAAAGGGTTAGTAAAAGACTAAGTAATCCCCATAACCCTGCCTGTAAAGGGGTTTCGGACAGTCTATATCCGATCCGATTCAGGAAGCCAGAAAAAAAAGCTCCCGCCAGAATGACACTCCCCAACCAACTGATTAAAAAAAGCAGTTGATATCCCAAAGGGACTGGGAGGAACCCAAATCGAAACCTGCCGGGAAGGGTCCAAAAAAGCCGGGTCAGTAAAGTTTTCTGAGGAGAAGCAATCTCTTCGGGCACCGATGGAGAAGGTTGGATAGCATAATCTCTCATCTTCCAAATGGTAAAGAATAAAGAAGAGATCCCTTCCAGAAATTGAGTAAAAAGACCTTTTTGAATGGGTAGCCATTCCACTCCCCGGGAGGAGAGAAGAATTACACCCACCGGGCTTATAACAGCCCCTCCCCCCCGGCTTATGCTCTCCCTCTGATCTCCCCTTTGTTCTCCGATGCCAACCCCTATGAGGGCTACCGGAATAATTTTAATCCCCTGCACGTCCATAGGCTCCCCTAAAACCATACGGGTAGAATATCCGGTCTGTAAGGCCTCCAATATAGAAGTTAATGTTGCGGCTTGATCAACAGGAATGGCAGGAGATTGCAAGAGAGTCTTATTTTCCTCAGCAACCCCTTCCAGGGAAGCAACTAAAAGAAGATAACCCCCTAAGAAAATTCTCAGACCAAATGCCAGCACTCTAGATGTGGGTATAAATCCCTTTGTCTGTACTATCCTACTCTGAATAGGTATTAAAAAGTTTGTTGTTGTTTGACTTTTATTTATTATATCCCCTTTTTTGGTGATAGACCATCAAAAATTTAATGGTGGTAAAAGTATCAATTTCAAACAAAAATCTCCCTACGATTTTCGTTTGAAATTGATACTTTTACTTTATGGTCAAGTATAGGAATAGAGATAAAGGGAGAATTTGAAGGAGAGTAAGGGAATTAAGAAGGAAATAAAATAGAGAAAATTAAAATTGGAGCGGGCAACGGGATTCGAACCCGCGACTCTGAGCTTGGGAAGCTCATACTCTACCAGCTGAGTTATGCCCGCTTTTATTTCAATATGATGTGATTACGTGGGAATGTCAAGACTTTTTTAAAGGGGTTCAGTGGGGTTTGGAGCAAAAAGATCTAAAAACAGGAGCGTACCTTTGGGTCTTTGGACCAGGGTATATAAAATTTTTTCTTAAATCTTCTGATATCCCGGCATCTTCAAATTTCCATAACGAATAACCCTCCATGACAAAAAGACTATCCAGCCATACATTCCTAATTTCCATTGAGGATTTTTGAAATGATCTCTAAATAGTTACAAAAGATTTTGAGTAAGTGGAGAGTCGAATCAGGATTTGGGGGAGATTCCTTCCTTCAATAACTGGGCGAATGCCTCAGGAGGCAGAGGTTTGCTGAAGTAAAATCCCTGGACTTCATCGCACTGTTGAGAATATAAAAACGGTAGTTGTTCTTCGGTTTCTACTCCTTCGGCGGTTACTTTCAATTTTAAGCTATGGGCCATCGCAATAATGGCTGTGGCAATAGCTACGTCATCGGGATTAGTGGAGATATCCCGCACAAAAGACTGGTCAATCTTTAAGGTATCGATAGGAAACCGCCTCAGGTAATTGAGTGAAGAATATCCGGTTCCAAAATCATCTATGGAGAGATGAACTCCCATGTCCTTCAAAGCGCGCAAGGTTTTGATGGTTTCTTCTGCATTTTCCATGATGGTACCTTCGGTGAGTTCTAAATCCAGATATTTAGGATCCAGTCCGGTTTCTTTAAGAGCCTGGGCGATGGTTTCCACCAGGTTTTTTTGTTTAAAATGGCGTGCTGAAAGATTTACCGATACCCGTAAGGGTGGAAAGCCGGCATCCTGCCAGGCTTTATTCTGGGCACAGGCGGCTCGCAGGACCTTTTCTCCGATGGGAATAATAAGTCCGGTTTCTTCCGCTAAGGGAATAAATCTTGCCGGAAGGATGATTCCTTGATCCGGGTGTTGCCAGCGCACCAGGGCCTCCATACCGACTATTTGTTTGGTCCTGAGGTTTACCTGGGGTTGGTAGTAAACCACTAGTTCATCCCGTTCGAGAGCCCGTCGCAGTCCATGTTCTAACAGAAGCCGATCCAAGGCCTTGGCATTCATGGTTGCCGTATGAAGCTGGTAAGTATCTCGACCCTGTTCCTTGGCACGATGTAGAGCAGTATTAGCACTTTTTAATAAAGTTTGGACATCTTCCCCATCATCGGGATAAAGGGCGACCCCCACACTGGCAGTGATATGAAGTTCATGACCTTCAAAATGAAAAGAGGGTTTGAGAGCTTCCAGGATTTTCTGAACAACTTTAGCAGCATCTTCCGGCCGGGTAATTCCGGTTATCAGCAACAGGAACTCATCTCCACCCAGGCGGGCCACGGTATCTCCTTCCCGCACACAATTTCTCAGTCGAAATGCAACACTTTGCAACAAATGGTCTCCATAGGTATGCCCCAACGAATCATTGATGACTCTAAACCGATCCAGGTTGAGAAGCAGGATAGCCAGTTTTTTCTGTTCACGATGGGCATGGGCCAATTCCATGGCAAGACGATCACTAAACAGAATACGATTGGGTAGATCCGTCAGAGCATCGTAATAAGCCATGTGAAGAATCGTTTCCTCAGGATGTTTACGCTCGGTAATATCTATAAAGGTATCCACCGCACCTTTTAAAACCCCGGTGTGGGGATCTAGAATGGGTTGGGAATTCATTAAGATCCAGCGAGGTTTCCCGGTTGATCCGGGCTTCTCTGGGGAGACGGAACCTTCTCTCCCGGCAGGAAAAATACCGACCACTACATTGGAAACGGATTTTCCGGTACGAAGGGTTAATATACCGGGACACGTTTCAAAAAGGAAAGGAGAACCGTTTTCATAAATAGCAAGCCACGCAGGATCTATGGGCACTCGCCCTCGAATCTGATCCAGGGTTAATCCCATGAGCTTACAAGCAGCTTCGTTTGCATACACAACCTTCCCCCTTGCATTTCGTACAATAATACCGCTGGCAATAGCCTGGTAAATACTCTTAAATTGTTCCATGTTCTTCCTTAATAGGTGCTGAACCAGTCCGGCCCTGGTTTTTACCTGTTCTAATTTGGGCAAATATTCTCGAAGTGCTTTTAATTCCTGGAGGAGTTGTTCCCTGGTTTTATCTTCGTCTTTCATAATCTCAAGCCATGGGAATGCGTGTCCTTGGATAACGGTTTATCTACCTGTTAAGTCCAAAAGTCCTTTAATAATCCCCTTTCTCTATCCAGAATATTTATCCTTTATTGACCTGCTGATTTGTAATCAGGTTTAAAGCTTCTTCAAAATTCTTTACCCTAAAATGAGGTCCCACATACAAATGGAGTTGAGGGTCCCGGGTAGGAGTAGAGTTAACAATTTCGGTTCCTTTGCAGGAAGGACTTTCCACCAAAATAGTTTTGCAATTAATTTCTCGACCCATCAAAATGTTTTCCAGGCTTTTACTTATTATGAAACTACGCACAAGATTAATACTCAGATCGGAAACAGCCCGCTCCATAAGGCCGGGACGAGGTTTTCGGCAAGAACATTCCACCCGGTAAGAGGCTATGTTCCCCTCTGGATGGTGAGGACAAAAGTAAATCCCTGCCAGTTCAATTCCTTGAGATTTAAGAAGTTGTTGTACGGCCCTATAATAGTGTTTAAAGTCTTGCTCGGTAAGTTGACCCATGGCAACTTCCGGATGGTTTGCCAGGATAATCAATCGATAACCGGCTTGTAAAAAGCCGGGTAATACCCGAAGCACCCCCTCATCGAAATTATCTAATGTTGGAGGGATAAGTTGTGGATCTTTAAAAAGGGTCTCCGGGTCTAAAAAAACGGCTTTATAAGAAGGCTGACTATAAACATGTAAGATTTTTTCAATAAGGGAACTGGTAGAGAGACCTTCTATTAATTTGGAAAGATAAATTTCGCCTCCATGGCGAAGAACAACTTCTTTTTCAATACAATCATACCCATGTTCCGGAGAGTTCACGTGAATATGGGGCCTGATATGATCTAAAAGAGTAACCGGGGTTAATTCATCAAAAATAGTAATATAATCGGTACAGGCAAGCGCTGCCAACATCTCTGCCCGATCCCGCTCTGAATAAATAGGTCGGTGGGGGCCTTTAAATCTACGTATAGAAGTATCACTGTTAACCCCCACGATAAGAACATCGCCCAGACTCTTGGCTTCCTGAAGCATTTTTACATGACCCAGGTGTAGGAGGTCAAAGGCTCCATTGGTGGTAACAATCTTACGCCCGGCTTTTCGGAGATGAGAGGCTATCTCAATGATTTCCGCCCGGGATTTGATTTTATCTTTAAGACTCATGAAAATGGTATGGAAGTGTGGGGGTGTGGAGGTATGGGAGTATGGAGGTATGGGAGTGTATACTCCCACACTTCCACACCCCCACACCTCCCACTCTCTACTTCATCGGAGAGAAACTTGTAGGGGTTAGAAGTAGGTTCTGGACGTTTTCCACTAAGGGGCCATTCTTCTCTGTTTCGGCTCGAGCTTTTAACCATTCGGGGTCTTCTTTCATGGCTTTCCAGGCTCTTTCAAAATGACCGGCGTCTTCAAAGGCGAGGAGATAGATAAGTTCACTGTTATTTCCTACCAGGGGTTGCCAGAATCCGATAACTTTCATTCCATGCTTTTCGAAGAACGAAAGGGTTATCTTTGCAAAGCGGTCCAAAAGATCCGGCATTCGTCCTGGCATTGCTTTGTAAATCCTGAGTTCATAAATCATAAGGAATAATAATAACGCAATGCATAATCTGTGAAAGGGCCTATCAGGTTTACATAGGACTTAGTCACATTTTACGCATCACGTTTTAGGGTAATGAAAGCTTTAGAAGTCGAATTCTTAGGTTCCCTAGGTCCTTGAAAAATTTGTCAGCCAGGCTTACATCTTGCTTTAAAATAATTTTATCAAATAAAACTTGACAAGCTTTTATTTTAGAGTTTAAGCTGGTAGAGATGCAAAGGAAAATACATATTATCCTGATAATTCTTATTCTCCTGGTAGGATGGTCCTGCTTTTTTATTGTTGACGAACGGGAATATGCGATTGTAACCCAGTTTGGTAATCCGGTTCGTGTGATCAAATCACCGGGTTTAAAACTTAAGTACCCTTATCCCTTTCAGGATGTCCTTCGATTCGATAACCGTTTTTGGGTTTTTGAATCCCCGTCTCAAGAATTTCTTTCTCTAAGCAAGAAAAACATCATGGCTTCCAGTTTTCTCTTATGGAAAATTGAAGATCCCAAGAAGTTCCTACAGACGGTTTTCGACAAAAAAGGGGCTGAATCCAGGCTTTTAGATATCGTATCGGCACAATTAGGTGCGGCCCTGGGTAAAGTAGAACTGACAACTTTCATCACCGTGAATCCTGAAGATTATCAAGCTGACGCGATTATGGCAGAAGTGACCAAGAAGTGTCGGGAGATTGCAAGTCAAGATTACGGGATTTTCGTTGCCGATGTTCGGATACAACAGTTGGATTTTCCAGAAAAAAATCGGGAAAGTGTTTTTCAGAGGATGAAATCGGAGCGGGGGCGTATTAGCATGAAATATCGATCAGAGGGTGAGGAAGAAGGGCTTAAGATACGTGCAGAGGCCGCCAAGGAAAGGACGAAGATTGTGTCGGAAGCTTACAAGGTCGCCCAGGCTTACAAAGGGGAAGGAGAAGCTGAATCAACCAAAATCTATGCAGAAGCCGTTAATAAAAATCCTGAGTTTTATCAGTTTTTAAGAACCCTGGAAGCTTATAAATCTTTCATGAACGATAAAACCAGTATGATTTTACCGTTAAATTCGGATTTATTCAGACTTTTGTACGACCGTAATTATGTCTATGGGGAAGGAGGTGATCATAAACCTGAATAAATTCTTTTACCTGCTTATAATTCTTGGAGTTAACCCTGGACTTTAACTAAGGAGGTTAATTATGAGGTTGTTAATCAAACGATTCGTAGGGGTAGTCAGCGTTTCGGTTTTTCTTTTCTCCTTGTTGCTTAGTTTTCCTGTTTCAGCGGCAGAGCATAGATATGACCCGGGGGACAAAGTTTATTTCACTTACTGTCATTCTCATCCTCCTGCTTTAAAAATTAAACCTGGGGATAAAGTAATTACAAGAACCCGGGATGCATCCAATGATGCCTTTGCACCCACAGATAAAACCTTAGCTCCCAAACTGGATCTCACCAAAGTGAACCCTCAAACGGGTCCCTTTTACATTGAAGGGGCAGAACCCGGAGATACGCTGGTGGTGAAACTGTTAAAGGTTGCTCCAAACCGGGATTGGGGTTGGGGCGGGGCCATTCCCTATTTTGGAGCTCTGGCTCCAGAGTATAAGACCCAAATGGTGACAGATCCGGTGAAGGATACTTTATATGTCTGGAAGTTTAATCCAGACAGAACGGCGGCAGTTTTGGATATGCCCAAGAGCAAAGCAGGAAAGGCAGAGGTTCCTATCCGATCGTTCTTAGGAACTATTGGTACGGCTCCTCCGGGAAAGGAATGTATCAGCTCTCTGGTGCCGGGCCCTCATGGGGCTAATATGGATTTTAATGAGGTCGTTTCCGGGGTAACCATGTATTTTCCAGTTTTTGAACCCGGTGCTTTGTTTATGGTTGGTGATGGACATGCCGCACAAGGAGATGGCGAGGTCATGGGAGCGGCTATCGAGACCTCCATGGACGTAGAGTTCACTGTGGATTTGATCAAAGGGAAAACCATCAACTGGCCCCGTCTGGAGAATGATAAATTTATCATGTCTATCGGCAGTACACGACCTCTGATCGATGCCCTGAGAATTGCCTGTGTGGATTTAATTAACTGGTTGGTTACAGACTACGGTTTTGACAAAATGGAAGCTTATCAATTACTGGGGCAGGCAGCTCAAATTGAAGTTGCCAATGTGGTTGATCCTCAATACTCTGTGGCCTGTCAGTTGGACAAGAAGTATTTACCAAAGTAGTGTAAAAAATACCTGGCCTTCCATCCCCTCATCCTATAGGGACGAGGGGATTAATTCTCCCGGATAAAGGGAGGGGGTAGGTTTTTCTGGTGACGAATGATTGATTTCTTACTTCAAATCCTTCAAGAAATCTGGACAGTTTTTAAGGAAGCTTCTCTCTTTCTTCTCTTTGGTTATATTATAGGGGTTCTCTTAAACTTACTCATTCCGGCCAAAACCTTTCTTAAATACCTGGGAGCGGGAAAGATCAAGTCGGTTTTTTGGGCATCTCTTCTGGGAGTGCCCCTGCCTTTATGTTCCTGTGGAGTCCTTCCCACGGCGCTTTCTTTAAGAAAACAGGGTGCCACCAAAGGTGCCACTGTTTCTTTTCTCATTTCAACTCCGGAAACCGGGGTAGATTCCATCAGCCTGAGTTACGCTCTGATGGACCCCATTATGACCGTGGCACGCCCCATAGCTGCTTTTTTTACAGCCGTGACGGCCGGTATTGTAGCGAATTTGTGGGGGGATGATACACCAGGTGCTCCAAGACCCGATCAACCCCCTATAACCCGGGATCCCCATCCTGATCTGGTAGAGGAGGGGTCTTTGCCAGAACCTCCTCCTCAGTTGGAAATCCTCTTAGAACCCCCTGTGGTTACACATACGCATTGGATTCAGGAATTTTATAAGAGATTTCTTGAATTGATTGACGAAACTTCTTACTGGTTAGTCCTGGGAGTGGTTTTATCCGGGATTATCGCTACGCTCCTTCCGGCCTCTTTCATTGAAAAATATCTAAGTGGGGGTTTTATAACGATGCTACTCATGCTGCTCATCGGTATTCCGATTTATACCTGTGCGTCAGCATCGACGCCCATTGCTGCAACCCTCATCTTAAAAGGATTAAATCCGGGAGCTGCTTTGGTTTTTCTCTTATCCGGACCCGCAACCAATATCGGGGCCATTGTAGTCCTATTAAAATTTTTGGGTCGTAAGGTGGTTGCCCTCTACCTGGGAGCTATTGTGGTGATCAGCTTGTTGGCCGGATATATAGTCAACTGGATATATTTGAGCTCTGGCCTTGATCCCCGGGCTACTTTTGGAACCACCACCAGCGTTATTCCGGAACGCCTTAAAATTATTGTGGCCATTGGAATGATCGGCTTATTTGTCTCCAGCATCCGCCGGACCCACATACCCGAAGAATGGATCCGCGTGCGAGACTGGATGAGTGCCCTCACCGGATTTCATGTAACAACCCCCCGGATCAAATGGGGAGTCATCCTCAGCCTTGTAGTTCTTTACCTATATAGCGGTTTTATAACCGTCGAACCGGGAGAAATTGGAGTGAAATTACGTTTTGGGAGAATGGTCTCCTCTGATCTAACTCCCGGTCTTCACTACCATCTGCCGTGGCCTGTTGAAAAAATCGAAAAGATCCATCAAGATCTGGTTCGAAGGGTCGAGATTGGGTTCCGATCTTCAGCCGGTTCTACCCTGAATAATCCAAATCCTATTAAAACCTTAACCGTAGCAGGTCCTTCCAATCCTGCACCAACGGCTATGACTTCCACGACCCTCTGGGCCGAGCAGAAAAAAGTAGAAAATGAAGCTTTTTTGATAACCGGAGATGAAAATATTGTAGATATTAATGTAACGGTACAATATCAAATCAAGGATCCTGTGCAATATGCTTATAAATTCGGTGAACCGGACCGACTGGTACGAAGTATGACCTTAGCCGGACTTCGTGAAGTTATCGGACAGATGATGGTTGACTCTATCCTTACGACGGAAAGGGGAAATATAGAAAAGAAGGTACAACGTATCCTACAAGATGCCCTGGACGGGTATCAGGCCGGTATTCAGGTTCTTTTTGTACAATTGTTATCGGTAGATGCTCCCAGAGAAGTCCATTCGGCGTTCCGGGATGTAGCCAGTGCCCAGGAAGATAAAATTCATATCATCAACCGGGCTTTGACCTTTGCCGAAGAAACGATCAACACAGCCAAAGGAGAAGCTGCCAGTACCATTCAGTCCAGTCTGGCTTTTAAAGAGGAAAAAATCTTGAAAGCTCAGGGAGATGCCCAGGCCTTCCTTCTAAGAAATCAGGCCTATCAACTTTCCCCTGAGCTCAATCAATTCCGCCTTTACATAGAAACCCTTGAGACGGTTTTACCGAGAGTTCAAAAAACCATAAGGCCCGGGCCTCAATACGTCAAAGATGTTGATCTTTGGATGATTCGGCCTCTCGTACAAGAACCATGAGAAGCATCTCAACCCATTGGGAACCTAGAAATTTAATGAATTTCTTTACAAGGTTCTGGTCACAAACGGTCTCACGCTTCCAACATCTTCCCCATAGAACTAAAAAATCAATTGGCTTCCTGGGGGGGGTTTTAGGATTGCTTTGTCTCTACTCCATGTTTTTTACCGTAGATGTGAGTGAATATGGCGTGGTTAAGCGATTTGGAAAAGTCGTAAGGGTTCTTTCAGAACCCGGTCTCCATGTAAAGCTCCCCGCCCCTTTTCATCAGGTTCAAAAAATCAATCGAAGCCTCATGAGCTTCCAACCTCCTACCATGGAATATCTGACCCAAAGCAAGAATCATATTTCTATTTCCAATATCACTTTATGGCGGGTGGGAGATCCCAAGAGATTTGTGGAGACCCTTATAGATAGGACCCATGCAGAAATTCGACTGGCCGATATAGTATCTTCCGAAATCGGTTCTACCTTAGGAATCTATCCCTTAAATGCATTAATTTCTACGAAACCGGAAGAATTTCAGTTTGGAAAGGTCGTAGCTCAAATCCTGGAGAATACCCGAAAAAATGCCAGGAATTACGGAATTGAAGTCATAGATGTTCGCTTGGTAGCCCTCAATTTCCCGGAGCAGAATAAACAGAGTGTTTTTGAACGTATGGTAGCCGAACGTGGACGTATGGCAACAAAGTATCGCTCTGAGGGGGAAATGGAATCTGCTCGTATCATTGCAGAGGCAGAACGAGAGAAAACAAAAATTCTGGCAGAAGCCTATAAAGAAGCGGAAAATTATCGAGCCCAGGGAGATAGTGAAGCCATGCGAATTTATACAGAAGCATTCCGCAATAATCCCCCGTTCTATAAGTTCCTGAGAACCCTGGAGGCTTACGAGAAAATTTTTGATACCCGAACCTTGATCTTTTTCCCCTCCGATGCCGATGTGATTAAATTGCTTAATAACCCTGAAGGAATGAAACCCGTTATCGAGAAGAAAGAGGCTTTGAAAGACCAGGCTCCTGTAAGATAGCAAGGCATAGGCAAGGAGTGATCCTGCCGGATAACCCCTCAACTTAGAGAGGATTACTCTGACTGCCTTTTGAAGTTAGTGTTAATTAATTTAACCTGTCATGGCAGGTGAAGCAAAACAACCCGTTGACAGAAAAGATTGCTTTGCCGGGCTCATCCTGGAGTAGTGAAAGGCTCGCAATGACAATCTTTATTGTTCAAAGCTTTACAAGGTATTACGTATAAACCTTTACGCAAGCCCTCCTTATGACCCAAAAAAGAAAAGTTCAGTTGGTTGGAATCCTTTTCCTTGTCCTGATAGCCGGGTATTTATCCACGGGTTTTTTTACCGTTGCCCCTGACGAACAGGCTGTAATCAGGCGCTTTGGTAAGATTATAAGTTCTCGCCTGGGGCCTGGAATGCACTATCGGATCCCCTGGCCGGTAGATCAGGTGAATACCCTCAAGACCACAGCCGTTATGAAAACAGGGGTGGGATTCGAGCTGGTTACAGAAGGCCAGGGTCAGGAACCTCCCCTGGGAATGGAACTCCTGACGGGGGATACCAATATCCTCAATATTGCCATGGTCCTCCAATATGTGATTCAAGACCCGGCTCTATTTCTTTTTGAAGTAGAAGATCCTCAGAAACTCATAAAAAATGTTGCAGCTTCCATATTAACAGAGACCGTTCTAAATTTACCTGTTGATGAGGTACTAACTTCTGGACGCCTGGTTATTCAGGATACTGTGAAACAAAAGACCCAAGAAGCCCTGGATCGCTATAAGAGTGGTATTCATGTAATTTCGGCAAATATCATGAGTATTAATCTAGACCCGTCGGTAGTCCAGGCCTTTCAAGATGTTTCCAATGCCAGGGCTGATAGAGAAAGAAAAATCAACGAAGCCCATAGCTACGTAAATAATCTCTTACCTAAAACCCGTGGAGAAGCTCAATCCCTTTTGCTGGAAGCTCAGGGATATAAGGAAAAAAAGATCTCTGAAGCAACCGGAGAAGCAAACCGCTTTAAGGAATTCCTGAAAGAATATGAAAAATCTCCGGACGTTACCCGAACCCGTCTTTATCTGGAATATATGGAAAAAATCCTTTCCAAGGTTAAAAAATACTACATCGATTCGGATAACGGAAAGATTCCCGTTAACCTGAGACTTTCAACCACCCCTTAGGGCTGAAGCTGGGCGAAACTGCCGGGAACTCTGGAGTATGGAAAAATTTCTTGAAAAGGGCGGTAAATATTGCTTTGTTCTTTCCTTATCTTAAGGATAATGGGATTGGACGAAGAATAACCCAAGGTCTTCAACTCGTTTAGCCGATTAAAACCCCCTTTCGTTTTCAAATAGATCCGATGGGAAGCATGGAAATCATAGGGGAATAAAAAGAGGCGGGAGTATAGGCTAATTCCTATACTCCCTTGATTTCAAGACAACTGCTCTTCAGAAGCCCCTTCGGAAGTCGAACTCAAAGAGGTCTGATCAGATTCGGATTCCGATTCTTCCTCAGGTATAACCTCTTCAGCTTCTTCAGGTGTGGAAGTCTCCTCTTCTTGAATAAACCCTGCGGACTTTGAAGCTCCTTTTCCTTCCCCTGCCGATTTTTGAGCTGATCTTCCTTCAGGCTTGACCTCTGAAGTGCCGGTCTCCTGACTGCCCATGGCCGCAGCTTCTTGCCGCCTGAGCTTTAGCATTTTTTTCCTTCGTTTATATTTTTGTTTTAATTTTGTTCGTTTCCTTTTAATTTTACTTTTACTTATAGCCATAAATCGACCTTTATCTTCTTTAGATTTGCGAACTTAGGTTTTTACTAATCGCAAATCGATCTGCCGATGCTTCTGGACCCGTAGCTTCTATAATTACCCGATCTCCTTCTTCGGTTATTTTTATTTCCAGCTCCCGGGTCCCAGAAGATTTTCCAACTTCTCCTAAGCCGGTACGTTTGATCAAATTGAAAAATTCCTCTTTCAATTGATTCAAGTTAGCTTTTATAAAAATGGGTGCCCCCTCGAATTTGGCATTAAGTTGAATACGTTTACGCTTGAGATAGGGTGCCAACAGAGAGATAATCTCCCTCAAGAAGCTTTTTACCTCTATCTCCGAGATTTCCTGGGAAGACCTGGAAAAATCCCTTAGTTTTTTTGTTAAGTCGGCTATCTGATCTATTTGTTGTAAGACTCCTTCTAACAATTGTGTCTTTCTCTCCGGTTCTAGATCTGTTAAGGCATGACTGACAGAGAGTTGAATAGCGTACAAAGAATTATTGATTTCATGAACGAAACTGGCTATAATTTCTTCGTCCATTTTCTTTTTAAAGAAAGACTGTAGAAGTTGTAACTTGAAGATAAAATACTAGAGAATACATACTAAACAAAGAGGAGGCTTGTCAAGGAGTTTGTGTTAACTTATAAACTTTTTGTCCTAAATCGTCTAAATTAACAAAGAATCACTAACCCTTTCTGCTCTTCATGGTTGGTTAAATAATCCGCTAAGGGGTTATTGAGTTAATTCTTACCCAGGAAAACTGAAATCTAAAATTTAGATGGTTGACAGTTCCCCAGGGGAAGCATACCCTTATAAGTGTGGAGGTAGCCTATGTCCATTCGAGAAATTACCATTGCCCATAGTCCGGATTCCGATGATGCCTTCATGTTTTATGCGCTGGCTCATGGGAAAATAGATACAGGCCATTTACATTTTAAACATATTCTCCAAGATATCGAGACCCTTAATCAAAAAGCGACGCAGGGGGTGTATGATCTAACTGCCGTTTCCTTCCATGCCTATGCGTATATTGCAGACAAATATGCTCTTCTCTCTTCAGGGGCCAGTATGGGTTTAAGGTATGGTCCCCTGGTCGTTGCCTCTAAACCTTTTCCTCCCTCGGAATTGGCCGGAAAAACCATTGCTATCCCGGGTATTAAAACCTCGGCCTATCTGGCTTTAAAGCTCTTCCAGCCTGGGTTTACCTACCAAATTATTCCCTTTGATAAAATTCTAGAGGCTGTACAGGAAGGGATTTGTGAAGCAGGACTCCTTATTCACGAAGGCCAGCTTACTTACAAAGATCTCGGACTTCATAAAATCATCGATTTAGGAGAATGGTGGTACGAAGAGACCGGATTACCACTTCCATTGGGTGGAAATGTGATTCGCCGAGATCTGGGTTGGGATTTAATCACCCGAATTTCGGCTTACTTGAAACAGAGTATCCATTATGCCCTTACCTACAGGGAAGAAGCATTGGCCTATGCGGCTAACTTTGCTCGGGGCTTGAAACCGAAGTTGACGGATAAATTTGTAAGTATGTATGTTAATGAGCTAACTCTGGATTTTGGGGAATCTGGAAGAAAAGCAATTCAACTTTTCCTGGAAAAAGGCTACCGGAAAGGAATTATTCCTCATCCGGTGGAAGTAACCGTTTTTTAGCAAAAGGCAAAGGATAAAAGGCAAAGGATAAAAGGCAAAAATAAAATTTCCTTTTCCCTTTGTTCTTGGTCCTCTCGCCTCTTTATTGAGGAGGAACTTTGCTTTCCGTACTACTCGAGCGTTATCCCGATTACAAAGATATTATTGAGAAAGTTCATGAAGGAAAACGGCTCAACTTCGAAGAAGGTTTGCGGCTTTTTAATTGTGATAATTTAAACCTGCTGGGATATCTGGCCAATCTGGTGCGGGAACGACTTCATGGAAATAAAGCTTATTTTATTCGGAATTTTCATATTAACAGTACCAATATTTGTATCTATAGTTGTAGTTTTTGTTCCTTTGCCAGGAAACCCGGACAGGAAGGCGGTTATGAAATGTCCCTGGAAGACGTTTATCGTAAGGTACACCAATACGATAATCGGGTCGTTCATGAGCTTCATATTGTAAATGGGGTTCATCCCAAGCTGGGGGTTGAATATTATGCGGAGATGCTCCGGGGAATCAAGAAAATCCGACCCGGACTTCATCTAAAAACTTTTACAGCCGTCGAAATTCCATATATGGCCAAGCGCTCTAGGATGACCATTGAACAGGCCTTACGAACCTTAAAGGAAGCCGGTATGGATTCTATGCCGGGGGGAGGGGCCGAGATTTTTCACCCGGAGATCCGTCAACAGATCTGTGCCGACAAAGCCGATCAAGAGCTGTGGCTCGAAGTACATCGAACTGCCCATAAACTGGGTATACGTACCACCTGTACCATGTTATACGGACATATCGAGCGCTATGAACATCGGCTCCACCACATGCTGGCTCTTCGAGATCTCCAGGATGAAACCGGCGGCTTTACCGCTTTTATTCCTCTCAAATTCCACAATGAAAACAACGATATGTCCCATATCCCTCAAACTTCTGTGGTGGACGATCTTAAGACTTACGCCGTAAGCCGATTAATGATGGATAATATTCCCCATCTCAAGGCCTATTGGATCATGATCGGTCCAGAGGTCGCCCAGCTGGCCTTAAGTTATGGGGTGGACGATATCGATGGAACGGTGGTAGAGGAAAAGATTTATCATATGGCTGGAGCCAAAACTTCCCAGGAAATGACCCGGGAGGAACTCATCCGCCTTATCCGCGAAGCCGGACGTCACCCCATCGAACGGGATAGCCTGTATGGCGTTGTGGAGGATCTCGGGGAACCGACAGAAGCTATTCCATAAGTTGTCCGTCGTCTGTTATTGGTTATTGATTGTTTATTCCCGATCGTTAGGTTAAAACTTTCGAGGTTTTAGAGTCTCCAGGGCTTATAGCGATTCCTTATCTTTTGCTGGAGTTACTAACCCCGGAGAACAGATCCATGATCCGAATTATTGCCGTTTCTTATTTGAATACCAAGCCTTTAGTTTATGGACTGGAGCGTGGAATGCTTCCATCAGGTTATGAGCTGTCTTTTGAAATCCCCAGTGTGTGCGCACAGGCCCTTATAGAAGGGAACGGTGAAATTGGATTGATTCCTTCCCTGGAGTATCAACGTATTCCCGATCTGACCCTGGTTCCTGATATAGGAATTGCAGCCCGAGGGGCTGTACAAACGGTCCTGTTGGTGGCTGAAGTTCCCATTTCTTCCCTTCAATCGGTTATCTTAGATTACTCCTCACGGACTTCCAATGCCCTGGTACAGATTCTGCTGGCCCGTAAATATAAACGATCCCTTTCTTTCCGCATGGGAAAACCTGGGTACGAAGGAGAAATTCGGGGAAGACAAGGAGGGCTTATCATCGGAGACCGGGCTTTCCTATATCGTCGGCAGTTTCCCTATGTGTATGATTTAGCCCTGGAGTGGCAGGAATGGACTGGACTTCCTTTTGTTTTTGCCTTCTGGGCAGCTAAATTGGGTTCTTTATGTGAGGAGTTAATCCAGGCCCTCTATCAAAGCCTGGAGGTTGGACTGGAACATATCCCGGAAATTGCCCGGGAATGGGCCCAACTCCATGGAGGTTCACCGGATGTTTATGAATCTTATCTGACCTCTACCATCCTCTATAAACTGGGTTCTAAGGAATATGAAGGTCTTCGAAGATTTTATCATCTGGCCGGACAGCAAGGACTTATTTCTGAACTGAGAGAACTTAATGCAGGCCATTAAATTCAGGAATCAGAAGTCAGAAGCTATTCTGACTTCTGGCTTCTGACCTCTGGCTTTATGATAACCCGTTTAATAGACAAAGCCCTGAATTTCCAACCCCTTACCCTGGAGGAGGGAAAGCAGCTTTACCAAAAATTACCCCTGAGTGAATTAGGGCTTCTGGCTCATGAATTGCGGATGATGAAGAAAAAGGATAAGATCGTGACCTATATCATCGACCGCAACGTAAACTACACCAATATTTGCAACGCAGATTGTCATTTTTGTGCTTTTTATCGACCCCCCGGTCACGAGGAAGGCTATGTCCTGACAGAAGCGGAGCTATATGCAAAAATCGAAGAGACCTTACAACTGGGTGGGCATCAACTTCTCCTTCAGGGAGGGCATAATCCAGACCTGGGAATTGAATATTACGAAGATCTCTTCCGAAAGATCAAAAGTCGATATCCCATTAAACTTCATGCTTTGAGTCCCCCGGAAATCATTCATATTACCCAGATCAGCAAGCTTTCCATCGAAGAGGTTATCCGGCGGTTGATGGCAGCAGGTCTGGATTCCATTCCCGGTGGCGGTGCTGAAATTCTCGTGGATCGGGTTCGACGGAAAATTGCCAAAAATAAGTGCACCACCGAAGAGTGGCTGGAGGTCATGCGGATAGCCCATAAACTGGGTCTTCGTACAACGGCCACCATGATGTTTGGCCATATTGAGACTTTGGAAGATCGCCTGGAACACTTAATCCGTATCCGTGAGCTACAAGAGGAAGGAGGGGGATTTACGGCTTTTATCCCATGGCCCTATCAAAGCAAAAACACGGTATTAGGGCGCAGAATTGAAGGAAATACCACAGGACATGAATACCTGGCTACGTTGGCCATCTCCCGAATTATGCTCAATAATGTGGATAATCTCCAGGTTTCCTGGGTCACCATGCCGGTTAAAATAGCCGTAGCCGGACTCTATTACGGAGCTAATGATTTTGGTTCGATCATGATCGAGGAAAACGTGGTCAGGGCTGCAGGGGCTCACTACAAAATGGATACTGCTCAGGCAGAGTATCACATCCGCATGGCCGGATTTATCCCAAGACGGCGAAATATGCAATATGAATTGATCTAAATCCATCTCCAAAAGACTCCTCTGAAATACAAAACCCTCGAACGAATCCAGGAAATCCTTTTCTATCGATGAAAGACAAAAGAAAAATGAGAAGACGGGAGAGTGGAAGAAAGGGAGAGGCGCCTATACTCCCCCCCTTTTCCTATTCCTCCCCTGTTGTCCTGATAACAGCTCCCCTTGTACTTCCCATCACAACTCCTCCTCTTCGAGAGGGGGCCGTGGTCCTTTCTAAGAATGGAACGATTTTGGACTGTGGGCCCTGGCGAGAAGTACGGGCACGATTTCCCAAGATCCCGGAACAGCGTTATGAAGCGGTATTGGTTCCTGGATTTATAAACACCCATTGCCATTTGGAACTAAGCCATTTGCGAGGTCAACTTCGACCGGGTGAGGGATTACCCTCCTTTGTCCGACAGGTAATGGAATTACGAAATGTCGATCCTCAGAGGATCGAGCAGGGAATTCAAGAAGCCTTGCAGGAGCTGCGGCAGGAAGGAGTAATCGGCCTGGTTGATATTGGGAATACAGGACGTTCCCTCCCTTTTTTTAGGAACTCCGGGTTACGGGGGCTATTCCTTCTCGAATTGATTAAGTTCGATCCTCAAGCCGCCGAGCGAATCTTTGAAGAGGGAAAAGCATTCTTGAACCGAGAGAAGATGCGGAGGAACGGAGACTTGGAGATACAGGGACGTGGAGAGGGAGCAACCCGAAGACCCGAAGAGATAAGGGATATAATCCCACAAGAAGAAAACTTCTTAGAGTTCAGAACCCCGATTGTGACCGGATTAACGGGGCATGCTATTTATTCCTGTTCGGAACCTCTTTTGCAGAAAGTAGCTACTTATGCGCTGGAAATGAGAACTCCCCTCTCTTTGCATTTATTAGAAAACCCGGAAGAGCGTATGCTGATTGAAGAAGGCAGGGGGTTTTTTGCCGATTACCTTCGACAACTGGGATACTCCCTGGATAACTGGAAACCTGCCGGAATCAGTTCTGTTTTTTATGCCGAACGTTGTTTAGGATTTGAAAACCGCCGACTCTATGTTCACCTGATCTATATCCGGGAAGACGAACTTCAGCATCTGGCTACTCAACCCAATACCTTTATAGCCCTTTGCCCTAAAAGCAACCTCTTTGTTGAGGGTTGGCTTCCTCCCATCGATCAAATGGCCGCTGTTCATCCCAATATTACTTTGGGCACCGATAGTTTAGCCAGTAACAATCGACTCAGTATCCTGGACGAACTCAAAACAATCCAACACGCATTCCCCCATCTTCCCTCGGTTAATTTGATTCAATGGGCTACTCTAAACGGTGCCCGATATCTGGGATTAGAAAAAATCTTAGGAAGTTTAACTCCCGGAAAACAACCCGGGATTTTAGCTATTTTCACCCCCCAACGAAATCCCGAGAATTTCCTGGCCGTAGAAGACCTTTCCCTAAAAATAATTGCTCCGGAGGCTTACTGAACTATTCGTAACAGTCACAATTTAGCAGGTGTCATTTTTTTTTCTGTCTCTACGCGCCTCTCCCTCAACTTTCAAGGGTAGATTTTTTCCAACCTGACCCCCTTCCCGACGCGGGAAGGGGGGAACCTGGGGATGATCTGGGTCTCCACTCTCTCCTTCTCTCAAAGGGAAGGGGAGTCGAAGGGGGTAGGTCCAAAAAGCCTGCCCCAGAAAGCCCTTGAGGAGGGTTAGGGAACCTACGCGCCAGGATAAGAAGGTTAGCCCCAGCGGGGCGACCTGTTTAACAGGATGCGGCCAAGGAGCTTGAAAAAATTCTGAATTACTGAATCCCCCGACGCAAGTCGGGGGATACCAACGGTTCGTCCCTGACGGGGTTTTTCAACTTAACCTGGCGCATATGGGGTTAGGGAGTGTTTTTTATTTCCCTGCCAGGTCGATACAAATACAATTATTCATCGGATATTTGACAGAGAGGCTTCTAGGTTTTACATTAAGTGGTAGGAGGTTTTTTACTATGAACATGAAAGCCAAATCTTCCCTCTGGTATATTTTGGGAGCTCTTATTTTTTTATTTTTCATTGAATATCACCTGTTTACACCCAACGTTCAACAAATATCCTATAGTGACTTTAAGAGTCTTATACGAGAGGGAAAACTTAAATCCGTAGTAATCGGTTCAGATTTTATACGGGGGGTTTCTAAGGAAGATGCAAAGACACAAAACCAGGGGAAGATTTATGTTGCAGTTAAAGTTGAAGATCCTAAACTGATAGAAGATCTGGAAAAAGTCGGGGTCCAATATTCGGGCCAATATGAAAATCCCTGGATCCGAGATATTTTATCTTGGGTTGTTCCCTTGGTCATTTTAATCGCCATCTGGGGTTATTTTTTCAGGAGGATGGGAAACGCAGGGACCGGGATCCTTTCCTTTGGAAAGAGTCGAGCCAAGATTCAGAGTGAAAATAAGACCGGGATTACCTTCAATGATGTGGCCGGATTACAGGAAGCCAAAGAGGAACTCAAAGAAATTGTAGAATTTTTGAAAAATCCGGAGAAATTCCAGAGGCTGGGAGGTAGAATTCCGAAAGGAGTCTTACTGGTAGGTCCTCCCGGTACCGGGAAAACCTTATTAGCCAAGGCTGTAGCCGGGGAAGCCAGTGTTCCTTTCTTTAATATTAGCGGATCGGATTTTGTAGAGATGTTTGTAGGTGTAGGAGCCGCACGGGTTCGGGATCTTTTCGCACAAGCCCAGGAGAAAGCTCCCTGTATTGTTTTTATCGATGAGCTGGATGCCTTGGGTAAAGCCCGGGGGATTTCCCCTATTGGGGGTGGTCACGAAGAGCGGGAACAAACCCTCAACCAACTCCTTGTAGAAATGGATGGATTCGATTCCCGAAAGGGCGTCATCATCATGGCTGCTACCAACCGTCCAGAAATTTTAGACCCGGCCTTGTTGCGACCCGGGCGATTTGATCGTCATGTTGTGGTAGATAAACCGGATCGTAAGGAACGGGAAGCCATCTTAAAGATCCATGCAAAAAATGTCAAACTCGCTAAAGACGTAGATCTCAGCATTATTGCCGCCAGAACTCCGGGATTTGTCGGAGCCGATCTGGCCAATATTGTCAACGAAGCGGCTCTGCTAGCCGCCCGAAAGGATAAAAATGCCGTTGAAATGAAGGATTTTGAAGAAGCCATTGACCGGGCTATTGGAGGTCTGGAAAAAAAGCAACGGGTTTTAAGTGATCAGGAAAGAAAGATTGTCGCTTATCATGAAGCAGGCCATGCCCTGGTTGCTGCTTCCGTCGCCCACGCAGATCCGGTTCATAAAATCTCCATTGTCTCTCGAGGGATTGCGGCATTGGGTTGGACCCTACAACTCCCTACGGAGGATCGGTACCTGATGACCAAGTCGGAGCTTTTAGACAGAATGGCGGTCCTCCTGGGAGGGCGTGCCGCTGAGGAATTGGTATTTCGGGAAATTTCAACCGGAGCCCAAAACGACCTTCAAAAATCTACCGATATCGCTCGAAGCATGGTTATGGAATACGGCATGAGCGAAAACCTGGGTCTTCTGACCTTCGAGAAAGACCGAAGATCCCCCTATCTGGGAGTGAACGGATTCGGCTATGGTCGGGAGTACGGGGATCGGGTAGCCGATGAAATCGACAGGGAAGTTAAACGGATTGTGGATGAAACCTATCAACGGGTTCGGGATATCCTCCAGAGGAAATACGAAAAATTGGAAACTCTAGCCCATGCACTTCTGGAAAAGGAAACCCTGGAAGGGGAGGAACTCAAGGCTCTATTAGCCTAAAGAGAAGAAAAGAGAACCCGGATAAATACTCCCCAATGTCCATAGGCATCAGGACAAAGGTGAAAAGCCCTGGATTTCCTCGCTCCAGGGCCCTGCCTCCTAAATCAGAGGGATTCTGTTCTTAACTCTTTTAACCTGACGCCGGGACCTTTTAACCTCCCTCTTTCCTCCTCTAAAATCAAAACCAGGCAGAAGAACAGGGATAGCGCCATCCTGGGCCTAAACAGGAAGAGGATTGTTTTACCTGTTGACAACACTATCCAGAATGGGATATACGATCAAAATAAAACTAAATCCTCTTATCGAATCTACCTTTAAACAACTTAGCAAGGGATAGGGTTTTCCATGAGCGATATGGTCGAAATCCCTGCTTTGAACCCTCATAGGGAGGTCCGCGGTCATCCTGGTAGGCGATAACGACAGGCTGGGCTTGCTCCTGGTAAGGGTAAACAGGGTTAAGTCGGTGAAATCTACTTGGCAGTTATGAAATCCGGCGCCCAACGCATAAAACAAAGATGTGTTCCCTTTGTCCTCTTACTTCCGGCGGTAACTCTGACCGTTCTATTCCTGGTACTTCCTCTATTCTACCTGGTCATGATGAGTTTCACAGAGGGGTCCAGCTTTTTCTTTGAACAAAAATTTACCCTGGATAATTACAGAGAACTGTTCAGTCGTTATCGAGCAGTCATCCAAACCACGGTGTTTCTGGCCCTGGCTTCTGCCATAGTTGATCTCCTCTTAGGTTATCCCTTTGCCTACTTTCTCTACAGCCGCTTTCCCTATAAAGACCTAGCCCGGGCCTTGATGATCTTTCCCCTCTTTGGAGGGTTGTATCTGGCCTTTGGTTTATACTATTTGTTTTTACCTAAAGGGGTTCTTTCACCCCTTTTAGAAAGGTTGGGGATTAATGTGTTATCCCTCCTCTACTCAAAGAGTTCCGTCATTCTCGGCATGGCTATTTTAACTTTTCCGTTCATGGTTGCAAATATTATGACAGCCCTTCAGAACATCGATCCTATCTTAAAAGAAGCTGCTTTATGCTTAGGGGCCAGCCGGTTCAGAATTTTCTCCAGAATTACCCTCCCCTTGACACGGTCTGGTATGGTAGCCGGGTTTTTAATGTGCTTCGGTTGGAACCTAGGAGCCTATGAAATACCTCTATTCCTGGGCAGCCAGGCTGAACAACAGGTGGTCTCCATCAAGATGTATCAACAGGCTCTGGTCATGTCCAATTATGGACTCTCTGCAGCACTGGGCATGGTTGTCATGGTCCTTTCCTTTTCGGTAACCTATCTCTCCCTGAAGTTTTCCAAAGGAGCCCTGACATGAATCCATCCGTTGTAATCTCAGGTTTTAAAGGAGCACGTGTATGAGCCTTTCGGGGATCCCTTTAGATCCGCAGATAAAAAGCGAAAAGGAGAGGGAAGGAAAGGGAAAAATCTTTTACGCTTCCACACCCTCACACGCCCCTATCCCCCTCCTTGGTCCTTATCTTTCGAAGATCCCGATCCTCTTTCTTAATGGACTGGCCTATCTCTATGTCCTATTTTGTCTTTTGATCTTTGTCATGCCCTTTGGAGTCACCCTTTGGTATTCCCTCTTGACACGGGGTAGATCTCCAAAATTAACCCTAGCAAATTATCAATATGTCTTTGGAAGTTTTCTCGATTCCCTTCTACTCAGCTCAAGGGTTAGCCTTGTAACCCTTCTTTTTAATTTTCTCATCGTCATTCCGGCCGCTTATGCCCTGGTACGTTACGAGTTCAAAGGAAAGAGATTCGTTCTCACTCTACTGAATGTACCCCTTTACTCACCGGCTATTATTCTGGGGATCGGTCTGCTGCTCATCTATCACTTTACTTATGGACTCTATAACTCTTTCTGGGGCCTCTGTTTTGGTATGATTGTGGGAACTTTTCCGCTTATGCTTATGCCGGTTATGGTCGCCCTAAAGGACCTGGATAAGGTTTATGAAGAGGCAGCCCTATGCCTGGGTGCCAGCCCACTCTATACCTTCTTTAAAGTCACACTCCCCTTGATAGGCCCAGGGATTAGTGCAGGGATTATTTTGAATTTCGTCATTGTCTGGAATGAATTTCTAGTTACCTTATTTATCGCGGGTCCGGATTATATCACGGCACCTTTAAAAGTCTATAACCAGATCCTCTGGTTTGGTTACCAAAACACAACCGCAGCCCTGGCCGCCACTTTGCAAATCATTTCTTTTCTGGCTTTGATGGTTTACTTTAAATTGTTTGGATCTCGCTTTTTAAAGGGAAGGTTCTTTTAATATTTCTTGTAAGGTAATCCCGATGACGGTTCCTAACTTACATAAGGGGCTATTAGACAAAGGAAAAACAATAGACTCAGTATCCTACGCAGTAATAGCTGTACTCGTTAAAGGGGCCGTAGAAGGTAGCGTGAAACGCCATTTTGCACTACCTTTGGCGGTGTACTTATGATACAGTACTAAATACCGGGCGCCGTAAATCCTGCGGGAGTTGTAAGGCAAAATGGTATTTTGGTAATTGACGACATAGAACGAATTAGCACTTCGTGCTGACCGGGGTAGTTCTTCTAACTACGGTAGGATTTACGACGCAAAGGATCAGGGATGGCTTCTGTCAGGTTGGTTAATGTCACCAAAAGATATGGGGAAATTGTAGCTGTGGATCAAGTTAACCTGACTATTGAAAACGGAGAGTTTATAACCCTTCTAGGTCCGAGTGGGTGCGGGAAAACAACCACTCTCCGGATGATTGCAGGACTTGTGGAGCCTAGCGAAGGAGAAATCTATTTTGATGATGAACTGATGAATGCCGTACCGGTCAATCGGCGAAACGTTGGGTTTGTTTTTCAAAGCCACGCTTTATTCCCTCATATGACCGTGCAGGAGAACCTGGCGTTCGGGTTGAAAGCGAGGGGATTTCCCAGGCAAGAAATCAAAAAGAGGGTCCAGGAAGTCCTTCATCTGGTGGAGATGGTGGGATTTGAGGAACGTAAACCGCATCAACTGAGCGGTGGTCAACAGCAGCGTATCTCATTGGCTCGGGTTCTTGTAGGAGATCCCACGGTGCTGCTTTTCGACGAACCCTTGAGTTCCTTGGATTTCAATCTGCGCAATACCCTGAAGTTTCAAATCAAAGAGTTGCAGCGGAGAACTCGAAAGACGGCCATTTATGTGACCCATGATCAATCCGAGGCTTTTGCCATCTCCGATCGAATTGTCGTCATGGATCGTGGCCGAATTCAGCAGATCGGAACCCAACTGGACATTTACCTGAGGCCCCAAACGCCCATTGTAGCCAATTTCATAGGCTCTCATAACTGTTTCCGGGGAATTTTAACAGAATGGGAACCGGAGAGCGGCTTAGGGGTCCTTGATTGCGAAGGTCTGCCCATTAAAGTGAAGATGTCAGAAGGTCACTGCCCTATAGCAACACAGGGCTCTACACCCCCTCGAGTTTTGGCCTACTTGCGCCCGGAAGAGATAGAAATCCTCCATCATCCCGAAAATGAAGCCTATCTGAATTGTTTCCAGGGCCGAATTCAACAGGTAATTTTCGAAGGTTCCACCCTCCGGGTCTATGTAGAAGTAGCCGGTCGGATCCTGCAAGCCGAAGTAAGCGGAAAAAAGCGGCTGAGCTTCTTTGGCAAAGAAGGACTCAACGTTTATATCGGTTTCAGCGATCTAACCCTGGTGCAGGAGAAGGAATAAGCCCCAAAGGACTCCGAAAAGTAGAAGTATGAGAATCTATTCCCTT